>JANWYE010000011.1:17360-19371 GCA_025057175.1 Chloroflexus sp. | reverse complement strand
CGCAGAAAGCGATCGGCGGCCAGCTCGGTGGCTACTTGCGCCAACGCAGCATCGAGCGGCACATAGGTAGTGTTGGGTAGATCGCGCAACAATTCGGCGTAAACCCGCCCTCGCATTGGGTCACGGAATAGACGGCTGAATGCGCCGGCCACTTCCGGCAGCACGAGCAAGGGTTCGACCAAAGGTATTGCTTTCAACCGAATCGCTTCCAACAGCTCGTTACAGACCACCGTGGCCGGGTCTTTCGCGTTGATCCGGCGCATTAAGACACTGGCATCAAGAGTGAACATGGTCAGAACCCTCAATCATTTGTTGGCGGCTACGACGATCGGCCAGTAGTTGCTCGACCGGGTCGGGGTGAGGCGGCTCTAATGTTTCCAATTCACGCCAAAACGAGGCCAGTTTTGCCCACGGATCGGCAAATACGCCGGCTTGATCCGGCGAAGCCGGTATCGTCGCCGCCAACCGCCGGGCCAGATGGGCAATCAACTGAGCTTGCTCGGCGGGAGCGAGCTGTTCGGCCAGTTGCTGCACTTCGGCGAGGGTCACGGGCATTGTGCTACTCCTTTCGCGAGATAGGTTAATGCGCGCAGGCGATGGTGGCATTGTACCGTGTTTTGTGAGGAGAAACGCCAACACCCTGCCTCCCACCCGCTAGGTAAGGATCCAATGAGCTACTGTTCCTTACGTTGAAATCCTGTGCGCCGCTGCAATAAACCTAAGCAAATCATACGCAGGCACACTTGGTATCTTTTCGTGGCTATGCCACCCCACCAAGCCGAAGGTTCACACCACCAAGCGCGCCCCGGCCACCGCCACCTGCCCCAACGCCAACCCGCCATCGTTCGGCGGCACGAGGCGCGGGATCAGCACGGTGAAGCCATCGGCCTGCAATGCGCCGGCTAAAGTCTCGAGCAGTAAGACATTCTGAAACACGCCACCGCTGAGCGCGACTGTCGCCAGCCCCCGCTCGTCGCGCACGCGCCGGCAAGCCGCCAGCAACGCCTGCGCCACGCCATGATGCGCTCGCCCGGCAATCGCTGCCGGTTCGATCCCGGCCCGCACATCATCAACCAGCGCCGCCAGCAGGGCCAACCCGTCGAGCGTGAATGGCCCGCCGCTCACCTCTGGTTCGCGCAGTGGCATCGGATAGGCCGGCTGATGCGGATCGGCGATCTGCTCGAAGAGGATGGCCAGCTCGCCCTCGTAGCGCGCAATCTGGCCGATCCCGGCCAACGCCGCGGCAGCGTCGAATAGCCGGCCAAGGCTTGAGGTGCGCGGGCTGTTGAGGTTGCGTTCAATCATACGGGCCAGCACTTGCCACGCCACCTGATCGAGGCGTTGGGTGAAGGGTAGCTCAAGCCGCCAAAAATCGGGGCCGTAGAGCTGGGCCAGCGCCGCCGCCGCCACTCGCCACGGCTGGCGCACCGCCTGTTCGCCGCCGGGCAAGACTAGCAGCCTTAGATGGCCCACCCGCTCATACTCGGCGCAGGTGGCTACCAACACCTCACCACCCCAGACCGTGCCATCCGGTCCGTAGCCGCTGCCGTCGGCGGCAATTCCGATCACTGGCCCGGCGTGGCCATATTCGGCCAGCACTGCCGCAATATGCGCGTGGTGGTGCTGCACGCCCATTTTGCGCTCGATCGGCATCGCCAGCGCCGCTTGGGTCGCTAAATAGCCGGGGTGCAGGTCGTAGGCCACCGCTTCCGGCGTAATGTCAAATAATCGTTGGAAATGGGCAATCCCCTCGTGGAACGAGCGCAGGGTAGGCAAATTTTCTAGATCGCCAATGTGATGGCTAAGAAAGACCTCGCGCCCGCGAGCGAGCGCAAACGTATTCTTGAGATGGCCGCCGCAGGCGAGAATTGGGCATGGCAATTCACGTGCCAACGTGATCGGGGCCGGCGCATAGCCGCGCGAGCGCCGGATTAGAAGCTGCCCGCCGGCAGCCACCCGCACCACACTATCGTCGCAACGCATGTGAATAGGCCGATTGTGGGCAAGAAAC
>JANWYE010000011.1:0-17263 GCA_025057175.1 Chloroflexus sp. | reverse complement strand
TCAGAAGCTGCCCGCCGGCAGCCACCCGCACCACACTATCGTCGCAACGCATGTGAATAGGCCGATTGTGGGCAAGAAACGCATCGGCAATCGGCGCTAGCCGTTGGGCGGCATCATTATCCTCATAAGCAATCGGCTCATCGCTCAGATTGCCGCTCGTCAACACAATTGCCGCTACGCGCGCCGGGCCGACTGCAGCGGCATACTCGGCCATGAGCAGGTGGTGCAGTGGCGTATACGGCAACATCACCCCTAGCGTCTGCATCCCCGGCGCGACCGAAGGCGCGACCGGCGCAGCGGGCCGGCGCGGCATCAACACGATTGGGCGCACTTGGCTGGTTAACAAAGCGCGCGCAGCCTGATCAACCACGCACAACTGCTCGGCTACCGCCTCATCACGCGCCATCAACGCCAACGGGCGCGCTTCGCGCTGCTTACGCTGGCGCAACCGGCTCACCACTGTTTCGTCGTCGGCAGCACAGGCCAGATGGTAGCCGCCTAACCCCTTGATCGCCACGATCTGGCCCTGCGCCAACGCCAATGCTGCCGTAACCAACGGATCAGCGAGAGCCGGCGCTTCCTCCTTTGCCAAGCGGTCGATGGATTGCTGATCCGCCAAACCTACCCATCGCAGTTGCGGTCCGCAGGCCGGGCAGGCGGTTGGCTGGGCGTGAAACCGGCGATCACGCGGGTCTTCGTACTCGGCCCGGCAACGCGCACAAAGCGGGAAACTGCGCATTGTGGTATTGGCGCGGTCGTAGGGTACATCGAGCACAATCGTAAAGCGCGGGCCACAGTTGGTGCAATTGGTAAAGGCGTAGCGGTAACGCCGGTCGGCAGGATCGGTTATCTCGCGCAGGCAATCGGCGCAAGTGGCAGTATCGGGCGCAATCAGGGTGCGGCGCAGGGCTTGTGCTTGGCTGGCGGCAATCACAAACGCGCGCTCGCCTACCAGTGCCAACGGCTCGACGCTCACCTGTTCGATGCGCGCTAATGGCGGCGCATCGCGTTGCAACGCCGTCACAAACTCGCGCAGCGCGCCCTCCTCACCCTCAATTTCAATCGTTACTCCGGCGCTATCGTTGCGCACGAATCCGGCCAGCCGCCAGCGTTCGGCTAGCCCAAACACAAAGGGCCGGAAACCGACCCCCTGCACAATCCCGCGCACATGCACTCGCCAGCGCCGCTGCTGGGGATTAGCCATCGCTTGTTCCATCGTAGTTGTATGTAGTCAGTGACGAAGCGGCCTGACGAGCCGCCTCTACCTATGCCCAACATTTTCATGCAACGACCTTGCGCCACCACTGTAGCACGTATCACTGTTTTGCACAAGACAATGCCGATCGGATGCACGGCCATCACAACCGAGCGTTGTGGATTTATCACTTGACGTTAACGATTCGTGACCCTTATAATTCGCACTAACAATCACGTTTTACTCATCACTATCGGCCAAGTCGCCACATCTCGGCGATTGTAACCTGTTCTGGAATTATACTGGTTGTCGCTACTGTTTCCTTTTACCTTTGCACGAGGAGCGCAATGAGCAGCAATGGCGCCGCAACGTATGCCGACCGTCCGCTAAACGCCGCCGCGTTACTCGAACGGCTGAACGAACCGCACACTGCCGCCGCTTTGCACCGCTTGCTTGACCACGCTGAGCTGTTGGCCTTTTCCGCTGGCGCAGTTGATAGTCTGTTGCAACGCGGTGAGGTGATCGCCGACAATGTGGCAGCCAGCGTGCAAGAGCTGCGCGCGGCGCTGCCGGCGGAGAGCGGCGAGCTAGCCGGCCAACTGGTGCGACTTGCTCGCACTTTGCCGCAATTGACCGATACAGTCGAGCAACTTGCCACCCTCACCAACCAACCGGCGTTTCAACGCTTGCTCGCTACTCTTAGCAAACCACAGACCCTCGCGGCGCTTGACCGGCTGCTCGGCCAGAGCGAATTGCTCGCGTTCCTCGTCAGCGCGCTCGATCACCTGCTGGCTCGCGGCGATGAGTTGACCGACAATATTCGCAGCGCGATCGAAGAGCTGCGCGCGACGGTGCAGACACGTGATATTACGCCTGATAAGCTGATCGATGCGTTCATTACGTTCCTACCCTACTTCCCGCGTCTCGTGGCGGTTGCGCCCAACTTTATCCGCGTCATCGAGAAGATCGAGCCGTTTATCGCTTCCGAGGAGTTCGACGCGCTGCTCGATTCGGGTGTGTTCCATCCCGAAACTGTGCAACTGGTCGGCGAAGCCGGCGATGCCTTCGTCGCCAGCCGCGAAGCGTTGCGCCAGTCGCCCAAGCCGGTTGGCCTGTTTGGCCTGCTCAAGGCGCTGCGCGACCCCGATGTGCAACGCGCCGCCGGCCTGATCGTCGAGTTTGGCCGCCGGTTTGGCAGTTCGTTGAAGTGAGGAAAGACAACGTCACGTAAAACGGCTTTGCGGCTTTGCGTTATAACCTATGCACGAACTGTCAATCGCGCACAATATTGTCACGATCGCCAGCGCTGCTGCTGCCGAAGCCGGTGCAGACACGATCAGCGCCGTTCACCTGCGCATTGGCGCGCTCGCTGGCGTGGTGGCCGATGCGCTCCGTTTTAGTTTTGCCATCGCTGCCGAAGGCACGCCGCTGACCAACGCCGAGCTGATCATCGAAGAGGTGCCGGTTGTGGTCTTTTGCCCCGGCTGCAACGCCGAAGTAACTTTGCCAAACCCGCGTTTGTTTCGCTGCCCGCAGTGCAACCAGCCTTGCGGCCAGATTGTTCACGGGCGGGAATTGGAATTAGTGGCACTGGAGACGCCATGAGTTACGAAGCCAAACGGTTAATCGAGATCCGGCAGGGCGTGCTGAGCAAGAACGATCAACTCGCCGCCGAGCTGCGCAGCCGCTTTCACGCGGCGGGTGTATTCGTGGTCAACCTCTTGTCAAGCCCCGGCGCTGGCAAGACGAGCCTCCTCGAGGCGACGATGCGCACTATGCTGGCTGAGTGCCGGGTAGCGGCGTTGGTCGGCGATCTTGCCACTGACAACGATGCCCGCCGGCTAGCGCGCAGCGGCGGGTTGGTGCGCCAGATTCAGACCGGTGATATGTGCCATCTCGAGGCCGACATTGTTGCGCGCCACCTCGAAGGCTGGGATCTCAACCAAATTGATCTGCTGTTTATCGAGAATGTCGGCAATCTGGTCTGCCCATCAGGGTACGACCTCGGCGAAGCGACGCGGGTCGTCTTGCTGTCAACAACCGAGGGCGAAGATAAACCGCTGAAGTACCCCTCAACCTTCGCGACCGCCGATGCGGTGCTCTTGACCAAGATGGATCTGGCCGAGGCAGTGGGTTTTGATCAGGCCCTAGCCGAAGCGAATGTTCGCGCTGTCAACCCGCTGGCGCCAATCATCCCCACCTCTGCCCGCCGCGAAGGCGGTTTGGCGGCATGGATGGCTTGGTTGCGCGAGCGGATGGCGGCCCGGTCATAGATAGGAAACCACTCTTGCATCACTGAGGATCGAGGGTTATCTAGGGTCAAGCAACTCAACAGTGTTGTTACGTATTACGGTAAGGAGGCGATTCGATGGCAACATTGCTCTGGCTGCAGGGTGGCGCCTGTAGCGGCAACACGATGTCGTTCCTCAACGCCGAGGAACCCAGCGCCTGCGATCTGGTGACCGATTTCGGGATCGAGATCCTCTGGCACCCCTCGCTTGGCATGGAATTGGGTGAAAATGCGAAACGAATTTTCCACGATTGCGCAAGTGGCGCCCGCCCGCTCGACATCTTCGTCTTTGAAGGGACGGTGATTCAGGCGCCGAACGGTACTGGACGCTACAACATGTTCGCCGATCGCCCGATGCAAGAGTGGGTGCGCGAGTTGGCTGCGCAGGCCAGCATCGTGGTCGCGATCGGCGATTGCGCCTGCTGGGGCGGCATCCCGGCGATGGCCCCCAACCCCAGCCAGTCCACCGGCCTCCAATTCCACAAACGCGAACTCGGCGGCTTCCTCGGCCCCAACTGGCGCTCGAAGGCCGGCTTGCCGGTGATCAATATCCCCGGCTGCCCCGCCCACCCTGACTGGGTCACGCAGATTCTGGTCGCCGTCGCCAGTGGCCGCGCCGCCGATATTGCGCTCGATGAGTTGCAACGACCGAAGACCTTCTTTACCAGCTTCACCCAGACCGGCTGCACCCGTGTGCAGTTCTTTGAGTACAAGCAATCGACGCTCGAATTTGGGCAGGGCACCCGCACCGGCTGCCTCTTTTACGAGTTCGGGTGTCGCGGCCCAATGACCCGCTCGCCCTGCAACCGCATCCTCTGGAACCGCCAGTCGTCGAAGACCCGCGCCGGCATGCCTTGCACCGGCTGCACCGAGCCGGAGTTCCCCTTCTTCGATCTGGCGCCCGGCACTGTCTTCAAGACGCAGAAGATCAGTGGCGCGATTCCGAAGGAAGTGCCGACCGGCACCGATCCGGTCAGCTACATGGCACTGGCGGCGGCGGCGCGCGTGGCAGCGCCGAAGTGGGCGAAAGAGGATATGTTTGTTGTATAAGCTAGGGAGAAGCTGGCAATGGTCAATATTATCGAGAATCCGGCAACACTTACCGGGCGCGATCTGCGCATCAGCCCGCTTGGCCGCGTCGAGGGCGACCTCGACTTGCGCGTGACTATCCGTGATGGCGTGGTAACAAGCGCATGGACGGAAGCCTCGATGTTTCGCGGCTTCGAGATCATTCTGAAGGGCAAAGACCCGCAAGCCGGCTTGATCGTCACCCCGCGCATTTGTGGCATCTGCGGCGGCAGCCACTTGACCAAAGCGGTTTATGCGCTCGATACGGCGTGGCAGACCGAACTGCCGCCCAATGCAACCCTCATTCGCAATATCGCGCAGGCCTGCGAGACGCTGCAAAGCATTCCACGCTGGTTCTACGCACTGTTCGCGATTGACCTGACCAACAAGAAGTACGCTCACTTGCCCGAATACGATGAGGCGGTGCGCCGGTTCGCTCCCTTCGTTGGCACTAGCTACGAGCTTGGCGTGACCCTCTCGAATAAGCCGGTCGAGATTTATGCTATCTTCGGCGGCCAGTGGCCCCACTCTAGCTTCATGATCCCCGGCGGCGTGATGTGCGCGCCGACGCTAGCCGACATCACCCGCGCTATCGCGATCCTCGAATACTGGAAGGATGAGTGGCTAGAGAAGAAGTGGCTCGGCTGCTCGGTCGATCGCTGGCTGCAAAACAAGAGCTGGGCCGATGTGATGGAGTGGATGCACGAGAACGAGCGCCATTACAATTCCGACTGCGGCTTCTTCTTGCGCTTTGCAATGGCCGCTGGCCTCGATAAATATGGCGCTGGCTGGAATAACTATCTCGCCACCGGCACGTACTTCCATCCTGAGCGCTATGCCCGCCCGACGATCGAGGGGCGCAATGCCGCGCTCATTGCCCGGTCGGGGGTGTACGTCAACGGCCAGTTCTATGACTTCGATCAGGCTAACGTGCGTGAAGACGTGACCCACTCGTTCTTCGAAGGCAGCCACGCGCTCCACCCGTTCGAGGGACGCACCGAGCCGATCGATCCCGAAGTGGGCCGCCGGCAGGGCAAGTACACGTGGGCCAAAGCGCCCCGCTATCTCATTCCCGGCGTCGGCAGCCATCCGCTCGAGGCCGGCCCGTTGGCCCGGCAGGTGATCGCTGGCCGGCCCGGCGCCGCCGACTGGCAAGATTACGACCCGCTCTTCCTCGATGCAGTGACGACAGTTGGGCCGAGTGTGTTGGTGCGGGTGATGGCCCGTATGCACGAAGCGCCGAAGTATTACAAGCTGGTGCGCAAGTGGCTCGACCAGATCAATCTGCACGAGAAGTTTTATATCAAACCGAAGGAGCTGCCCGACGGGCGTGGGTTCGGTTCCACCGAAGCTGCCCGTGGCAGTCTCTCTGACTGGATCGTGTTGAAGGATGGCAAGATCGAGAATTATCAGGTGGTGACGCCAACGGCATGGAACATTGGGCCGCGCGACGGTCGCGATGTCAACGGGCCGATGGAGCAATCGTTCCTCGGCGCGCCGATTGCCGATCCCAGCGATCCGGTTGAACTCGGCCATGTGGCGCGGAGCTACGACTCGTGCCTCGTCTGTACGGTGCATGCCTACGACGAAAAGACCGGCAAAGAGTTGGCGCGGTTCCGCATTGGCGAAGGCGCGTAGCAGGGGCAAGCGCGCAAGGACGTCTGCGCCAGTGGTCATCACTGGCGCAGACGAACTCGCGTTGCTCAGGCTGGAGTGATAGTGAATGTCGCTGCGCATGGAGTGCGGTCATTAACAGGTGTTCATTGGTTATGGCGACACATGAGTAGAGGCCGCACTCCATCAGGAGCGCCCATCGTCGAGGGCGCGGCACGAGATATCATTATTTTTTTCATCTTTAAATCGTGATATTATGCACGAACAATTATTAATCATCGGCTGTGGCAACCTGTTACGCGGCGACGATGCGGTCGGGCCGGTATTGGTGCGGCGTTTGCTTGAGCTTGGCTTGCCAGCCGGCGTTGGTGTCGCCGATGCTGGCACGAGCGGCATGGATGTCGCATTTCGCATGCGAGGCCTCGATAGCGTGATTTTAGTTGACGCTGCTTGCACTGGCGCTGAACCCGGCACTATCTATGCAGTGCCGGGTTCGGTCGTCGAGCAACTACCACCTTTGACCGGCATCAATCTGCACGCTTTTCGCTGGGATCACGCGCTAGCATTTGGGCGCTGGCTGCTTAAAGATGCCTACCCGCGCTCGGTGCAGGTCTACTTGATCGAAGGGGCCGATTTTACGATTGGCGCACCGCTTAGCCCGGCTGTTGCGGCGCGCATGGAAGATTTGGCCCAGCATTTGAGCCGAAATCCGTGGCAACCATACCTTGGGCACCAAATCGCCGATGAAGACAGAGATCATGGAGAGCTGGCTGCTTGAGTTGACGGCGCAAGGCTATTTGCACCTGCCGGCGGCGTTGGCCCAACGCTACTTCCCCGCCGATCTGTTGGTTGCGCTGCCGCGCGACGGCGAGGTGTGGCTGGTGCCGTTGCGTGGGCCGGCGGCTGGCGGGCTATTGCTGAAACAACGAAATGCGCGTGGCGACCGTAGTGTGTTGATTTGGGAAGCCTTGCCGCCGGCTACGCCACCCGGCCTACGCCGCGCCGTATGGGATGAGCGCAACGGCGCATTACGGATGGCCTTGCAGCCAGAACCGGAGAACGTATCATGAACCTGCTTGCTGTTCGTCCTCAACCATTGGGCATCTTCCCGCTTCCCGCCGGTTATCTTGTCTTGCCGCCTAGTGACAAACCCGCTGCCGGTACGGCGTTGGCTGCCCTGCTACGTGGCGAAACACCGGTCGAATGGCCGCCTGAGTGGCAATTCTACGCGCACGCACTGGCCGGAAATGTCGCGGCGGCATTGGCGGCCTTGCCGCTAACCAATGACCTTGTCACCCGCTACAATCGCTATGTGCTGGCCGGCGCACCCGCCGACGATCTGACCCTGCATGCGCTGCTTGATGGTGAATTGGCCTGTCTGCAAGGCGTGGCCGCCTACACGATGGGCCACCGCAGCGAACCGCCATCGCTCGATGGCGCGACCGGCGAGGTGCGCGCGCTGGCCTTGGTGGCCCACGCCGCGGCGGCCATCGAGCGGGGTGCCATCCCAGCGGCTGACCAGCACTTTGCCGATGCGATCGCGGCTGCCGCCCCCTTCTCGCCGGCGTTGGCCGGCCAGATCGCGCTTAATCGGGCCGAATTGGCAATGCAGCACGGCGGTGAACTGGCCCTGATCACGCGCTGGTTGCAACAAGCGATCGACTTCATTCCACCGGAAAGCCTGTCGGAAGTGCGCGCTCGCGCCGCCATGCAACTGGGGCAGATTCTCCAAGATCATGCCAACGGTCAGCGCGGGCCGTTGCAGGCTGCGGTGCGTTGCTATCAAGAGGCGCTGCGCTACTACCAACGTGAGACCCACCCGCTAGAGTTCGCGTTTATCCAGAATAATTTGGCGCTCGCGTATCTGGCGATGCCGATGACGGAGGCTGGCGACCGGCTGCGCGGCGCGATTGCGGTGCAAGCTTTGCGCGCCGCGTTGAGCGTCTACGATCCCGATCACCATCCCCGCGAGTGGACTAGCGCTCGCCTTAATCTGGCCAATGCGCTGCAATATGTTCACTCGGCCCACCCGGCTGAGCATCTGCTCGAAGCAGTGGCGATCTATGAAGATCTCTTGCAGCGACGCAATCCGGCTGCCGATCCGGCTGGCTATGCGCGCATTCTGGCTAACCTCGGCAACGCGCTTGCTCATCTGGGCGTCTTTGCTGAAGCCCGTGAGCGATTGTTGCAAGCCGAGCAACTGTTCGCTGAGATCGGCGATGAATCGGCGATTGCCACAGTGCGCGAGTTGGTGGCGAATATTGATCAGCATGAGGAGATGGCTAAGGGACAATAACGCAGAGGCGCGCAGAGCGCGGAGGGATTTTATAGTTTTGTCTACAACCATGCTATTGACCAATATCCAAACCAAGCACCTTTGCGTCTTCGCGCCTTGGCGTTTAATAACCTCGGCGTCTCTGCTTCCTTCGCGCCTTTGCCGTAACACAAGACTATGGAACCCTACCAGCGCCAACAATTTGATCTGCTGTTGATGATGGCTACCGAACGCTTCGTCGAGCGAATTGTCGAGCGTTGCGCCGGCCCTGAAGCGGCGTTGGCCCGGCTACGGGCCGATCCGAACGGCGAGGGTATTTGGCTTGATCGGTTTGTAGCGGCGATCTTTCAAGACTTTTTGCTTGACAATCCTGCTGGCGCATGTTTTGTGTTGCAGGCGCTGAGTGGGCGCACTGTGCCAGCGCCGCCAGCGGGCAAGATTGAGGCCATGTTGCAAACGATGGCTCGCCAAGCCTTCGCCGATCTACTACTGATGCGGACTGAAGAGGCGCTTGAGCAGATGATCGGGTATAGTTGATAGGACACGGGTGAGAAATCTATTGAGGTTTTATGACCCAATCGCTTCCTACAGCCGAAGAACTCGAACAAGCCGCCGCGCGGGTTGATGCGGCGGTGGCCGCCATTGCCAAACTCGAACCGGCGGCGCAAACCGCCGCTACCGAGCTGAAACAGGCGATTGAGGCGTTTCACAAGCTGGCGCTGACAACAATGGTGCGCCGGCTCAAGCAAGACCCGCGCGGCAAAGAGCTGTTGTTAGAGCTGGTTGAAGATCCCGCTGTTTACGCGCTGTTTGTCATGCACGGTATTGTGCGCGCCGATCCGCTCACCCGCGCCCGTCGCGTGCTCGATGGCGCGCGCCCGTACATGCAGTCGCACGGCGGTGATGCTGAGTTGGTTGAGGTGCGTGATGGCGTGGCCTATGTGCGCCTGCATGGCTCGTGCAATGGCTGTTCGCTCTCGGCTTTTACCCTGCGCAAGCACGTCGAGGAGGCGCTACTGCGCGAGGTGCCGGAAATTACCCGCCTTGAGGTGGTAAACGATCAAGCGACCCCAGCGATTCTGCGCGCTGAAGCGAATGAGCCGCCGGCAGTCGAGAAGGGTTGGGTGCGCGGCCCTGCCGTCGCCGAGGTGCCGCCCGGCCAGATGGTGAGTTTTGCTACCGAGCGCGGCAGCGTGCTGATCGTCAATCTAGCTAACCGGCTTAGCGCTTACCGCAACGCCTGCGCTCATCAGGGCCGCCCGCTCGATGGCGGCATGCTCGACCCTGACGCCGGTACGCTCACCTGCCCGTGGCATGGATTTTGTTTCGATGTTCAGAGCGGCGAATGCCTTACGGCGCCGCAAGCGCAACTCGAGCCATTCCCGCTCCGTGTGGTTGATGGTACGATTTGGGTGCGACCGCAATGATGGCGAGCAAAACAGTGCGTTGGCTGGGTGCGCCGGCGCCAGGTGGGTTGGTGTTGCCGGCTGCCAACCCGACGCCAACCAATCTCTATGCGCCGCGCGGGGTGTATCTCGACGACGAGCTATTGATTGTCGTCGATTCGGGCAACCATCGCGTTCTGATCTGGCACGGATTGCCGGTCAGCGACCACCAACCGGCCGATCTGGTGCTTGGCCAGCCCGATTTCTTCCACGAAGGGCCGCGCGCAGCCGGTCGCGGGCCGGCCAATGGGTTTCATTTACCCACCGGTGTAACCGTTGCCGAGGGAAAAATCTATCTTGCCGATGCGTGGCATCATCGTGTATTATGTTGGCATCGCATTCCCGATCGATCCGGCGCGCCGCCCGATAGTGTGATAGGGCAAGATTCACTGCTTGACATTGAGCCAAACCGCGGCGGCGCAGTTGGCCCGCACACACTCTATTGGCCGTATGGCGTAGCGTGGATCAACGGCTGGTTTTATATTGCCGATACCGGTAACCGGCGCGTGCTGGGATGGCAGGGCTTGCCGGCGAATGGCCAACCACCTGATCTGATCCTTGGCCAGCCTGATCCGTGCGGCAATGCCGAAAATCGCGGCGGCCCGCCGGCAGCCAACAGTTTTCGCTGGCCACACGCCATTGCCGGCGATAGCGAGACACTGTACGTAGCCGACGCCGGCAACCATCGTGTGCTTGGGTGGACGCCGCCACCCGCTCGCGATCGGCCGGCCGATCTCGTTTTGGGTCAAGCCAATATGCAGAGCGCGTTTGAACAACCGCACGTACCGCAGGGAGCGCACCGGCTCCGCTTTCCCTACGCGGTGGCTTGCGCGGATGATCGCTTGTTTGTCGCCGACACAGCCAACAACCGCGTGCTGAGCTGGCAGCCCATTCCCCGCGCTGGGGCTGGTCTGCCGGCGCAAGCGGTCTTCGGCCAATACAATTTTGCCGATAGTGGCGAAAACCGCTGGCAAGCCATCGGCCCCGATACGCTCTGCTGGCCGTATGGCCTCTGCGCCCACCGCCAGTGGCTAGCCATCGCCGACTCGGGCAACAATCGAGTATTGATTTGGGAGGTTCAGTGAGTCCTGCACGCCGCTGCGTTTGGAAAGGAATGAGTGTATGTGTCTTGGCATTCCCGGTCGCATCATCGAAATCTACGACAACGGCCTCACCCGGATGGGCAAGGTCGATTTCAACGGCATCGTCAAAGAGGTCTGTCTCGCCTACCTGCCCGAATTACAAGTCGGTGACTACACGATTGTGCATGTAGGTTTTGCCATTACTCGCCTCGATGAAGAATCGGCGCGCGAGACGCTCGCCCTCTTCCAATCGCTCGGTGTGCTCGAAGAGGAGCTGAACCCCGATGAAAGGGCGCAAGAGGTTTAAAAGCAAAGGCGCAGCGGGTTTAAACGTAGAGACGCGAAGGGTTGTTATGGGGGTTGGCTATAGCGGAGTGGTTGGTTCTGCATTGTCAGACACGCTGCGAGAAAGCAAAGGACGCATGAGGGAGGAAAGCGCGTCCCTGCCCAACCCATATAAAATCTCCGCGCCGCTGCGTTTGCCATTCTCCGCTCCGCTGCCTGCTCTGCGCCCTAACAGTTCAATGGAGAGCATGCGATGAAATACCTTGACGAGTTTCGCGATCCCGAATTGGCCCGCCGCCTGTTCGATGAGATCCGGCGCATCACTACCCGCCGCTGGGCGATTATGGAGGTCTGCGGCGGCCAAACCCACTCGATCATTCGCAACGGAATCGACCAATTGCTGCCACCTGAAATCGAGCTGATCCACGGCCCCGGCTGCCCGGTCTGCGTCACGCCGCTCGAGATTATCGACAAGGCGCTGGCAATCGCTGCCCAGCCCGGCGTGATCTTCTGCTCGTTCGGCGATATGCTGCGCGTGCCCGGCAGCCACAAAGACCTCTTCCGCGTCAAGAGCGAAGGCGGCGATGTGCGGATTGTCTATTCACCGCTCGATGCGGTCAAGCTGGCCCAACAAAACCCTGACCGCCAAGTGGTCTTCTTCGCCATCGGCTTCGAGACCACCGCGCCCGCCAACGCGATGGCAGTTTATCAGGCTGCCCGTCTCGGCCTCAAGAACTTCTCGCTGCTCGTTTCGCACGTGCTCGTGCCGCCAGCGATCAGCGCCATTATGGAATCGCCCACCAACCGCGTTCAAGGCTTCCTTGCCGCTGGTCACGTCTGTAGCGTGATGGGCACTGCGGAATATCGCCCGCTGGTTGAGAAATATCGCGTGCCGATTGTCGTTACCGGCTTTGAGCCGCTCGATGTGCTGGAAGGCATTCGTCGCGTTATTCTCCAACTCGAGCAGGGCCGCGCCGAACTCGACAATGCTTATGAGCGGGCCGTGCGCCCTGAAGGCAACGTCGCCGCTAAACAGATGATCGCCGATGTCTTTACCGTCACCGACCGTGCGTGGCGGGGCATCGGTGTCATTCCGCGCAGCGGCTGGCGCCTCAGCGACCGCTACGCCGAATTCGATGCCGAGCGACGCTTTAACGTCAGCAACATTCAAACTGCCGAATCGACGATCTGTCGCAGCGGCGAGGTATTGCAAGGCTTGCTCAAGCCGAACCAGTGCCCGGCTTTTGGCAAAGAATGCACTCCGCGCACCCCGCTCGGCGCAACCATGGTATCGAGCGAAGGCGCTTGCGCGGCGTATTATCAGTATGGTCGGTTCGTGCCGGCGAACACAATCGGCGTGGTATCGTCACACTAAAACGTTCAACGCAAAGCCGCAAAGATGTATATATACGCTAAGGCGCAAAGACGCTAAGTATTTGGATGTATCGGTACAAGTGTGTTGGAACCCTTGCCTTTCACACTACTGAGACGAGCATGATTTCGTGTCCATCAACCATCGTCCTAAAAGGCACCATCCAACACACAACCTTTGCGCCCTTGGCGTTCTTCGCGCCTTTGCGTTTATCATTCAAGGATTGCAATCTATGACCGCACCACTCGACTTTAGCAACTGGGTCTGCCCGGCCCCTCTGCGCGACTACCCGGCCATTGTGATGGGCCATGGCGCTGGTGGCAAGCTTTCGGCTGAACTGATCAATCATCTCTTTCTCCCTGCCTTTGGCGGCCCGCTTGGCCCGCTCACCGACGCCGCTTTGCTAGAAGTCGGCGGCGCGCGGCTAGCCATCTCTACCGACAGCTTCGTCGTGCGCCCGCTCTTCTTCCCCGGCGGCAACATCGGCGAACTGGCCATCAACGGTACCATCAACGATATTGCAATGATGGGAGCGCAACCGCTCGCTTTGACCGCCAGCTTTATCCTCGAAGAGGGCATGCCGCTCGATCAACTCGGCGTCATTGCCGAGAGCATGGGCCGCGCTGCCCGGCAGGCCGGCGTCACCCTGATTGCCGGCGACACCAAGGTGGTTGATCGCGGCCACGGCGACGGTGTGTTCATCACCACCACTGGCTTCGGCCTTATCCCGGCGGGTGTGACCATCGGCCCAGAACAGGCCCGTCCCGGCGATGCGATTATTGTCAGCGGGCCAATTGGCCTGCACGGCGTCGCCATTCTTAGCGTGCGCGAAGGGATCGAATTCGGCGCACCGGTGGTCTCTGACACTGCTGCGCTGCACGGGCTGGTCAGCGCCATGCTCGCCAGTGGCGCGCGCATCCACACCCTGCGCGACCCCACCCGCGGCGGCGTAGCGGCGGCACTGAATGAAATCGCCGCCGATGCCCAGATTGGAATTGAGATTGTCGAACGCAACATTCCAGTGCCGCCCGCTGTGCAGGCCGCTTGCGAGCTGCTCGGCATGGATCCACTCCATATCGCCAACGAAGGCAAACTGATCGCTTTCGTTGAACAGGCCGACGCCGAACGGCTACTGGCCACTATGCGCACCCACCCGCTAGGCCGTGAAGCCACCCTGATCGGCTACGCCACCGCCGACCATCCCGGCGTAGTGGTTGCCCGTACTGGCATCGGTGGCATGCGCGTGGTTGATACGCTGATCGGCGAACAACTGCCACGCATTTGTTGAACGCAGAGGCGTGGAGGATGGAAAACGCAAAGGCGCGGAGGACGCAAAGGACATAGCCAAACCCCATAACAACCCGCTGCGCCCTCCGCGCTCTTCGCGCCTCTGCGTTTAAACCCGCTGCGCCTTTGCTCCCCTTGCGCCTTTTTTGCTCTATTGCAGCAAGATGCTTTGCTGCTGCACCGCGAGCGGAGGATGGAAAACGCAAAGGACGCGGAGGGTTGGGTTGATGGTTAGGGCAAGAGCGCGCTGGCCTTCACCCACGCGTCCTTCACCTACTCACAGCCTGCCTGACAAGGCAAAGGCAACCACCTCGCTATAGCTACCCCCATAACAACCCGCTGCGCCCTCTGCGCCCTTCGCGCCTCTGCGTTTAAACCCGCTGCGCCTTTGCTCTCCTCGCGCCTTTTTTGCTATAATGCAGCAAGATGCTTTGCTTCTGCACCGCGAAAGGAGGTGAGCGCATGGCCGACCCTAGCCTTGATGGCCTTCATTACTACCATAATGCCGGTTTGATTCGTCTTCGCATGCTCACCTCAAGAGGTATTGAATCGTATGAGCGACACCAAAGCCGACAAAACTCAGATTGAACGTTACGATCCCGCCGCGATCGAAGCTAAGTGGCAGGCTCAGTGGGCCGCCGACCAGCTCTACCGCACCCCGCCGATTGATCCTGCCAAACCGAAATATTACGTGCTTGATTTTTATCCCTACCCCAGCGGCGATGGCCTCAGCGTCGGTCACTGCCGTAACTACGTGCCTACCGATGTTGTCGCCCGCTACTACCGCATGCGTGGCTACAACGTGCTGCACCCGATGGGGTGGGACGCCTTCGGCCTGCCGACCGAGAACGCGGCGATTAAGACCAAAACCAACCCGGCTGTGCTGACCCGCCGCTACAGCGCGAATTACAAGCGCCAGATGAACATGCTCGGTCTGAGCTACGACTGGGATCGCGAGATTACCTCCTCTGAACCCGACTATTATCACTGGACGCAGTGGATCTTCTTGCGCCTGTACCAGTCGTGGTACGACCGTCGCGCCAACAAAGCCCGCCCGATCAGCGAGCTAGAGGCCGAGCTGGCCGAGTATGGCACCAGCCGGCTCGATCTGGCCCTGACCGAGCCGCAAGTGACGGCGGAAGAGTGGCGGGCGGCGACACCGCTCCAGCGCCAAGAGATCTTGCGCCGCTTCCGCTTGGCCTACCGTGGCGAAGCAGTAGTGAATTGGGATCCCGTTGATAAGACGGTGCTGGCTAATGAAGAGGTGCTGCCCGATGGCACTGCATGGCGCAGCGGCGCGAAGGTTGAGCGCAGAGTGCTCAAGCAGTGGTTCTTCCGCATTACGGCCTACGCCGACCGCCTTGATCGCGATTTGGATACGGTTGACTGGCCGGAGCGGATCGTCACGATGCAGCGCAACTGGATCGGGCGCTCGCGTGGCGCGGAGGTGGTCTTCCATACCGAGGCCGGCGATCCAATTATTGTCTTTACCACCCGCCCCGATACGCTGTGGGGTGCGACGTTTATGGTGCTCTCGCCTGAGCACCCGCTGGTAGCGAAGGTGACAACTGAGGGGCAACGCGCGCAGGTCGAGGCGTATGTCGCGCAGGCTCGCCAACGCCCGACGACCACTGCCGTCGCCGAAGAGAAGGAGAAGACCGGCGTCTGGACGGGAGGGTACGCGATTAACCCGGTTAACGGCGCGCGTATCCCGATTTGGATTGCCGATTATGTCTTGATGGGCTACGGCACCGGCGCGATTATGGCGGTGCCCGCCCACGACGAGCGTGACTTCGCCTTCGCGTTGAAGTACGATCTACCGATCATTCCGGTGATTAGCCGGCCCGACAACGCTGCTCGCTCACTGCTGCGCACTGAAACGATTGCTGCTGACACTGCCGATGCCCTGCGCGCCGCCGGTTTTGCCGTCACTGCCCAAGACGATGGTCATCTGCTGGTCGAGCTGTCTGGCGATCGCGCGCATGAGTATGCCGCGATTGTGCAGCCACGCTTGTGCAACGGCTGGACAGAGGTGGCCGGGTCAGGTTGGTTGTTTATCTTCCCCGATACGGTGATCGAGCTAGACTCAATCGCTGCCGATGAGCAGATTACTACGCGCTTGCGCGCTGTCACCGGCAACGCCGAGATCCCCTCGGCGATGGCTTACCTGCACTCGATTACCGCCTACCGCGACCTGATCTACCACGACGATCTTGGCACACCGATCCATTCTGGCCCGATCAACGGCGTGCCCGCCGATCAAGCGATTGAGCAGACGATTGCCTACCTCGAACAGCAGGGGATCGGCAAAGGCCGCACCAACTACAAGATGCGCGATTGGCTGATCAGCCGCCAACGCTACTGGGGCACGCCGATCCCGATCATTCATCGCGAAGATGGGCTGGAAGTCGCGCTCAGCGATGACGAGCTACCGCTGACCCTGCCTAATGTCGAGAGCTACGAGCCAACCGCGACCGGCGAGTCGCCACTCGCCCTAATCGACGAATGGGTCAACGTTACCTTGCCCGATGGCAGCCGTGGCCGGCGCGAGACCGATACAATGGGCACCTTCGCCTGTTCGTCGTGGTACTTCCTGCGCTTTGCCGACAATCACAACGATAAGGCGCTGGCCAGCCCTGAAGCGCTCGATTACTGGCTGCCGGTTGACATGTACGTTGGCGGGGCCGAACACGCCGTGATGCACCTGCTCTACGCCCGCTTCTGGACGAAGGTGCTCTACGATTTGGGTGTGGTGAAGTTCTTTGAACCCTTCACCTGCCTGCGCAATCAGGGTCTCATTCTCGCTCCGCCGCGCGAAGTTGATGGTCAGATCGTCATCGAGAAGATGTCGAAGTCGAAGGGGAACGTCATTACGCCCGACGAAGTAGTGGCCGAGCACGGCGCCGACGCGCTGCGCGGCTATGAAGCATTCATCTCTGACTTCGAGTTGTCGGTGCCATGGAGCACCGATGGCGTGCCCGGCGTTAAGCGCTGGCTTGACCGGGTATGGCGGATTGTGCTCTACCCCACCGCTGAACGCGGCCAGAGCAACGCGACAATGAACGAACGCCAGTTGCGGCGGGTGGCCCACCAGACCATCCAGCGCGTTGAGAACGACATCCTGAACTTTAAGTTCAACACAATGGTGGCCGCGCTGATGGAATTCACCAATACCCTCTACCGTGCCCGCGACGCCGGGCTGGCCGGCACACCGGCATGGCAAGAGGCAATTGAGACTCTGCTCCTCCTGATGGCACCGATCACGCCGCACATCGCTGAAGAGCTGTGGATGCGGATTGGCAAACCCTACAGCATTCACCAGCAACGCTGGCCGGTCGCCGACCCCGCTG
>JANWYE010000119.1 GCA_025057175.1 Chloroflexus sp. | reverse complement strand
GATGCGCCATGACTCATCCATCGTGACGACGGTGCCACCGATGAGCAGGGTGTCAATGTGCTCCATGCAATCCTCCTTAGTAGACTCGGTGTCTTCTTGGTATTGTACGGGAAAGCGGCCAAGCTTGACACGACAGCACCCCAACATCACCGGTCAAGCTCGCCGTGACGTGCGCCGTCACGCCATCGGTCACAACCTGCACATCCAATGCGGCGTACACGCGCATCTGGTCTTCTGGCATTATACCGGCTGTCAACGACGCGCGAACAGCGCGGGCAGTCGCGAGTAATCCTTCTCGGTCGATGCGGCGCGCCGCGTCATCCGCCAACATCCGATCAACGCGCGCCAGTTCCTGTTGTGCGCCAGCTTTCTGCTCATCGAACCGGCGTTTGAACGCGGTGAAGTCATCAAGCGACAACACCCCGGTAGTGAAGGCTTCAATGAGGCGCGCAATTCGCTGTTCGACCTCGGCGACTTGGCGCGCGAAGGCGGCGCGTTCACGCTCTAGTTCGGCGCGCTGGTGGGCTTCGCTGGCGTTTGCTTGGTCAATTGCGGTGATCAGACGCTCTTCATCTAGCACGTGTTCCTGCACCCATTGCCACACTTCCGCTTCGAGGCGCTCTGCGTTCGCGTAAGCCTTGCGCGCACATTGACGGCTCGCTTGCCGGTCATACGATTGGCAAACGTAGTACGCATATCGATGGCCTATCCGATTGCCGTGACACGGCCCGTTGCATGAGGCGCAGCGCACACGTCCGCGCAACGGGTAGATGCGCTTGACTACTTGGCAGGCGTTTCGCTTGTTTTCGTCCAGCCGAGCGTTGGCCTCGCGCCAGAGCGATTCATCAACAAGTGCCGGAACCGAGACGCTCATTTTGAACGCGGGGTAGTATTGCGTTCCGATATATACCGAGTTGCGCAGTATATTACGGATCGTTGCATGCGACCAATGTCGCGCCGGACAATGGCGGGTATTTCCGGGGGGGAGCACCCCCGCAGCGTCCAAGCGCGCGGCGACGGAACGAAGGGAGACACCGGTTGCCGACCACGTAAAGATCTTTCTCACCCATGCCGCTTCTATTTCGTCCACTTCAAGGGTGCGTTCCCGTCCATGCCCAACATAGCGGTAGCCGTAGGGCGGTATGGCGCCGTGACCGAGCACGTTGCCGGATTGCACCTTGGCGCGCCTGCCGCGCATGGATTGCGCCTTGATCTTCAGGCGCTCGTATTCCGCAAAAGCGCTTTCGATCGTATCAAACAAGCGCCCTTCAGCGGTATCCGCCGATTGCCCGCGTGTAACAGCGTGTAATTCAATGTTCGCGCTGTACAGTTCGTCGCGGAGCAGGAGCATGTGGGCGACATTGCGCGAGAGCCTATCCAAGCTGTACACAATCACTGCATCAACCGCTCGAACGGCGATCAGATCGCGCAGTTTGCGCAGGCCGGGACGGTCGAGAACCGCGCCTGACATGGTATCGGTCAATTCGGCAACAATGTGCCAGTTCCGATCCGTCGCGTAACGATGGCATGCCGCGATCTGACTGGGAATGCTAAAGTTGTTGCCCTGCTCCTCGGAGCTGACCCGCGCATACACCACTGCCTTCATAGTGCCTCCATAGTTAGCTAGCCTATAACATTATGCAGTGTTACTTAACACTTACTATAGATCGTGACACACAAAATGTCAAGTGAAACTTGATTAGTTGTGAGAGACGTGATAAAATGCAACCGTGACACTCGGCGTTTCAAGTTGTGCTATCATACGGAGGTGATTACGGTGAGAAGCAACATCTATCTCCTCATGGCGCAAAAAGCCGCGCGCGAGCGGCGGCGTATCACCCTGCGCACTGTTTCAGATGAAACGGGCATCTCATACTACACGCTGAGCGCCATTGCCAAAGAGACGATCCGCGAATATCCGCGTGACGTGCTGGCGCAATTGTGCGTGTACTTCCAGTGCAACGTAGGCGACCTGCTTACCCTCACCGAGGTGCCCGATACGCCAACGCCTACTGCCTGCTAGCAGGCGCGGTAGGCGACGTTCGTTTCTTCCCTACGCATGACAAAATTGACAAAACTCGGTATACCGCAACCGAATGCGGTAAACCGGCATGACAAAACCCATGACAAAACCGGGTTTTGTCATGACAGAACCCCCGCGAGGTGAACCATGAAGGCGATTGCCATTGGGCGCGGCGTGCAGGTCATTATCGACTGGGACGGCATCACCATCTGGTGGCTTCGCGCCACCGTGCGGTATGACGCGCACGGCGCCACTATGGAGTGGGACAGCGACGAGTATGAGGCTGCTGACGAACGCGACGCCGTCTAGCAGGGGCTGGCGTATCGTGATCAGTGGCTGGCGGAACAGGCAGAACAGGGGATCGAGGTGCTGGATGGAGGTGACGCATGACAGACGTGATGGAAGCCCGGCACGCGGCTGGATTGGCAGGCCGCGCCGCGCACCGGGCGCCGGTTGGGGGGTGTGCCAAAACCCGGCGTGTGCATGATACCAGATTGGGCAACGTAGGTGTGACAGGTGTGACACGGTGTGACAGGCATCGCGCCGAGCGCATCAGGATGCGCTCATCGGGTGTCACACCTATCGCCGGCGCGAGGTGTGACAGGCGTGACACGGTATGGCGGCCTTGGAGCGCGAGGTAGCGCCCTATCGCGCCTATCGCGGCGTTGAATCGCTGTCGCTGAGCGCCGGCCAGAGCCGGCCTGCCGGCAGCGAGCCGCCGGCACTGGTGGCCAGCGTGCCGGTTGACCTGCCGGCGCAGTGGCTGGCCGAGGCGTTGGCCAGCGAAGCGCACCTGCTGCTGGCCGGCAAAACGAACTGTGGCAAAACCACCACTGCCGAAGCGTTGCTGGCGACGGCCATTGACCGTGGCGAGCTGGTGGCCGTGATCGATCCGCACGCCGAGCCGGGCAAGTGGCACGGCGTCGCCGCCATCGGCGCGGCACGCAATTATGAGGCGATCCGGCAGGCGTTGGCCGCCATCGAAGCCGAGATGACTGCTCGGTATGCGGCGCTGGCTGCCGGCGAGCCGGTAGGGGGGCCGGTGGTAGTTGTGATCGATGAAGCACCGGCCATCGCAAGCACCCTCGGCCCGGATTGGCGGCGTTTTGCAACCCGGCTGGGCAGCGAAGCGCGCAAGATCGGTATTCGGCTGCTGCTGCTCACGCAGTCGCCGCTGGTGCAAGACCTCGGCGTCAATACCGTGATGCGGCGCAACTTCGGAGTGATCGGGCTGGATATGGCATCCATCCGGCTGATGCTTCGCGATGAGCCGGATGGCGCGCTCAAGCGCGCCATCCTTGACCGGCTGGAAGGTGAGCCGTACCCTGCGTTGCGGGAAGGAGCCGGCCAGTTCCGCATCCTTGACCGCGCCGGCCTTGACCGCATCCGCCCAAGCCGCGCGCCACTGGTCTGGCGTCCTGTCCTGTCCGCTGGCCAGTCCCTTGACGCCACCGAGCGGGCGGACGGACGGACGGACGCGGATGGCACTGATGGCTTTGACCGGCTGAAGGCCCTGATCCGGGCCGGCCTCACCCGCGATGAGGCGCGCGCGCGCGGATATGAGTTCGCCAATGACGACTGGTCACGGGCGCGGAAGGCGGTCGAGGAAGAGATCGCCGTGTTGAACGGGCTACTGGTTGCAAGCCATCCTGATGGCTTGCAGGGCAACACGGAGGTGCCAGCATGAAGCACGTGATTGGGATCGTTGGACATGCGGCAATTGCTGCGACCATGCTGGCATGGTCGCTCTGGGCCGGCTACACGTTTTGGTACGATCTGCTGCTGAGCGAGTGGGCGGCCATCGGAGCGCTGCTGGCGCTGGACGCCGTCGCCATCTGGGGCTTCGTAATGCACGCGCTCGGCATACCATCACCCTTTGCGCGCCTGCGCCACGCCTTGCCGCTGCTCTCGGCCCTGCCGTTGCTGCACGCGCTGCACGCGCTGGCCGCGCACGCCGGCGACGTGACGGCGTGGCTGGTGGCCGGCGCGCTGACCGCCCTGCTCGGCGTGATTGCGTGGCTGGCGTGGCGCGGGCTGGAAGCGCTGCTGGTGGATGCGCAGACGGTAGCGCTGGTTGAGATCGACCGCCGGGCGCGGGCGGCTGAGGCGCAAGCCCGCCGGTTGAGCAGCGAGGCTGCCGCCGCGTTGCGCGTGCTGGCCGTGATGCAGTAGGCCGCCGCCGAACATCGCCGGCTGGCGATGCTGGAACTGCCGGAACCGCTGACGCTGGCCCGCGTTGCTGCCTACCCCGAACCGGTAGCCGAGGGGCACGCGGCGCCGGAGGCCAGCGCGCCGCCGCGCTACCGCTGCCCGCATTGCGGCGCGCCGCTGGCTAACCTCGGCCAGTACGGGGCCGCGACAAAGCACGGGTACTGCCGGCAGTGCCGGCCAACACAGCATGCTCCGGAGGCGCCGCATGGATGAAACGTTCGTAACCCTCTGTCGCGAGTACGTAGCGCTAGTTGACGCGATGCGTACCGGACGGTACACTGCCGGAGAATTGCACCAGCTTGACCGCGAGCGACAGGTGGCGCATACGCGCCTGATTGAGCTAACCGGCCTGCCCCGAACAGAGGACATGTATCGCTATGCGCGGGCCGTGTTGCACGCGGCCCGCGCGACGCGGAGGTAGTATCATGAGCGAGCCGCTGAGCGACCCAACCGCCGCGCCGGGCGACACACCGCCGGAACTGGTGCGCGTGCATCGTATCATTGGTTATGCGCGGGGCCGCATCATGCTGCACGGCATCGAGCATCTGGTGATCGAAGTCATGCCGCAACGGTATGAGGTTGCCCCCGCGCATCTTGCGCAGCCCGTAGACCGCGACGCCGCGCTCGGCGACCTGCGCATCGCGCTGGCCGACATTGCGCTGCTGGCCCGCTGGCGCGGGCTGGAGCCTGCTGCGGTGATTGCGGCGCTAACAGCCCTGCTGGCCGAGGGAGAATAGCAGGACGCGCCACGCATCACCCCCCCGCTGGCTTGGCAGCCAGCGGGGGTTCGTTTTTGTGTGTTTCTTGCGGGCGCAACACCCGCAATTGTCAACTACAAATTTCATAAAACAGTAGTCTATTGGACTACTTTCGTAAAACAGCAGTCCAAAAGATTACTCACAAAACAGTAGTCCAAGAGACTACTTTCGCAAAACAACAATGCTTCTGCTTTTTTATCAATTCGTAATGCTTATTTGGTTGTAATACGTTATCGAACCTGCTATAATTGTCGCTGACTGTTGTAATCAGCGTGTAACGTGAGGGGAATATGACGCGGAAAGATTATTTTGTGTGTAGCAAGGTTACTCGCGAGGAATATGAGCTTCTGAAAGCCCTCGCAGAACGTGAGTATCGCACCTTGTCAGGCATGATCCGAGTGGCGTTCATACCATAAACACTGGCGACGAGCGAGCATGACATCAGGATAATCGACCAGAGGGTCAGCACCTTCACCAACTGGTTAAGCTGATTACCCTGTAGTGACAAATAACTATCGAGCGCGCTCGACAACAAATCGCGGTAAAGGTCAATCGACTCGGTCACGCGCACCAGATGGTCGTAGACATCACGCACATAAGCTAATTCGCGCGGCTGAAAGATGCGCACCTCTTGGCGAAGCAAGACGTTGAGCACGTCTCGTTCGGGGGCTACGATCCGGCGGAAGAATAGCAGATCCTTTTTGAGGGTGAATATCTCATTCGCTACTTCTTGTCGACCACGCTGAAAGATGGCTGCTTCAACCGCGTCAATCTGCTCGCCAATCTGATCGAGCACAACGAAGTAATCATCCACGATCGCATCGATCAGCGCGTAGAGCACACTGCTCACCTGATAGCCGGGCACATGGCCGTTGGTCTGCCAGCGGGCTAACGTCTGTTGGACGTGGCGCACCGGGCCGGGCCGGATGCTGACCAGATAGTTGGCGCCGACGAAGAGCGTGATCGGGAGAAAGCGCAGCTCACGCGCGGCGGCATCGTATTCAACGCTGTAGAAGATGATGAGGTAGTAGCCGGGATAGGTCTCGATCTTTGGCCGCTCGTGTTCCTGCAAAGCATCTTCGATGGCGAGCGGATGAAAACCAAACTCCTCGCGCAACAAGGCAATTTCCGCCGGAGTTGGGCGCTCTAGGTCGAGCCAGATCAAGGTGCGGGGCTGCAAGAGCAAGTCGCTGATCTGATCGAGATCGGCCACCGGCTGCACACTCTGACGTTGGAAGACGTTGAGCGAAACCATGCCGCTATGCTTCCCATACAATCAGCGCCGCATGGGGCACCTTGCCGTCACGGATGTGATCGTAGAGAATGCCGCGCACGGTAAAGCCGTTGCGCAACTGCGGCGTCAAGGTCGGATCACTCAGCCGGCCCGCCACCACCGCCGCGACATACTCTTCAACCGGCATCTGATCGCGGTAGGCAACGTAGCCGGGCAGCATTCCGCCGGCAACCATGCCGCGCATGCCAAGGCGACGGATGAGCGCCTTGCGCGCATCGTAGAGCATGCGGCTGATTCCGCGCCCGCGGTAATCGGGGTGGACGCTAATATCCGCGCCGTATAACCACTCGCCATTCGGATCGTGATGGCCGAAATTCCCGTGATCGACAATATCCTCGAACGTGTGCTGGCAAAACACCTTCTCGCCGCTGATGCGGAAGGTGCTACTTTGGCCAACTACCCGATCGCCGTCGAGCGCCACGTGCTGGCCTTCGGGGAAGAGGCGCAAATGGGTGGCAAAGTTCTCGGCATCGAAGTGATCTTCTGGGTCGAGCGTCGGGAAACAGACCCGCTGGTGGATCACTAACTGCGGGATGTGTTCGGGTTGGGTTTGGGTAACGATAATCGGCATATTCCTCCTTATGTAAAGTTGCTCCTGCGCGCTAGCGCCGGCTTGCCGGTCAGCGTGAGCCGTGGCTCGCGTTGACCGGCGAGCGGCTAGGGGCAGTGGTAGCGCCGGTCAAGGGGCACAGTTCTCACCCGCGCATCGCGCCGATCAGCACCTCCAGCCCCTCATCGAGCTGGTCATCGGTAATGACCAGCGGCACCAACAGGCGGATGCAGTTCACATACAGACCAGCTCGCATTGCCAGCACCCCCCGTTCGAGGGCGCGGCCCAAAATTGCCAGCACCTCATCGGCGGCAGCCGGTGTGCGTTTGCGCCGATCTTTGACCAACTCGATGCCGATCATCGCCCCCAAACCACGCACATCACCGACCAGCGGATCGAGCGAGTCATCAGCCAGCAATGGTTCAAGCCGGGCGCGGATCTGCTGCCCAATGACCTTCGCCCGCTCAGTCAACCGTTCACGCTCGATAATATCAATTGTCGCCAAGGCTGCAACGCAAGCCAGCGGATTGCCGCCATACGTGCCGCCAACCCCGCCATAATGCGCCTTATCCATCACCCGCGCCCGCCCGATCGTCGCTGCTAGCGGCATACCGGCAGCA
The DNA here is from genome assembly GCA_025057175.1 of Chloroflexus sp. GTDB lineage: Bacteria > Chloroflexota > Chloroflexia > Chloroflexales > Chloroflexaceae > Chloroflexus. Next base: position 3,873 of record JANWYE010000119.1, on the reverse strand, counting down.
ATACTCTTAGCCGCAACGATCATATCTGGCTCAACCCCAAACTGCTCGATCGCAAACAGGGTGCCGGTGCGGCCAAAACCACTCTGCACCTCATCAACGATCAGCAGCGAACCGTTGCGATCGCAGAACTGGCGCAACCGGCGCATAAACTCCACCGGCACCGGGATAAAGCCACCCTCACCCTGCACCGGCTCGATCAACACCGCTGCCACCGTTTCGGGGTCAACCCCAGCAATCTGCATCCGCTCAAACGCCGCCCAACACTGCTCCACCGCCTCTTCCTCGCTCACACCCATCCGGTAAGCATACGGGAAGGGTGCCCGATAGATTTCGGGGGCGAAGGGGCCAAACTTCTTCTTAAAATAGGTGCGCGAGGTAAGAGAGAGGGTCAACAGTGTGCGCCCGTGATACGCGCCATCGAAGACAATAATCGCCGGGCGACCAGTGGCGGCGCGGGCAAATTTAATCGCATTCTCAACCCCTTCGGCCCCCGAGTTAGCCAGCAACGTCTTACACGGCTCGCTGATCGGCGCCAGCGCGTTCAGCCGCTCGCACAGCGCCACATACGGCTCGTAGGTGCCGACCAACGCCGACAAGTGGATCAACTGTTCGGCCTGCGCCTGAATCGCACTCACCACCTCCGGCGGACAATGGCCAACCGCCAGCGTCCCAATCCCACTGACAAAATCGATCAGCGTATTACCGTCAACATCCGTCACCAACGCGCCGCGGCCAGAGGCAATGGCGATCGGCGTTGCCCGGCCCAAGCCGGCCACCACAGCAGCGTCGCGCCGAGCCAGCAGCTCTCGCGAACGCGGGCCGGGGATTTCAGTGACAAGACGAATATGGCGCACGGCAGGCGCAGTCATAGCCAACACTCCTTTGTGCATCTGCGGAAGCAATAGGTTCGATACCCCTCATTATAGCAAAAAGCGCGGCCTACACCGCGCTCCGATCCTACCCACGCCTCCCGCTCCTCTTCAGCCACATAACTTCTCTAGTGGAGGGCGCTTGCCCGCGCGGGGCAAGGCGTCTTGCCGCTTGAGCCAGATCATCAGCGCTGGCGAACCCTACGCGGGAGCCGCTTACGCCACAAAACGCAGCGACGACCCCACTGAGTCGTCGCTACGCCCCTCATGGCGACACTCGCCGCACCCATGCACAGATCTGCGCCACCTGTTGCGGATGGCCGATAACCACCGGCGTTGGCAAACGCACTGTGCGTAACAGGGTCAGCCAATCGGGTAATTCACCTTCAAGCGGGCAGACAACACCACCGGCGGATTGCACAATCACCCACCCGGCAGCCACATCCCACACCTTTGCCCTCCCGATAATAGCGGCCTGCGCCTGCCCACGAGCCACATAACAACAATCAGCCGCCACTGACCCTAACACCCGCACCTTACCGGGGTAATGGATGGTATAGGCGCGATGAAAGGTCGAAGGGATAGCAATCCAGTCATTGGGGCTAGGCGGCTGTGGCGGCGCCACATGGATAATCGTCTCATTCCAGAAGGCATTCTCGCCGGCCACAGCCCAATAACAATCACCCAACACCGGCAAATAGATAACGCCGGCCACTGGCTGCCCGCGGCGGATCACCCCAATCGACACCGCCCACATCGGTAAGCCAGCAACAAATGAACTCGTGCCATCAATTGGGTCAATCACCCACACATACTCACGGTCGAGACCCACCGGCTCGCGCTCTTCACCTATCACGCCGTGATCGGGATAGCGGGCGTGAATCTGCTCGCGCAACCAATCTTCAATCGCGCGATCAGCCGCCGTCACCAGAGTCTTATCGAGCTTACGCTCCGGCGCCACTTGGTTAAAATACGAGCGTAAGAGCATATCGCCGGCGCGCTGCGCCCATGCGCGCGCGAGCGCAATATCAATCTCCACACGCGCCTCCGCCGGTATAGCGCCGCAGCCTCCGCCTGCTGCGGCGCGTTATCTCATTGTACTACCAATACGGCACGGCGGAAACTATCGACAGCGCAACGAGACGGAGCAATTATTTAGAACTTCTAACTAATATCACCTTGGAAGGGCGCACCGCAAGCAAATAACAACCAAGCAACGCCGCATACACAACCAACAACGCAAACGGGATTATCTCGAGCGACATGCGGCTAGCCAATACCCCCATCCCAGCCGGGATGAGTGCCATACCGGCACCGGTCGCTGCCATCTGCATCCCAATCGTATTGGCCGCAAACCGATCGCCGACTCGCGCTGCTGTCCCTGACATCAACGCCGGAAAGATAGGTGCAATCGCCAACCCAATCAACGCAATTGCCAACACATTCGCAAACACCGCAGGGTTCCAAATCAACAAACCAGTGCCAAGCAGAGCGCCAATCAACCCGCCGCGCACAAGCCTGTCACTCCCTACCCGCACCGCCACAACACCGGCAGCAATTCGCCCGATCGTAAACATCAACCAATAACTACCGGTCACAACCCCGGCCAGCGCCGGTTCAACCCTGCGCGCCTCGGTCAACAGCGTATAAGCCCACACCCCCAACGCCGTCTCAGCGCCGACATAGAGCAAAAAGAGCGTAATGCTCAGCCATACTGCCGGCTGGCGCAATGTAAGGCCAAAAGACGTTTGATAATCGGTCAGCCGCTTCTGCTCACCGAATGCAGGCGCAGGCCGCTCCCACAGCGATAGAGTGACGAAAAACCCCACCGCCAACGCCAGTTGAAACCCGCCCACCACCCAATACCCCACCCGCCACGACTGCCAAAGCGCCAACCCCGCCGTCATCAGCAACGGCCCGATAGTTATACCAACGCCCCAACTCGCGTGCAACCACTGCATCAAGCGCGCGCCAAAATAGGCAGCGACATAGGTATTGAGACCAGCATCAATTGCGCCGGCACCCAAACCGGCCACCACCCCCAACGCCACCACCATCCACCACTGTGGCGCAACAGTATAACCAACCAGCGCCAAACCGGTCAGCAAACAACTCAGCGCCAACATCCGCCCCACCCCAAGCCGCGCCAATAACACCCCATTCAAAAAACTCGATGTTGTATAGCCAACTACACCTGCGGCCAATAACCAACCGAGCGCATCGAGCGGCACCGCGAAATCGGCCCGCAGCGACGGCCACCCCACACCTAGCAACCCATCAGGCATACCCAAACCAACAAACGCGACAAACGCCAGCGCGATCAGCGCCAAACGCGGATGGCGCGCCCGTCTTAGTAAAGCAACCATCAAGCAAAGCCTTTCCAACAAAAACGCCGGTAATGTAAGCAGGTTTGAGAACTGCCTTCATTACCGGCATCATAGCAGAGAGAGAACACGAAAAAATCGGCGCAACGGCTGAAGAGAGGGTGCATCAGCAACGCACACACCGCGCTGCGGCATTCAACCTAGCATCGACCGCCAGCAAGCCACAGACGAACAGCAAGGCCAGTTGCCGCAATAGTTAAAAAGGTTTACGCACCCTGCTCCGCAGACACTACGCTTCAGTGCTCTACCGTGAGCCGAAATTGTTGAAAGCAGCTACGTTGCTGTGGCGCTGTCGTGCATAATCGTCGATTTCAGTGCTCTACCGTGAGCCGAAATCAAGGCCCGCATCCATCAGCGCCCCAATTCCAGACAATCAGACGCCGGTCGCAACGAGAGCCAGTGCGACATCGGTTGGTCGACCATCGGAGCATCACGCTACCCGCGCGGATGTGAGAATCTCCGCAGCGATGCCACCACTGACAGTATCCGAGAGGAAGCCGGTCCCGATTCCCACGGGAAGTACGCCATCACGCTGCCGGGCATATCAAGCCACCATCGTCCGGAATAGATCATTCCGGACGTTGGCGACCCCATCCCTGCCTATCTTGCCACGACCGGCA
>JANWYE010000118.1 GCA_025057175.1 Chloroflexus sp. | reverse complement strand
GGATTGCTTCGGGGGCTACGCCCCCTCGCAATGACAAAGGGGCTGGAGGTGGGGATTGCTTCGGGCGCTGCGCGCCCGCGCAATGACAGGGGGGCGCAGGTGGCTTGCGGTGAGGCACCTTTTCCGCTTGAGGAGGGGATTGCTTCGGGGGCTACGCCCCCTCGCAATGACAAAGGGGCTGGAGGTGGGGATTGCTTCGGGCGCTGCGCGCCCTCGCAATGACAGAAGGGCTGCGCCCCCGCGCAATGACAGAAGAGGTCGCAGGTGGCTTGCGGTGCGTCACCTTTTCCGCTGGAGCAGGGGATTGCTTCGGTCGCTGCGCGCCCTCGCAATGACAAAGAGGCTGCGCCCCCGCGCAAGGACACAAGGGGCTGCGCTGGGCATCTACGCGGGTGGTTTGGTTGAAATAACACAACCTCGCTGATGATCGTTTCACGTTCTGGCGTGATATGCCTTGTGCAGCGAGAGATATGTTATACTACACAAAGGTTTAGGCAAGTTTAGTGAGATTTCTGGCGTTTGCGCTCACGGTGTATAACTAGCGGTATAAGGCATATTCCCACTGGCTGGCTATGGAATGCGGCAGTCTAACTGCCGCATTCCATGTGGGGTGTGTGCGCCTGTTGCTAACTATTGATGGTGATTGCCTCCTTATGAGTGACAAAGAACCGCCAACTTATCTCTCGCTTTCGGCAGCGAGCCAGTTGTTAGGAGTGCATTCCTCGACGCTGCGGCGCTGGGCTGATGAAGGAGCGGTGCCGGTGTACATTACGCCCGGCGGGCACCGCCGTTTCGCTCGCGCCGATATTCTTGCGTTGGCAGCGCGGCGACCTCTGCCGGCGCAATCGCTCAGTAGTGTGTTGGTCAGCAGAGCTTTGGCCCAGACACGCAGCGACTTGGCAAAGCCATCTACTGCGCCGGCGTGGATGATGGCAATGAGCGAACAAGAACGGCAGGCGTGGCGGCGGGTTGGCCAGCAGTTGATGGGAGTGGTGCTGCGCTATGTCAGCGCGCACGATGAGCATAGTCCGCTGCTCGATGAAGCACGCACGATCGGAAAGAGTTATGCCCGGCTGGCCCGCGCGGCTGGGTTGCCGTTGACTGATGCGATTGCCGCTGCTCTCTTTTTCCGCGACTCATTGGTTGAGGCGGCGATGGATCTCCCCGAAGAGGCGCATGTGCGTCCGGCTGAGAGTGCCCGCCTCTTGCGCCGGATCAGCCGGGTGGCAAATGAAGTGCAACTGGCAGTAGTTGCCGGTTATGAGACGGAGGAGTGAACCGTGGATGCGAAAGAACAACGTTTGAATGTGCCGCGCACGCTGAAACTGGGCACCTTTCACATCGGTTCATCATTCATTGATCTGTTGACCTCTGGGGTGTTAAACCGAGTTTTGATCACCGATTTAGCGTTAGCGGCTACGCCGGTGGCGTTGTTATCAGCGTTGCGCTACCTGCTCGCGCCACTTAGCATTTGGGCCGGCTATCGCTCGGATCTGCGCCCACCCGGCACCTTGCGCCGCCTGCCTTTCATCTGGGGTGGCCGGCTGCCGATGTTGCTCTCGCTGCCGTTGTTGCCGTTTGTAACCGGCCTACTGGCGGCTGACCCGGCATCAGTGTTGGGGTGGAGCTTAGCATTCTTCGCGTTTCTTATCTATGGCGTTGGCACGCTGATTTCCGGCGCCACTTACCTCAGCCTAGTGCGCGATAGCGCCCCGCCGGCCCGGCGTGGGCAGGCGCTGGCGATTGTGCAGGTCTTTTTGGTGATCAGCTTCCCGGTGGCGGGGGTGATCTACGGGCGGCTGATGCCGGTCTACGATCAGGCTAGTTTCTGGCGGCTAGTGCTGATTGGGATGACGATTGCGTTTGCGTTCATTGCCTTCGCGCTCTGGCGAGCTGAGCGCCCGGCAGAAGCGCCGGCAGACGCCGATCCAACCCCGCCGGAGCCGTTCTTGCCGCTCTTGCGCCAGATGTGGTCGGATGAGCGGGCGCGTTGGTTTTTCCTCTTCCTCGCCCTTGGCGCGGTCAGCGCCTTTGCCCAAGACGCTGTGCTCGAACCGTTCGGTGGTGATGTGTTTGGGTTGGACAACGGTCAAACTACGCGCTTCAATGCTTATTGGGGTGTGGGTGTAGTGATCAGCCTCTTGGGAACGGTCTACTTCACCCGTCACCGCGCTGCCCATGAGCAAACAGGCATCACAATGATAGGACTGTCGCTAACGGCGCTGCCGCTGTCGCTGCTCGGTGTAATTGCGCTGACCAAATGGCAGGCGCTGCTCATCCCGGTGTTGTTTATGTTTGGGCTGGGCTTCGGCATCTATACTGTCGGCGCCGTGTCGCTGCTGGCCGCGATGACCACCGAACGGCATGCGGCGGCGTATCTTGGTCTCTGGTCGATGACCCAATTGCTCTTCCGTGGTCTCGGCATCTTTGCCGGCGGCGCGGTGCGCGATGTTGCGCTCTTTGCGAGCGGGTCGTATACTATTGCCTACGCGAGCGTCTTTCTGCTCGAAGCGCTTGGATTGATCGCATGCATCCTAATCTTGCAGCGGGTCGACGTGCCCGGCTTCGTTCGTGGCGAGAGCCGGCCATTGGGCGCGACAGCAACGTTGGCCGCAGCGGATGGGTGATTCGTGGGGGTGGGTTTGATACCCGCCCCTGCCACCAGCAACGACGACAATATGCGAATTGCACACTTCTGGATGACCCTGTTCGCGGTGGTCTTGATCGGCTGCGGCAACGCCGCCCCGCTCACGCCAACCCGCTCACCGATTGAAATTCGGCAAACGCAAGTCGCTCTCCAAGGATTACCGACTGTCCCACCAGCGCCGGCTGGGCTGGCGGAGCCAACGGCAACCGCGCTGCCGGCGATTGATCTGGTGACGCTGCTTAACCTCACCGATGACGATCCTCGAGCGCTGGGCAATCCTGATGCGCCGGTGCTTATGATCGAGTTTACCGATTATGAATGCCCCTTCTGCGCCCGTTTCGTCAGCGCAACGCGCCCGCGCATTGTGAGCGAATTTGTCGAGACCGGGATTGTACGGTTAGTGGTGCGCGACTTCCCGCTCAGCTCGATCCACCCTTCAGCAGTGCTGGCGGCGAGCGTGACCCACTGCGCCGCAGCGCAAGACCGGTTCTGGCCGGTGTATGAGATGCTCTTTCAAACCCACGGCATTGAGTGGGGAGGCGTACCAAAACGGGATCGGGCCACGCTCGTTGAGCTGGCCGGCAACCTTGGCGTTGACACCGCCCAACTCAATGCCTGCCTCGACGATCCGGCCACTGAAGCGGCAGTGCTGGCTGAGGTCGAGGCTGCCTCACGGCTAGGAATTAACTCAACGCCCAATTTCCTCGTCAACGGCCAAGTGGTGCGCGGCGCGTTGCCGTTTGAGCATTTCGACCGATTGATCAAGCAATTGGCCAGACGGTAGGAGGGACATAGCGGCACTATGCCCCTACGGAACGTTCACGGACAACCCGCAACGCGCCGGCCAATGCTACGATCATCACCCCTAACACTGCGAGATGGCCGGCAATATCGGAGAGAGTCGCGCCGCGTTGCACGATTGCAATCACCGGATCAACCATGTAGAAGGTCGGGAAGATCTGCGCGATCCATTGCGGGATGATCGGGAACAACGCGATCAGCGCCGGCGCGTAGAGCAGCAACCCCATCGCCTTCACCGTAGCGAAGAGCGAGTTGATGTCATTGATCAGCACACCGAGCAAAATGCCAAACTCAGCGGACAATACTGCGCCGAGGAAGAGCACGAGCAGCACCAGCCAGATCTGGTTGCTCCACGCCCCGTTCAGCGCCAGCACCAACAGCGCCGTCACGGTGCTCAGAGCAATGCCAATCACCCCTTTGGCAAGGTAGATCTCGGCGCGGGTGGCCGGCGTGACCAGCAGCGCGCTCAGGGTACGGTGTTGCTTTTCGCTAACCAACGATGAGGCCGGCAGCATCAGCGCGCCAAACACCACCGTCATGAGCACCAGCAACGGCAACAAGCGCTGTTGCCATGTCAGCTCGTTATTGGCGCCGAGCATTGTCGTCTCGATTGTTACCGGTGGCTCGTGACCGGCCAGCTCGCGCAGCCAATCGGCAATGGCAGTGCCGATCAAGACGCGATCGCGCAGCAAACTCTCGCCCCAGACATAGACCGTCAGGCTGCCGCTTTGCGCGCTTAGCACGCGCTGATCAAAATCGGCGGCTAAGACTAATCCCACATCCACCACCCCCTTGGCCGTCGCGTCGCGCAATTCAGCCTCGCTCGCGTAGCGGCGCACAATGAGGCTGGGCATCGCTTCGGCCAGTTGGGTCACGCGCGAATTGCCGGCATCAACGATGCCTAAGCGCGGCTTACCGCTAAAAAACGTGCCAAAGATCAGGCCAAGCGCCAGACTCAGGCCGAGCGGCACCACAATGGTAAAGATGAAGATAAAGTTCTTCGGCCCCTGCACTGCCTCGCGGTAGAGCAGGGCAAGGATACGGCGCAGATTCATGCGAACCTCCGTTGCAGAATGGCCATGCCCAGCGCCAGCAAGAGCAGAGCCGAAGCGGCCAGCGGCAGCAGATTGCCGCCCACCTCAGCCCAACCCGCGCCAAAGTTCAGCGAACGATAGATGGTATCAACCAGATAGTGGGTTGGAATCAGATACACCCAATCGGCGGCCAAGCCGGGGATGAGCACGGTAAACGTGGGCAAGGCCATAATGAGCAGCGCCAACATACCCCAGCCCATCACCGACATCAGATCGCGGCCAAGCGCGGCGATCAAAAAGGCCACGCCGGTCATAAGCACCGAGCCGATCAGCAGGGCGGTAAGATTGAGCAACGCCGCCTGCGCCAAGCCGCCGGTCACCGCCAGCAAAATCACTGCCTGCGCAAAAGCAAAGAGCGAGCCAAACAGACTCTTAGCCACAAACAGACCGCGCATCGTCAATGGCGTAACCAACAATGCCCGGATCGTGCCTTGCTCAACCTCAGCCGCGATCAGACTCGCCAAACCGAGGCACTCCACCATCAACACCAGCACTGCAAAGAGCGGCAACATACGCTGGCGTGGCGCAATCTGCGCGCCGGCCATATCGGGGCCGAGGATGACTTCGCTGATCGTCACCGGCAACTCTTGCCCAACGAGGTTAAAACTCAACTCGCGAGCGGCAGCTTCATAGACGCTGGCAAAATCGGGCGTCACTTCGGGTGCCAACAACAACTCGACCGTCGGGCGCGCACCTTGCCGAATCTGGTCGAACAGATCGGGCGGGAAGGCAAACCCGACCGACACCTCGCCGGCAGCCACCGCAGCGCGCAGATCGGCGGCAGAAGCAAACTGCTTAACCAACATCGCATCGTCTTCCAGCGCCGCAGCCAACGCCGGCGGCAATTCAGGAATCGCAATCCCCACCTTCAACGTCTCATCAACCGTCGCCGGCAACAGAAAATAGATCGTCGCATACGCCACCAAACCCAGCACCGTCACCAAGGCAAACAAGCGATTGGCAAAATAGAGCCGCGCATCCTTCTGGATCAAGGCCCACATCGCAGCAGCGTTCATACGCAGATTCCTTATAAGGAAACGCAAAGGCGCACCATCGACACTGCGCACCTTTGGCGGAGACAGACAACCTTATGCCAAGCCGCGACCGGTCAGGCGAATAAAGATATCCTCCAACGTGGCCTCCTCGCTATGGAGCGTCACCACCTGCTGATGGGCAAGCAAATCAGCGATCTCAGCCGGCGTTTCGGGCCGGTCGAGAACAATCTCGCGCGTCAGTAACGCCCCGTCTGGCCCCACCACCTCAGCCCGCACCATCCGCTTCCCATACTGCTGCTTGAGATTGTGCGGCGTATCGAGCGCGACAATCTTGCCGCTATTGATAAACGCGACCCGGTTACAGAGCCGATCAGCCTCGTACATATCGTGGGTGGTCAAAAAGATAGTCGCGCCGCGCTGCTGCTCTTCGAGAATCACGCGCCGGATCGCCTCGGCAGAAGTTGGATCAAGGCCCTCGGTCGGCTCATCGAGAAAGAGAATATCGGGACGATTGACAAGAGCGCGGGCAATCATCAACCGCTGCTTCATGCCCTTGGAATAGCGCCCAACCAGATCGCCGCCACGGCCATCGAGGCCCACCCGGCGCAGCAAGGCGTTGATGTCAACATCACGCGCGTTGAACAGATTGGCAAACAAACGGAGATTATCAACGCCGCTCAACTCCTCGTAGAGATTGGGCTGCTCGAAACAGACACCGATGCGCGCCTGCACCCGTTTAGGATAGCGAGCCACATCAATCCCCAGCAACAAGGCGCGCCCGCTCGCCGGACGGAGCTGGCCGGTCAACATCTTGACCGTGGTTGATTTTCCGGCGCCATTAGGGCCAAGAAAACCCAGAATTTCGCCGCGCTCAACGGTAAAACTGATGTGATCGACCGCGAGCAGATCGCCATAGCGGTAGGTTAGCTCTTCGGCGACGATAGCAGGTTCGGGCATAACGACCTCGCGCAAGACAAGAACCGCCGGATCGAAGCCGGCGGCCCGTGCGGTTACGCAATCATTATAATCCCGTTTTGGCAGGCTGCAAGATGGAGTGAGGCAGTTTTAGGTGCAACTATTGCAACAAAAGAGGAGAGGGAGCAACGCAGAGGTATATTATTTATGTAAAGTTTTACGCCTCATTCTAACAATGGTATACTGCCAATACCGGCCCTTGCGCGGTAATCTAAGAGAGGAAGCATAATGGCCAATCAAAACCATCAGACCGGCATCCACCACATCACCGCCCTCGCCTCACATCCGACGCGCAACGTGAGATTCTATACCAACATCCTCGGCTTACGGCTCATCAAACGCACTGTCAATTTTGATGATCCGAGCGTATGGCACCTCTACTACGGTGACGGCACCGGCACACCGGGGTCAATCCTCACCTTCTTTCCATATCCGGGGCTGGGACCGGGCCGGCACGGGAATGGCCAAGCAGTTGAGATTGCCTTTGCCATACCGCAAACTGCGCTCGCCTTCTGGATTGATCGACTGGTAGTCAACCGGATCAACTTTGAAGGGCCATTCGAGCGCTTCGGGCAAACATGGATCCGGTTTCGCGACCCTGATGGCTTACAACTCGAATTAGTAGCCGATGCGACAGCGCCAGATATTACACCATGGACAGCGATGCCAGTACCGCCAGAGTACGCAATCCGTGGCTTCCACGGAATCACCCTATGGGAAGACAATCCAGAAGATACAACCCGCTTGCTGATCGATATTCTTGGCTATCGCGCAGCAGGTCGCGAGGACAATCGCCAACGATTTATCGCGCGCAGCGACAATGCGCCAGCACGGATCATTGACATTCGTCACACCCCCGGCTTCTGGCGCGGCGCATCCGGGGCCGGCACTGTACATCACATTGCGTTCCGAGCCGGCAACGACGATATTCAAGCCCAGATTCACGAACAGGTAGCGCAGGCCGGGCTAACGGTCACACCGGTTCGTGATCGAGCCTACTTCCGCTCAATCTACTTCCGTGAGCCGGGCGGCGTCCTCTTTGAAGTAGCCACCGACACACCCGGATTCACCATTGATGAACCGGTCGAGCAACTCGGCAGCGCCCTAAAGCTTCCGGCGTGACTCGAGCCACGGCGAGCCGAGATAGCCGCAACCCTACCCAGCCTAGACGACGAGGACAGCGCCGTATGAGCATACCAGACAACTTCTTCATCCACCGTTTCGAGCCATCGCCAACCCCTGAGGCAACGAGCGCCACGCTCCTGCTCTTGCACGGCACCGGCGGCAACGAGCACGATCTCATCCCGCTTGGCCGCGAGCTACTGCCAAGCGCAGCGCTGCTCAGCCCGCGCGGGCGCGTGCTAGAGCGCGGCATGCCGCGCTTCTTTCGTCGCTTCGCCGAGGGCGTCTTTGACATTGACGACATCAAACGGCAGGCAGCGGCCCTCAACGACTTTCTCGACGCCGCAGCGACAGCATACGGTTTTAACCGGCAGCGAGTAATCGCGGTTGGCTACTCGAACGGGGCCAACATCGCCGCAGCGCTGCTATTACTCCACGGCGCTGTCTTGGCCGGAGCGATCCTCTTACGGCCAATGGTGCCGCTCATTCCCGAACCGCTGCCCGATCTTGCAGGGACACCAGTGCTAGTGCTGGCGGGGAAGCGTGACGCGCTGGTGACAACAGCCGAGACCGAGCGGCTGACACGGTTGCTAGAAACAACCGGCGCGAACGTCACGCTCCACATCCTCGAACAAGGTCATCACCTCAGCCAAGAGGATATAAGCATAGCGCGAGAATGGTTGCAGATGCGAGATATTGGCTCATAGGCCGGGAGAGTAAACCCTAAAGAATATCACTCCTACGACACCCCGCCAGAGCCAACTCCGGCGGGGTGTTGACACGCAGGTTTGGAAAAGGAGCGCAACCGTGCGACGGCGACGGCGAGCTACTACCGGAATAAGCGGGCTTCTCATCGGCACCGTTTTAGCATGCTGCGCGATCGGGATCATCGGCGTCGCCATCAGCAACGCCACGAGCAGCAGCAGCCAACCCACCGCGCGGCCAGCGCCGGCGATAGATAGCCGACAGGAACTGCCCACGGCCCCCGCCACACCGCTAGGCGCATCACCCACTGCCGCCAAACCCCCAGCGACACCCACTGCCTGCCTTGAAGGGCTAACGTGGGAACCGGCCACCCTGCTGCGAGTGATTGACGGCGACACAATTGAGGTCAGGATCAACGGCAGCGAGGAGCGAGTGCGGTACATTGGCGTTGACACCCCCGAACGCGGCCATCCGTGGTTTGACGAGGCGACACAGGCCAATCGCAGGCTCGTCGAGGAAGGGCAACTCTGGCTAGCGCGCGATGTCAGCGAGCGAGATCGGTATGGACGGCTCCTCCGCTACGTTATCGCCGGCAATCAATTTGTCAACTTAACCCTTGTCGAGCAGGGACTAGCGCAAGTGGTTACCTACCCTCCCGATGTACGCTGCGTTGAGACCTATCTTACGGCGCAACAACAAGCGCGCGCAAACGGCATCGGGCTATGGGCAAACTCGACAACGCCCCGCCCGCCGTCCGCAGCAACAACAGAGCAACAATGCCACCCAGCGTATCCCGACATCTGCATCCCGCCACCGCCACCAGACCTCGATTGCAGCGACATAGCGCAGCGGCGGTTCCGGGTAGACTGGGCACACGGCGACCCGCACGGCTTCGACGGCGACCGGGACGGGGTAGGATGTGAGCGGTAGGGAGGAGGAGGGCCGGTTATAAACTTTTCCGAGCGGGGCTTTTTGGTTTCGGGCGGTATTGCGCAGGGGCGACCGGCTAGCCGCCCTGCCATATTTCAAACCGCGCGAAGCAGCGTATTTCCAAGCCCGACCCGGCGCTAGGGGCGACCAGTGGGACGCCCTGTTTCAAACCCCTTCACAGCGGGGCTTTTTTGTTTTGGACGTGGCTGGGTCCCTGCCCGTGGTCTGATGTGATGGTTTCAAACCCCTTCAAAGCGGGGCTTTTTTGTTTTGTCGCACACCCCATGACGCCCGCGCAGCTCGAGCAGCGTTTCAAACCCCTTCAAAGCGGGGCTTTTTTGTTTTGTGGAGAACGTATCTCCGACAGCGCGACCGGGCGCAAGTTTCAAACCCATTCAAAGCGGGGCTTTTTTGTTTTGTGCCGGTAACAGCGCCGGAGCAAGAGAAGGAAGAAAGTTTCAAACCCCTTCAAAGCGGGGCTTTTTTGTTTTGACGCCCTGTTTGGGGACGGGAAATGCCCGACCCCGCAAGTTTCAAACCCCTTCAAAGCGGGGCTTTTTTGTTTTGCCGGTAGCATGGCATCACCTTGTGGGTGCATTGGAACCAGTTTCAAACCCCTTCACAGCGGGGCTTTTTTGTTTTGGGGAAGCGGGGCCGCATCCATCAGGGATGCGGCCTGCCGTTTCAAACCCCTTCAAAGCGGGGCTTTTTTGTTTTGGATGCGGTAGTGCGGGTCTTGGAACGGCATGACCCCGACGTTTCAAACCCCTTCAAAGCGGGGCTTTTTTGTTTTGTATTTGGGGACGGGCAGTGCCCGTCCCCGAGTTTCAAACCCCTTCACAGCGGGGCTTTTTTGTTTTGGTGCTGGGGGTGGCCGAGGCCACCCCCATTGTGTGTCGTTTCAAACCCCTTCAAAGCGGGGCTTTTTTGTTTTGGTACTCGAGGCGGGCGACCGCCTCGAGTACGATGGAAGTTTCAAACCCCTTCACAGCGGGGCTTTTTTGTTTTGTTATCAACCTCGGCCACCGGGGGGTGGCCGAGGTCGCGTTTCAAACCCCTTCAAAGCGGGGCTTTTTTGTTTTGCCGGGGCTGACCCCGGCAGCCGCTATTGTGCTCGCGGAGTTTCAAACCCCTTCAAAGCGGGGCTTTTTTGTTTTGCCTCGGCCACCGGGGGGTGGCCGAGGTCGCCCTCAGGTTTCAAACCCCTTCAAAGCGGGGCTTTTTTGTTTTGGGCGGGGTACTTCCCGTCCGTCATGTATCTCCGCGCGTTTCAAACCCCTTCAAAGCGGGGCTTTTTTGTTTTGTATGCCTCGACCGCCGCGAGGCGGTCGAGGCAGCCCGGTTTCAAACCCCTTCAAAGCGGGGCTTTTTTGTTTTGCAGCGCGACCGTAGCAATACGGGTGAGGTGTGGTTATTGTTTCAAACCCCTTCAAAGCGGGGCTTTTTTGTTTTGGCAATTGCGTTCAATCGCAGAAGAACCCGATCCAAACTTGTTTCAAACCCCTTCAAAGCGGGGCTTTTTTGTTTTGGCGATGTAATCGGCCTTACCGACGTCCTGTTTCAAACCCCTTCAAAGCGGGGCTTTTTTGTTTTGTCCGAAACGGCGATGTAATCGGCCTTACCGACGTCCTGTTTCAAACCCCTTCAAAGCGGGGCTTTTTTGTTTTGACGCGTTATTCGGGGACGGGCAGTGCCCGACCCCCGAGCGTTTCAAACCCCTTCAAAGCGGGGCTTTTTTGTTTTGGGCCAAAATTGCGAACTTGAAAGTTTTTCTTTCTTGCAGTTTCAAACCCCTTCAAAGCGGGGCTTTTTTGTTTTGGGACCCTTAATTACGGGTCCCGCTGTGCTGAGCTAAACGTTTCAAACCCCTTCAAAGCGGGGCTTTTTTGTTTTGGCGGCGATGCCGCGGGGCTGGCGGACGCGTTATTCGGGTTTCAAACCCCTTCAAAGCGGGGCTTTTTTGTTTTGTTGCGTATCTTCTGGGAATCGTCACGCTGGCTTTTACGTTTCAAACCCCTTCAAAGCGGGGCTTTTTTGTTTTGACGCTGGCTTTTACTTTGGCCTGCGGGACCCTTAATTGTTTCAAACCCCTTCAAAGCGGGGCTTTTTTGTTTTGCCGTATACCTGGATTACGGGCAACGATGCGGCAAAGCGTTTCAAACCCCTTCAAAGCGGGGCTTTTTTGTTTTGAAGGAGGGAAATATGGTCAAGAAAAAGATCATCTCATGTTTCAAACCCCTTCAAAGCGGGGCTTTTTTGTTTTGCGGGCGATGTCGCAGGGTTGAACGACGTCCTATTCGGGTTTCAAACCCCTTCAAAGCGGGGCTTTTTTGTTTTGCCGGCCGATAAGGCCGGGTGACAACTGAATAGTCCAGGTTTCAAACCCCTTCAAAGCGGGGCTTTTTTGTTTTGTTGCGTATCTTCTGGGAATCGTCACGCTGGCTTTTACGT
>JANWYE010000117.1 GCA_025057175.1 Chloroflexus sp. | reverse complement strand
CTTGAGACCCATGGCTAGCGTGGCGCGAAATGCCGGATCGTCGCCAGCGGCGCTCTGGCGCGAGAGGGTGGGCAAGACGGCTAGCGCCACTGCCGAAGCGACCAATCCGAGCGGAAACTGGATCAACGTGGTGGCGAAGCGCATCGTCGAAAGCGCCGCCGGGAAGCCTGATGCTAGCCAGCGGTCAATCACCGCGCCGATTAACGAAAAGCCGATGCCCAGCGTGACCGGCGCGTAGAGGCGCAAAATGCGCCGTACTGCCGGATGGCGCAGATCGAACCGGATGCGCAGGTGAGCATCGCGTAACCCCGGCAACTGAATGAGCAGTTGCGCGCTGGCCCCCAACAACGTGCCGGCAGCCAGACTTTTGATCCCCACCAGCGGCGCAAGCGTAATAATTCCAATGATCATGCCGGTGTTGAAAGCGGCGGCTACGAAAGCCGGCAGCAAAAACCGGCGTTGGGCATGCAACACTGCCGTAACGATGCCCGAAATACCCATCAGCGTCACCGCTGGCAGCAGCCAGCCGACCAGTGCCACTGCTTCGGCTTGTAATGCCGATTCGGTAGGGCGAGCGAGCAGCGCAACGGCAAGCGGCGCCTGCCATGCCAATAGCGCGCTGGCAATAACCAGCATCGTAAAAGCTAGTGTGATAACCGTCGAGACAACTCGCCAAAACTCGTCGCGATCACGTTCAGCATACTCGCTAAACACCGGCACCAGTGCCGCGCTGACCGCGCCGCTAATTAACAACTCGTACAGGGCGTTAGGCAACGTCCAAGCCAATGTAAACGCATCAACTTCCAAACCGCGGCTAAAGTAGGCTGCGATGATCGGCTCGCGCACTAAGCCCAACACGCGGCTGGCGACGTTGCCCAGACTAATCAGCAACGCCGCCAGCGCAATGTTGCGAAAGACACTGGTAGAGGCAGCAGGTGTCTCAGTCACGGTTGTCAACTACTCGCCGCCAGCCGTCGAGACAGCCTCGCCGGTGAATTGGGCCACAATCCGCCGCAGTGCCTGCGGTTGCACACGGAAGGTAGCGCCGCCGCTGAGTTCGACAATCGACGAGGAATCGATTGCGTACCGTAAAATATTCTCATCATCAATAGTGCGAGCAAAGCTCGCCAGCTCGAGCATCGTGCGGCGGCTCAGATCAGTAGTCACGTAACCACGCAGCGCGCTAGTGTAGTCATCGAGGCTTGTCAATTGCTGCAACAGCCCACGATCGCGAATGCGCTGGAAAATGGCCATCAATACCTGCTGCTGGCGTTGATTGCGGCCAAAATCGCTATCAGCGTGGCGGGTGCGAGCATAGATCAGCGCGCGCTCGCTGTCCATCCATTGGCGACCAGCGGCAAAGGAGACCTCAATGGTGCCGTAGTCTTCAGTTGGGTAGGCTGGATCATAGATTGGACGGGGAACATCAATCTCGATCCCGCCAATCAGATCAATAATCTTTTTGAAGCCCTCAAAATTGATCAAGATGAAATGATCAATCGATAATCCCAATAGCTTACTCACGGTTGATTTCACCAAAGCTGCGCCGCCGCCGGGGCCGAAACGATTCTCGCCAATTGCATAAGCTGCATTGATGCGCCCTTCACCGCCAGTGGGGTAGCTCACCCAGAGATCGCGCGGAATTGAGAGCATGCTGACGCGCCTAGTATCGCGGGCAATATGCACCACCACAATCGCATCGGTGCGCGTGGGGCCAGTATCATCAGGCCGGGCATCGGTGCCCAACAAGAGAATGTTCATCTCGGCGCGGCTAAGCCGTAGCGCTTCAGCAGTAGCCGTTGCTGCCGGCGGGTTATCAATCGGAGACTGCGGGGCAACGGTTGGTTGCGCGGCAGGTGTGGCAGGGGGTGGGCCATAAATCTCATTGGCAGGGGCGTTCGATTGTGGAACGGACGCGGCAATCGCCTCAGTCGGCAACGTCACCGGCGTGACAATCATTGCATCAATATCGGCCAGCGCCTGACGCCATTCAAAGGCAATTCGCAGCATCGTGGCTACGGCAATCAGACTTATGAAAAATGCGGCGCCGATCAAGATGCGCCTGCGCAAAGTCAACATAACCTCCTGCTCCGAATTTCAGATGCCGCTCGCTCTGCTTGTGCGCTGTAACAGTGGTGCTGTCACCTTCACAGCACGGTCGCGCATCGCAGCGATCGGACGCGGATCGGGCATCTTTGCGGTCATATTACACACCGATTGTTACTATACCATATCCATACAAATACGTGAACATAGGTCACAATGATGCAAGGCTGAAAAATGGCTGATGCAAACGCGAATCTGAGGTAGAGTTGCGTTTATTTTCCTTATAGCTCGCGGTTGTGACCGATGTTGCTAGCGCTTTTTGGCCAAGATACGGCAGTTTGGCTGCCGTAAGCCATAGCTGTCTGGTTAACCGCCAAGCAAGCCTACGTCGCCACTCTCAATCGCGCTTACCACACCAGAAGGTTCGCGCACAAGCAGCGCGCCGCTGCGCGTGACGTCAACCGCCTCGCCGTGGATCGTTTCGCTACCGGTTGTGATCGTTACAATCTGGCCGAGGGTCAGCAGACGGCTGCGCCACGTCTGCCACAATCGATCGCTATCGCCGGCAAGCAGTTGGCGGAACCAAAAGTCGTACCGGCGCAGCAGCGCTTGTAACAGGCTGAGCCGGTCAATCGCTGGCGCGCCGGCAATGGTCAGCGCTGTCGCTGGGTAACGAGTGGTTGGCGGATCGGGAGCAGCGCTCACGTTGATCCCGCAGCCAATAATAGCCCACGCCAATGCGCCATTATCCCAACCGCCTTCGAGCAAGATACCGGCAGTTTTGGCCCAGCCGTTCGTTGTTTGCACTAACACGTCATTGGGCCATTTCAATCCGGCGCTTAATGGTGTTTCAGCTTCGATCGTTTCGAGCAAGGCAACCGCGGCTAGCCAGATCAAGGCAGTAGGTGTTGTGGTGACAATTGCAGGCGGGCGTAGGCCAAGCGAGAAGAGCAGGGCGCTGCCCGGCGGCGCGACCCAGCGCCGGCCAAGCCGGCCCCGACCTGCCGTCTGTTCCTCGGCGACGATCAATACCGGCAGGGCAGTGGGCGGGAGGGTCGCGATCGCGGTGCGCGCCAGATCCATGGTCGATCCGACCTGATCGTAGCAGTAGATGGTTGCTGGCAGCGTCGCGCCGGGTGCCAACCCAGCGCGAATAGCGTCAGGATCAAGCATTTGTATACTCCTGTCTGAGGCAGCGAAAATGAAAAATCGCTAAAAATCCACCAAATGGTATGGACGTGGTAACAATTTTTCGTTATACTACTCACTACTGAAGCAAGATATGTACCCCTGCGGGTGCTCACCTCTTCGCAGCGGAAAGGATTCGCGTATGACCACACTCATCCTACTGGCTGTATTCGCCCTCGTTGCCGGAGGATTATTCATTTCGCTGCGTCGGGTGCAGCCTGAACCGATCCGGGTGCGCGTCCGCGATCGCTATCAGCCGCGCCAGCCGCGCCGCTAAACGCATTTCATTGTACCGCAGCTTCGTTTGCCGCGCCTCCCCTCGCGCTGAGGGTGGGCGCGGTTGTGTTGCAGGGAACTTTTTCCCTGCCGGGAACGTCCTTAAACCGGAACGCTCTCAGGGCATTGCTGGAGGGAGGATACCGCATGCAAACAAAGCGGGCATGGCGTTGGCTGCTGGTTGTGCTCGTGCTGGCAGGGTTGGGGCCGGCATGGCTGGCGCCGGTAGCTGCCCAAAACGCCGATGTGACGCTGACGGTGCGCCCGGCATTTCAAGGGTTTGCCCGCGCCGGTACGTGGCTGCCAGTGGTGATTGAAGCGGCAAATAACGGAGTTGATCAAAGAGCGGAAATTGTGGCCGGCACAGCGAATGGCCCTCTCCATAGCGCCATCATTGATCTGCCCGGCGGCAGCCGTAAGGGTGTGACACTCTATACTTACGTGCAGGGCGGGCCACGCCAATTAGGGGTGCGCCTGTTGGTGAATGGAGAAGAGATCGCTACCGCTTCAGCGCGATTGCAACCGGTGAGCGAAGGGTTATTGGTTGGTATCGTCGGCGAGCGCAGTCTCCGTCTCCCTGCCCAACTCTCTGATGGGGTCAAGGTGACGAATGTGCCGGTAGCGCTAGCCGATATTCCGCCAGAAGGGCTGGGCTTATCGCCGTTTGATGCGCTGATCATGACTGATGTGGCCGCCAATGAGTTAGCGCCGGTGCAGCGTAGCGCCTTACAAGCGTGGGTGTTGCGCGGCGGTACCCTAATCGTTAATGGTGACACCGGTATCAGTCGCACACTGGGTTTGCTGCCGGCTGAGCTGGCGCCGGTTACGCCGGGCGATCTCTTGCCGGCACTCAAAGATCCGCCAATCCTCCCTCTGGCGTTATCGCCGCGTAACCAAAATCGGGACGTGTATCCCCTCACGCTACCATTGCTAACCAGCCCAACGCCACTGGCATTCAGCCAACGGTATGGCGAGGGTCACGTCACTGTGCTCGCGTTCGATCTGGGTGCGCCCGAATTAGTCAACTGGCCCGGTTGGCGTGAACTCTGGCAAACGATCTTGCCCCCGCCGGCTTTTATTCCATCCGGTATGGGTTTTGGCGCGAAGCTGTATGCTGCCTTTGTCGAGGAGAATCTGGCGAGCGCATTGACCAGCCTGCCGGCGCTCGATTTGCCATCCATCAATCTCCTTGCGCTGCTGCTTGGTTGCTACCTCATCGTGGTAGGGCCAGTGACCTATCTCGTCTTGCGCCGGCTCGATCGGCTGGCCCTTGGTTGGGTCGTGGTGCCGGTTATCACTGTGATCTTTGCTGCCGTTGCCTATGGTGTAGGTTTCAACTTACGTGGCGGTGATGTGATCGTCAGCCAGATCTCGTTGATCGATGCTATTGAGCCGGAGCTGGCGCGCGAGCGCGATTTTATTGGCATCTTCTCGCCCGATCGCTCAACCTACCGGTTGCGCGCAGTTGGTGAGCCGCCGTTGGTGCGCCCAATCGCAGTGCAGGGACCTTGGAGTCCGGGGCCGCCGGTCAATGGCCGCTATCTCCAAGTTGCGCCTGATAGTTTGGTGGTAGATGGTCTGGATGTGCCGCAGTGGTCGTTGCAGGCCGTTGCAGTTGATCGAATCATTCATTCACCCGGTCTTGAAGCGCACATTACGGTCAACGACAATCAAGTGCAGGGCGAGGTCGTGAACCGCGGCGACCAAACATTGGAAGATGTCGCCTTGGTGTATAACGACTACCTCAAGCTGATCGAGACGCTAGCGCCGGGTGAACAGCGCACCGTGCAGCTTGAGCGCCCTCCGCATGCTTTTGATGGCATCACGCTCAGTTATCTCATTTATGGCCCGAAATTTGAAGAGGTCGGGCGAATGGGCCAACCGGTTCCGCCGGCGCTGCAACTGCGGGGCCGCATTCTCGATGCATTGTACGGGTATGGCACCGGCACACGCGGCGCACAGCCGTTGGTTTTGGGCTGGTACAGCGACAAAACAGCCCAGATCGAGCCAGTTAACCGGCGGGCGACAATGCAACAGCTTGCCCTTGTGCGTGGCAGTGCCCGGTTGCAGTTGTCAGGTGAAGTGACGCTCCGCAACGGTTTTGCAGCGGTGTTTGAACAGGTGGGTGGCATGAGTAGCCCGTGTTATACCGGTAATCAAATCGGTGTGGTGCCTGATCCACAACCGGCGGTTGTGCGCTTTACCTTGCCGCAATCATTGGGTGGTTTGCAAGCTGACCAGTTGACGGTTGAGGTGCGTTCCGATACCTTCTGGAATGGCCGGATCGAAGTATATGATTGGGCGAATGGCCAATGGGAGACGCTCTCAATCGACCCGCTTATTCAAAATATATCGGTGGGCCTCGAACAGCCGGCGCGTTTTCTCAACGGGAATGGCGCATTGCGTTTGCGGTTGCAACGGCTTGACCAAGGCCAGAGCTTCTCGTGTGTGTATGTTGATCCGGTCATACAGGGGCGAATGCCATGACACTAGCGATAGAGACGATCGATCTGACGCACCGTTACAAAAAGTTGGTGGCGCTCGATCGGCTGCATCTGCGCGTGGAGCAGGGCTGTATCTACGGCTTCATTGGCCCTAACGGCGCGGGCAAGACGACCACGCTGCGCATCTTGGCCGGCTTGTTAACTCCGACTAAGGGCGAGGTGCGGCTGCTCGGTGAGCGCTTAACGACTCGCGCAGCGCAACGGCTGGTTGGCTATATGCCCGACTTCTTTGGGGTCTACGACGATCTGCGCGTCTGGGAGTACCTCGACTTCTTTGCCCGTTGTTATGGATTGCGTGGGGCGCGCTTGCGGCAGGTGGTTGATGAGCTGCTGGATCTGGTTGATCTGGCTGGCAAGCGCGATGCCTTTGTGCAAACCCTATCGCGCGGCATGCAACAGCGGCTCTGCTTGGCCCATGCGCTCGTCCACGATCCGCCGATATTGTTGCTCGACGAACCGGCCAGCGGGCTAGATCCGCGGGCGCGGGTAGAATTGCGCGAGCTGCTGCGCACCTTGCGCGATATGGGCAAGACGATTATGCTCAGTTCGCACATCCTGAGCGAATTGGCGGAAGTGTGTGACGCAATCGGTATTATTGATCACGGGCGCATGGTCATTAGCGGGCCGCTGGCAGAGGTGCAGCAACAGATAGCGACCGGCGCGCGGGCGCGGCTGCGCATTGCTCGCGAGAGCGACGTAGTATTGGCGTTGGCGCTGCTGCAACGCCAGCCGCTGGTCAGCGCTGTTGGCGCTGCTCCCGCCGATCCGCGGTCATTGGTCATTGATTTCAGCGAACCACTCGATGAGGAGCAATGCGCGGCGATCCTCGCTGAACTGGTCAAGGCTGGCGTCGCCGTCAGCGAATTCAGCGCGCGCAGCGAAAATCTGGAAGAACTCTTCCTGCGCTTGACAGCAAGCGTGGGGCAGCTTGATGGGCAAGCGGCAGCCGTTGGCGCAAATGCCGGCAATACCGCCTCGGTGCGCCGTTGAAACAAGGCGTGATCGCTACTCGTGTTTTCTCGCGCAGAGTGACATGTGAGAATACGTATGGCAACCCAAATCCGTGGGCCACTGCTCAATCCGATACTGGTTCGCGAAGCGCGCACGCGCATGCGCGGGTTTCGCCCGTATCTGATCTTGACCATCTTCCTCTTGCTGCTCATCCTCAGCGCGTTTGGCATCTACCAATATATGGTGTTTCAGGCGCGCACCGGCATGGTGGTGCTCAGTTCGCATATCGGGCAGGCATTGTTTAGGGGCTTAGCATTCACCGAGATGTTCTTCATCGTCTTGGTGGCGCCAATCTTAACTAGTGGCGCGATTAGTGGTGAACGCGAGCGTTTAACCTACGATATGCTGTTGGCTACCCCGTTACGGCCCGGCCAGATGCTAGCAGGCAAACTGATTGGCGCGCTGAGCTATCTCTTGCTGTTGATTGTGGCGTCGATCCCCGTGTTCAGCACGGTGCTAATCTTCGGTGGGGTCGAGCTGCGCACGTTGGTCTGGGTCATCTTACTGCTAGGCAGCGCAGCGCTCTTCTTTGGCACGATCGGGTTGTTTTGTTCGTCGTTGTTTGGTCGCACCACGCCGGCAACGATTGCTAGTTATGTGGTAGTGCTCATCTTGTGTGGCGTGCCGTTGCTGATTGCCTCAATCTGGCCGCAATTCAGCAACCCAATGGGACAAAGCCCGCCGCCGTGGCTGCTGTATCTCAACCCGTTCAGCGCGATCGTGGCGGTGACGACGGTGACGCCAACGACCGCTCAGCCTGACGTGCCGTTTTTCAGCCCTAGTGATCCCTTTATGGTCGTGCCCTTCCTATCGCAGTTTAGCGTTGGCGTGGTGCGCTACGCGCCAGAGGGGCCGGTGCTCATGCCGGTGTACCGGGCCACGTTACTGGGCTTCTGGCTAGGGACATTTGTGCTGCTTTGGTTCAGCTCGCATTTGGCATTACCGGCGCGGCGTTGGCGGCCACGTTGGAGCGATCTGGGGTTTATAGCGGTGATAGGGGCGATTGCGCTATTCATTTGGATGCGAATCGAGTGGTGGTGGATCGTGCCGCCAGTCGATCCGTGGCTCATGCCGCCTGAACCAATGCCAGTGCCAATTGAACCAGCGCCGTTGCCGTAGCGGGCATTGAGGCAGGTATAAACCGGAACTCTGGCGCAAACACGTTGCTTAGTTGGATGGTGGCCGGGGAGACGGATGTGGGGCGGGTCTAAACTGGCACTTAGGCGTGGATAGGTTGATCAGTTGCGCAGTGACCAGAGCGGTGGATGGCGGGGCGGATTTCCAACAGAGCGCATCAGCGGCAGCACGTCGCGCACTGGTGCCGGTGCGAAGATGTGGGGCGGGTTCAAGACCCGCCCCTATTGCGCTACACCAGACTACGCAATACGCCAATGACGCGGCCTTGGATGCGCACATTGTTCGGCGACGTATAGATCGGCTGCATTGTCGAGTTAGCCGGTTGGAGGCGAATGCGGCCATCTTCGCGGTAAAACTTCTTAAGCGTGACGGCGTTTTCGTCAATCAGCCATGCAGCGACCATCTGGCCATTCTCCGCCGTTTCTTGCCAGCGGAGCAGCACAATATCGCCATCATCAATCAGCGCATCAATCATTGATTGGCCGCGCACTTTCATAGCGTAAACACCATTGAGACGCGATGGTGGCACCACATCAGCCGGCACCACAATCTGATCGGCGCGGCTGAGGTCAATCTCTTCGGGATCGGGCAGGGGTGAACCGGCGGTAATCGTGCCGAGCAGTGGAACCCGGCCAATCTCTTGGCTGAGCAGCGCCGGTGACAGACCCGGAATGCTGATCCCGCGCGAGATCTTGTCGTTCCGCACGATCTTGCCCAGTTTTTCGAGCACCTCAAGATTGTAGGAAACGACCGACGTTGATGAGATGTTCAGATCGTGCTGAATATCACGGATCGAGGGCGAGATGCCGCGCTCTCTGATAAAGTCAACAATGTATTGGTAAATATCCGCTTGTCGATCAGACATCTCGCGTCTTCTCATGGCCGCTATCCTTTCATTAGGCCGCGGCCCCGGCGGACTGCGGCAGACAAAACTAGAACTGATGTAGCAATTATAGCTTCCGAACACTTGTTTTGTCAAGTACGTTTGTTCAACTTTCTGCGATCAGGGCGATGCCGGCTCATTTGCTGGCAATGCGGTCGCTTCGAGTATAATTTGCAGTATGGGAACAACAACTGTGCCAGATGAACGACTCATTGCCCAACGCCGTACCTTGCGGATAGCATGGCTGACATTATTCGTGTTTTTGGGCTTGTTTCTTACGTTGGTGACGCTAGCGGTGCTGAATGTACGGCAGTGGTATCGAGCTGCAACCGATACCCAGAAGGCAACGTTGGTCGTGCGGAGTGTCAACGAGAGCATTGTTTGGCAGCCGGCGGGCCGGACGATCTTTCAGGGTACTCGCGATCAGCAAGAATTGGGCGAAGGCGATGTGTTACGCGCTTTGCCAAATGCCGGTTATGGTCAGGTCGCATCGTTGCGTCTGTTTGAAGGCAGCCAGCTTGATTTGTGGGCGGGCGCTGAATTGCGGCTGGCCGAGCTGCGCACAACGCGCTGGCATAGTGGCACCTTGCAAGTTACCCTCGAACAGACCGGCGGCTATGTACGGTATGATTTGCGCGATGGCCAGCCGTTTCAAACAGTGCGCTTTACAGTGCTGCTCGGCGATGCTCAGGTAGAGTTACTGGCTGGCGGGAGCTATAGCATCGGTCTCTACCCGCCTGAACGGCGTGTTATTCGCATTGATGGCCGGCCGGCGTTGGTGGCTGATATTGCAGTGCGTTCCGGCAGCGCGATTGTGACTGGGGTCGTTGGCCAGCCGGTGCGCCTAGTTGCCGGCCAGCGCATCGAAGTTGATCCGTCGGGCTTGCCCGGTCTGCCGGTGCCAGCGCGCTGGGAGTTGATCCGGGATGGCGGATTCTCACTCTTTTCTGAGGCAGAATATAACAATACCACGCGCGCCGATGATCCAACGCTGCCGCGCGCTACGACGTGGCAGGTGTCGGGGACGCCGAATTTGCCACTGCCGGAACGGGGTTTTTTCCGGTTGGTGATGGTCTGCCAACCACCAAGTGATAGTTCAAACTGCCCACCAGAATATCGGCGCACAGCAGCGTGGTTTTATCGCACCGGCAGGCAAGTGAACGGTTTTGTGACCAGTATTCGCCAGTTGTTGGGAGTACATGGAGCCGGGGTTGATGTGTCTGAGTTCCGGTCGCTGGTCTTTTCGCTCTGGGCACGGATTGATTATCAGTCGTTGCCGGCAGCGGGCGACCGCGGCACCGAATGCCCGGTGATGATCCGGATTGTAGCTCGGCGTAGCAGTCCGGCTGATCCTGACGAAGAGCGAGTCGTGTGCATCTATACAGCAGCCAGCGATGATGAATTGCGGGTGCGGGCTGATGGGGTGTTTTATCAGCGGGTTGAGCCGGCAACGTGGGCGCAGTTTCGTGTCGATCTGCGCGCTGAGGGTTGGTTGCCCGATTACCGCTATTTGCGCAGTGTGGAGATTTATGCCAACGGGCACGACTACGATGCGCGGGTGACGAATGTGTCGTTAGTTGGGGCGCAATAAGGCACGATGATGCTCTATCACGGCGTCGATCTGGTTGAAGTGGCGCGGATCCGGCAGGCAGTGCATCGCTACGGCCAGCGGTTTCTTGCTCGCGTCTATACTCCCGCCGAACAGGCTGATTGCGTCGCCGATGCGGGTGTGGTTCGTTTTGAGGCGCTGGCAGCGCGCTGGGCCGCCAAGGAGGCATGCGCCAAGGCGTTGGGTATTGGCCTGCGGGGGTTAGGCGCGCTGGCCGTGGCTGATCACCCGCGCGCCGGTTTGCTAGAGATTGAAGTGGTGCGCGATGAGTCTGGCCGGCCAGCGCTGCGCCTGTCAGGCATCGCTGCGCAGACGGCGGCGGCCTTGCGCATTGAGGCGCTGGCGGTGAGCCTGTCGCATACCGCCGATTTGGCGTTGGCAAGTGTCGTGGCGTGGGCTGGGTAGAGTCGTTGCGATCCAACCTCGCTACAATGGGTTGCGCGCCGTTGAGTGTTTACCAGCATTGCGGAGTAGCTCATGGAAGAAACATTGCCTTTCGTCGTCTCTGCGGCGCAGATGCGGGCCGCTGAAGAAGCGGCGGTGGCCGCCGGCAGCGATTGGGCGATGTTGATGGAACGGGCCGGCGCTGGAGTGGCAAAGGCTGTGCTCGACCATTTTGCGCCGGTGGCCGGGTGCGCAGTGCTCGCGTTGGTTGGCCCCGGTAATAATGGCGGCGATGCGTTGGTCGCCGCGCGCCATTTGGCTGATGCCGGCGCGCAGGTGACGCTCTATTGCTGGCGGCGCAGTAACGTTGACAATAACTTGTTGGCATGCCGCGCGCGCGGTATCCGTGAACTCCATGCCGCTGATGATGCTGATGGCGCGTTGCTTGCTGATACGCTTGCTGAAGCAACATTAGTGATTGATGGGCTGCTCGGCACCGGCGCCCGCCCGCCTGTGGCCGATCTTGCCGCTATCATTGCCGCAGTGAACGCAGCCCGCGCCCAGCGCGCCGATCTGCGCGTTATCGCCATTGACCTGCCCAGCGGGGTGGCCGCTGATGACGGGCAGGTGGCAACGGTGGCGATTCGGGCCGACCTGACAGTGGCAACTGGTTTGCTCAAACGGG
>JANWYE010000116.1 GCA_025057175.1 Chloroflexus sp. | reverse complement strand
CCGCACCGTAGTAATGGTCTGGCCGGTCAGATCGGCCAGCGCATCGATCACTTGTTGGTAGCGCAGGGCAAGGCTGTCGAGACAGCAGCGGGCAAGCTCGCCAACGGTTGCCGGCTCCGGTTGGCCGGTGCGCCGGCAGTAATCGCGGATGCGGGCTGGCATGTCGCCAACCGCTAAAAATTCAGGCGCGTCGGGATCAATCAGCGAGCGGCGTGGCGGCGCAGCGGCAGCTTGGGCGACGATGTCATCCCAGCTCAGGTTTAGCCCCTCTTCGTGCCAGCGGCGCTGGCACTCTTGCAACAACCATAAACCGCTGACGTTTTTCAGCAAACGGATCGTACCATACACGCCGCCTTCGTTGGTAACATTAAGTTGGCGCGCTGTGGCATTAATCAACGGTTCGTTGCGCTCGACGCCAACCAGACTCCACGTGCCGCTGCTAATGTAGGCGCTTTGCGCATCGAGATGCGGCACAGCGGCAACCGCGCTAGCGGTATCGTGGGTACCCACTGCCACGACCGTTACGCTGGCCGGCAGACCGAGCGCGGTTTGCAATTCTGGCAGGAGTGGACCAAGGCGCGTACCCGGCATAACCAGTGGCGGCAGGATATGCGTAGGAATGCCAAGCCGCGCCAGCAAATCGGTCGCCCACACCCGTTGCCGCGCGGCAAGAAACATGGTTGTGGTGGCGTTAGTGTATTCAGCCACCCGCTGCCCGGTCAGCCAATAGTGAAACAGATCGGGAATGAGCAGCATCGTTGTCGCTCGCGCTAACCGGTCTCCCTGCCGCTCGGCATAGAGCTGGTAGAGGGTATTGAACGGCAACCGCTGCAAACCGGTACGCTCGTAGAGTTCTTCAGGCGAAATGATCTGATCGACCTGCTCAGCAATGCCCTCGTTGCGCGGATCGCGATAGGCAAAGGGATCGCCGATCAGCACACCGCGTTCATCGAGCAGAGCATAATCAACCGCCCACGTATCAATCCCGATGCTCGCCAGCAAAGCAGCATGTTCAGTTTGCGCATACTGGCGCAAACCGTGCTGCACCTCATGCCAAAGCCGGTTAATATCCCAAAACAGATGGCCGCCGCGCTCGACCATGCCGTTCGGAAAGCGGTGGAGTTCGGTAAGCGCCATCTGGCTGCCATCCCAGCGGCCTAGAATCACCCGCCCGCTGGAAGCGCCGATGTCAACTGCGATAAAGTGGGCTAATTCTGCCATGGTATTCCCTTGATAGGTGTTCAGCAATGGGTTGTCGTCGTAGGGATACAGTTGCGCTGTATCCCTACGGGTTTATGGGTTGCACCTGCGCGAATCAAACACCCGCTCACCGCAAAAAGGCTTCGTGTAATCCGCCATCAACCGTGATGATCTGGCCAGTGGTCTGGCTTAGACGCTGGCTGAGGAGCAAGAAGAAGGCTTCGGCTTGATCGGCAGGGGTGATTGGGCGCTTGAGCAACGACCGTTCGGCGTAGAAGCGGGCCAATTTATCGGTGAGCGCCTCGGTCGGTTCATCAGGCGTGAAGGGAATGCCGTATTTAGTGAGCGAGGCAATCACCCGCTCGCGGGGGAACATGCCGCTACCCTGCACGACCGTGGCCGGGGCGACGCCATTGACCCGCACCAGCGGGGCCAATTCAATGGCCAGCTCGCGGATGAGGTGGTTGGCCGCCGCTTTGCTGGTATCGTAGGCCAGCGATCCCTTTTTGGCAACGACTGCATTGACGGAAGTAGTTAAGACTAGATTGGCCGGCAAGCCCTGCTCGCGCCAGATCTTGGCTGCTTCGTCAGCGACCAGATAGTGGCCGGTGACGTTGATGGCGAAGGTGAGCGCCCACTGCTCATCACGGATACGGCCTTCGGCATCGGGGGCGACGAAGATGCCAGCAGTGACCGCCACTGCGTCGAGACCGCCATAAGCCAGTGTCGCTTGTTGGAGCATCGCGCGCACGCTTGCGCGATCGGTGATGTCGGCAGTCAAACCAATTGCCGGGCCGCAGGCCGAAATATCACTGCCGGCGACCCCGATCCCCATGCCGTGCCGTTCGATGATCGCTTGGGCCGTAGCCTGTGCTGCAGCACCGTCTTTATCAACGCAAACAATATGCGCCCCCTCGTTGGCCAAGCGCAGCGCCACTTCTCGCCCAATGCCACTGCCGCCGCCAACTACGGCAATTACTTGCCGGGCCAGCTCTTTTTCCGGCGGCATGCGGCGCAGCTTCGCCTCTTCGAGCTGCCAATACTCAATATCAAACGCTTCTTGCAGCGGCAGCGCGACATACTCGTCAATCGCTTCAGCGCCGCGCATTACCTCAATTGCCGCCGTGTAAAACTCGGCGGTGACCCGTGACTCGCTCTTGTCTTTCCCCCACGCAATCATGCCTAAACCGGGAATGAGGATGACGGTGGGGTTCGGATCGCGCATCGGTGGCGAATCGGGATGGCGGTGGGTTTCGTAGTAGCGGGTGTAATCGGCGCGATAACTGTCAAGGCCATCGGCCAGCTTACGGCGCAGATCGCTCAGGCTCTCGGCCTGTGGATTCCAGTCGATGTACAGCGGCTTGATTTTGGTGCGCAGGAAGTGATCGGGGCAACTTGTGCCCAATTCGGCCAAGCGCGGCGCATCAACGCTGTTGACGAAGCGCAGGGTGCGGTCATCGTCTTGGATGGTGGCGATAAACCGGCGCTGCCGGCTGATCTGGCCGCGCAACCACGGCAAGATGGCGGCCAGCATCGCCCGCCGTTCATCGAGCGGCAACGTAGCATACTTCGACCCGCCAAAAGTTGCTTCGCCGCGATCATGTTCCTCGATATAGCGCGCTGCCCGCTCGATGAGATCAAGCGTGCGTTCGTAGCATTCTTGATCATCGTCGGCCCAATTGATCAAGCCGTGCCCACCCAAAATCACTCCCTTCGCCTGCGGATGCTCGCGACAGATTCGTTCCAGCGTCATGCCCAAATCAAAACCGGGCCGCTGCCATGGCGTCCAGATCACCTCGTCGCCATAGATTTCACGCGTGAGCCGCTCGCCGTTACGCGCGGCGGCAATCGCGATCACTGCGTTGGGATGCATATGATCGACATGGCGGTAGGGGATGAAAGCGTGCAGCGGCGTATCAATCGACGATGCGCGCGGGTTAAGATTAAAAGTGCAATGGGGATAGAGATCAACCATCGCATCTTCGATAGCCGTTTTAGGGCCACGATGAGGATCGCGCAGATAGATTGCGCGCAATTCGCGCAGCTTGTTCAATTCAAGCGAGGCAAAATTGGCGCGAGTGCTGGTGCGCAGATCGCCGCCTGACCCCTTCACCCACAACACCTCAACCGGCGCGCCGGTCAGGGGATCACGCTCGCTGATTTTGGCCGACGTATTACCGCCGCCAGTATTGGTAATGCGTTGATCGCTTCCCAGCAGGTTCGAGCGGTAGACCAGCCGGGCCACCGGATCGAGCGTCGCAGCATAGGCTGCATCCCAGCCGTAATAGACGTGACGAAAACGAGTGGTGTTCGTATTCATTGGGAAACTCCCTGTGTCGGCAAACGATGGTGTTGGAAAGACATTCACCTCTAGCTCCGTGCGGCCAACACCTCCGCCTCGTAGCGTTTGATCTCGTTCAGGAAACTGGCGCCAACCGGCACATCATTGCGGTAGCAGTAGGCATCCCACACTGCTTGCCAAGGCATACCCTTCAGCTCTTCGAGCAGGGCCAGCCGCGCAGTGGTATCACCGGCTAATTCTAGCTCGCGCAGGCGCGCGGTTGGTTCCAGCAGCGCCACCAACAAGGCGCGCAAGGCATTGCGGGCGCCGATTGTCCACGCTGCGACGCGGTTGATGCTGGCGTCGAAGAAATCGAGACCGATATGGGTGCGGGCCAAGAAGCCGCCGCGCACCACCTCTTGCATAATCGCTTGCGTTTCGTCAGAGAAGGTCACGACATGATCGCTATCCCAACGCACGCCGCGGCTTACATGCAACAACAGTTCATCAACAAACAACAAGACCGCCGAGATCTTGTCTGAGATGGTCTCAGTTGGGTGGAAATGACCGCTGTCGAGGCAGAGTAACAAGCCGGGATGGCTGACGGCATAGCCGAGATAGAACTCGTGTGAACCGACGACGTAGCTCTCGGAACCGATGCCGAAGAGCTTGGCCTCAACCGCGTCGCGATTGTAGGCCGGGTCGAGCGGTTCGGCCAGAATGGCGTCGAGCGACTCGCGCAACCGTTGGCGCGGCCCCAGCCGGTCTACCGGATTATCCTTCGCGCCATCGGGGATCCAGATGTTGGTGACGCAAGGCGTGCCGAGTTCGCGGCCAAAATGGGCGCCGATCCTTCGGCACGCGATACAGTGATCGATCCAGAAGCGACGAATAGCGGGATCGGGATGGGCTAATGTCATGCCATCGGCGGCCAGCGGATGGGAGAAGCAGGTTGGGTTAAAGTCAATGCCGTGATTATTAGCCTTGGCCCAATCGAGCCACGCAGCGAAGTGTTCGGGGCGCAGCTCGTCACGGCTGACCTTGACGCCGCCAGTTTCGGCGTAGATGGCGTGCAGATTCAGACGATGGCGGCCTGGCAACAGGCGATAAACCAGATCGAGATCGCTCCGTAGCTCATCGCCGTTGCGGGCCTTGCCCGGATAGTTGCCGGTCGCGGCAATCCCGCCTTCGAGCGGACCGCCGGGATTCTCAAACCCGCCCACATCGTCGCCTTGCCAGCAATGCAGGCTAAGGCTGACCGTCGCCAACGTCGCCAACACCGCTTCGGTGTCAACCCCTAACGCTGCGTAGCGATCGCGCGCCACCGCATAGGCTGCCTCGATCTGGGCCGGAGTAGGCGCAGGAAAGGTCATAATCTTACCCCAATTGTCAGGTTGGTTTTTACTACAGAGAACGTAGAAGAGGGAGCAACAAGCCCATTCTGCGTTTGGCCACTGATAGCTTCAATCGAGATGAAACACCTCTTCGAGTTGCACCATACTCTGATCAGCATACGCGCCACTCAGATTCTCGAAGTAGGGCGCCATCATCGCCTGCCAGCGCGCATTGACCTCTTCGGTAGCCATGCCGGCCAGCGCCTGCTCAAAGCTCTCCGGCACTTCGACATAGCCGAACAACAGGCCGTCGTCGCGCATAAAGAGGGTGTAGTTGCGCCAGCCGTGCCGGCGCAGGGCGTCAAGCATCTCTGGCCATACATTAGCATGGTGGGCTTTGTATTCGTCAATGAGTTCTGGTTTGACTTTGAGGGTAAAGCCGACTCGTTTCATACGAACCTCGTTCGTTTAGATCAAGTGCTGCTACAGCTTGGCGAGACAACTTAGGCACGTTGTTCAAACAGGCCATCCCTGACAGGCATTGCGCTCGCCGGAGCGGGAGATTGCTGCCGGCGCGGGGTATAGCAGCGCTACGCCCTGCCGTAACCTCGCTATGACGAAGTCGCCTCGCGCATTGCCACCGATCCCGCTGTCCTTGTGAGCCGCTGTCTCTCCCTCTCCTTGCAAACTGCCATCTCCCTCTGTCATTGCGAGCCGCCGTAGCGGCAGCGCAGCGCGCTGCCGTAGGCGGCGAAGCAATCCCCTGCGTTGGCGGCTTCCGTCTACTGTCCGAAACGCACCGCCGCCACTGATGGCACCGAATGCGTCCCGCTTGCGCGGGAGATTGCTGCTGGCGCGGGGGCATAGCAGCGCTACGCTCTACCGCACCTCGCTATGACAAGGCGCCAAGTTGGGTTGCGGGCTAGCGGCCCGCGCCCCAATCATTCAAAGGCCCTATCAAATACAAATACCTGTTGCTGGTATGGAGTGCGGCAGTTGTACTGCCGCACTCCATAATTGCCGAGCACGGTGGTCTATGGCACGCCACCCGATAGCGGTGTGGCGTGCCAAACCGCTACTGGTTGACGTTCTCGGCGGTGTAGACGGTGAATGGCCCCATCAACACGCGCAACCCGTTGGGCCGGGTGGGGTCTTTCTCGATGGTGTAGGTCCCCATCCGTCCGGCATTGAACCGCTCGCCTTCGACGCCTTGCAGTTGGCCAGTAGCGAGACCGTAGGCCAGATAGTAGGTCAGATAGCCAAGGTCTTTGAAGCTCCACAACGCAAACTGTGGCGCGCACCCGCTCAGGGTGTAGCTGACCATCTCGGACGGCAGGCCCAAGCCCGACACCTTCACCTTGTCGCACAAGCCCTCGTCGGTCATCGCCTTGGCCGCTGCCGCAATCCCCACCGTCGTCGGGGCCATAATCAGCTTCAGGTTCGGGTATTTGTCAACCAGCGCCAGCGCCTGATTGTAGCTCTCCTCGGACTGGTCGTTGCCGTAGACGGTGTCAACCAGCTTCAGCTTGGCATACTTCGGCTCGGTCAGCACCTGCTTCATCGCCGCAATCCACGCATTCTGGTTCGCAGCATCAGGCGAGGCCGACAAGATGGCAAACTCGCCCCCTTCCGCGCCGAGAATTGCCAGCGCCATATCGGCCATCACCCGGCCCGTCTCGTTGAAATCGACCTGCGCCACAAAGACGCTCTCGCCTTGCGCTGAGGGGATGGGTGAATCCCACGTCACTACCTTCACCCCTGCCGCCTGCGCCGCCTGCGCCGCTGCCGCAATCTGGTCGCCGGCATTATTCGAGAGCATCACTGCCTTCACGCCTTGCGTCGCGGCGTTGGTCAGCGTCTCAATCTGCCCTGCTACCGAATTCTCGGCAGTCGGGCCAGTGAAGATCAGATCACCTTTGTTGCCCAGCTCAGCGTGAGCCTCCTTCGCGCCCTCGTAGGCTTGATCGAAGACGGCAATGCCAAGGAACTTGGGCAACAGGATCATGTCGATGTCAAGGCCGGGAGTCGCCGAGACTACGCCACCCGCCGGGGCCGTAGTTGGCGCGGGTGCGCTGGTCGGCGCGGGCGCGCTCGTTGGCGCAGGCGCGCTCGTCGGCGCAGGTGTCTGCGGTTGCGGCGTACAGGCCGCTAACAACAAGGCAATAATCAGCGTAACGGCAAAGAACAGATGTCGTTTGGTCGCCTGCATGGGCATACTCCTCTTACTACGAGTACAGCTTGAACACCACTGTTCGGAACCCATCAACTACGATGACACACTCGTTTCGACGCCGGTCTGCACCTCCTTTCGCTGCACGGCGCGCCGCTGCCAGCGTTCACGCGCCATCTGGGCTAGATTGGGCAACAACACCGATAGGATCAACAACATCCCAACTACGCCGGTCTGCACGTTGCCGGTCACATTGAGCAACGACATCCCATTGCGCAAGTTGAGGATGACGAGAATAGACAAACCGACGCCGGCTAAGTTGCCGGTGCCGCCAAAGATGCTGACCCCGCCGAGCAACACCATGGTGATGATGTCAAGCTCAAAGCCATCGGCGGTATTGCCGCGCACCGCGCCAAGGCGGGCAGCCAGCAGAACGCCGGCCAGCGCGGCGACAAGGCCGGAAGCAATGAAGAGGCCGAGCTTGAGGCGGGGGACATCAACGCCAGAATAGCGGGCCACGGCGGCGTTATGGCCAATGACGTAGACCAAGCGCCCCACGCCAGAGTATTGCAACACGACCAAGGCCAGCGCAAAGAGCAGCGCAAAGAGGATCAGGCTGAGCGGGAATGGGCCGAGCAACGGTTGTTGGCCAAGAGCGGTGAACCATGCCGGAAAACCACCAATTGAGCGATCCTCGATCAAGATACGAGCCACGCCGCGGAAGCCGATCATCCCGGCCAGCGTGACGGCCAGCGATGGCAGGCCAACATAGGCAACCCAAAAGCCATTGAAGGCGCCGCAGAGCGCGCCGGCCAGCAGCGCAACGACTATCGCCAATTCCATCGGCGCGCCGCGATCAAACAGCACTGCGACGATACAAGCAGCCAAGCCCATCACCGACGCCACCGACAGATCGATCTCGCCGTTAATGATGATAAAGGTCATCACCAGCGCAACAATAATCTTCTCGATCGACAATTGAAAGAGATTAATTTGGTTATTCAAACTCAAGTACGCCGGAGCGAGATTGGCATTCACTGCGGCCACCAGCACGAAAATTGCCAGCAGCAACCCTTCCCAGCTCAGCAGGCGGCGCAACTTAGCGTTCATTGCTCACCTCCGCGCGCAGCGCCGGCGCAGCCCACACTCGGCGCAACCAGCCCAAGATGACCGAATCTGAAGCCACGGCCAGCAAGATCAACAACCCCAGCAGCGCATCGCGCCAAAACTCGCTAATTCCGAGCCAGCGCAGTAAACCCTGCCCCAACAGATCGATTAGGAACGCGCCGAGCAATGCGCCAAGCACGGTGCCTGAACCACCAAAGGTATTGACCCCGCCAACCACTACTGCCGCCACCGATTCAAGCTCGATCCCTTGCCCGGCCACAGCGGTAATGTTGCCGAAACGGGCAAGGAAGAGGAAACCGGCCATACCGGCCAACATGCCGCAGAGCACAAACGCCGCCAGCACCGTGCGTTGCGCCGGTAAACCGGCAAAGCGAGCCGCTTCAGGGTTTGAGCCAATGGCGTACAAACGCCGGCCAAACACGGTATAGGCCAGCACAAACTGAAATACAACCATGGCGGCGATCGTGATAGCAAACAAGGGGCGCACAGCAAAATCACCAATCGCAAAGAGCGTCTGCCGGCTCAGCTCAACAACCCATGACGGCAGCGAATCGACCGTTATTGTGCGAGCGTTGGCATAGTTAATCAGCAGCATGCGGTAGATCGCCAGCGTACCGAGGGTGGTGATGATTGCCGGCACCCGGCCATAGGCCACGATCAGGCCATTCACCAACCCTAATGCGCCACCGGTCAGCACTGCCAACACAATCGCCGCTACCGGCGGCAAGCCGGGATTGGCCGCCAATTGCGACCCGACAAAATAGGCGGTAAAGCCAACGATTGATCCCACCGACAGATCGATATTGCGCGTCAGCACGACCAATGTCTGGCCAATCGCCACCATGCCGACAATCGCAACGCTGGAGGTAATCCGATTAAAGGTGCGGGCGGAAAGAAAATTCTCGATCTGCCAACCAAAAATCAGCAGTGCAATTACTATCAGCCCGATCAAACTCAACTCGCGGATCTGCTCTGGCCGAATCCGCTGTCGCCATGTATGCATCACAACGCTCCTGTTGGGTTTCGCTTCATTGCATCACTGCCGGCCACCGTTCACAAGGCGACCATCACCCTTCAGAGACCGCCCACCGAGCCGTCTCTACGGCATCGCGTTGCCCCATCGCTGCCGCCAATACTCGCTCTTGGGTCGCTTCGTGGCGGGTAAAGATGCCCATCTGCCGGCCTTCACGCATCACCAGCACCCGATCACTCATAGCTAACACTTCAGGCAAATCGGAAGAGATCAGAATGATTGCGATACCTTCAGCCGCCAAGTCATCGATCATCTGATGTACCTCAGCCTTCGCCCCGACATCAATCCCGCGCGTCGGCTCATCGAGAATGAGCAGGCGCGGACGGGTATTCAGCCACTTGCTGAGCATCACTTTCTGCTGATTGCCGCCCGACAACTTGCCTACTTCTACCTCGACCGAAGGGGCGCGGATCGCCAGCCGGCGACGAAACTCTTCGGCGGTAGCAAGCTCAGTTTGGCGACGCAATAAACCCAATGGATTGAGGTAGCGCCGGAGTGTAGGTAGAGTGATGTTGGCCGCGATCGACATCGGCAACGACAGGCCCAGCCCGCGCCGATCCTCGCTCACGTAAGCAATGCCGTGTCGCATTGCTTGGCGCGGATTCGTGATGCGCACCGTCTGGCCGGCAATGGTAATCGTTCCGTGGTCAGCCGGGGCAATGCCAAACAGCGCCAATCCCACATCGGTGCGGCGCGCGCCGACTAAGCCGGCAAAACCGAGCACCTCGCCAGCGCGCACCTCGAACGAAACACCGTGAAACGCGCCTTGGCGGCCTAGATCGCGCACCTGCACCAGCACCTCATCGCGCACCGTATGCCGGCGCGGGAAGAGCTGCTCGACGCTGCGCCCGGCCATATCGCGAATGGCCTGTTCAACAGTGACATCAGCGCGCGGCGCCGATGAAATCAGCCGGCCATCGCGAAAAACGGTAATCCGGTCGGCGATGTCAAACACTTCTTCCAGCCGGTGCGAGATAAAGAGAATAGCCACCCCCTGCGCGCGCAGCCGGCGCACAATCGCAAAGAGTTGCTCAACCTCGTGCGCCGACAGCGCCGCGGTCGGTTCATCCATAATCAGCACGCGCACCTGCAACGACAACGCTTTGGCAATCTCAACCGTTTGTTGGGCCGCCACGCTCAGCCCGCGCGCCGGTTGGCGCACATCGAGCCGCACATCGAGCTGGTTGAGAATCGCTTCCGCCTCACGGTACATCTTGCCCCAATCAACTAACGGCCCGCGCCCGGCGTGAGCAATAAAGATATTTTCGGCCACATTCAGATCGGGATACATCAACGGTTCTTGATAGATCGCTGCAATCCCTAATCGCTGCGCTTCCAACGTGCTGCCAATTCGCACCGGACGGCCATCAAGCAGAATCTGGCCGCTATCAGGTTGATGGACACCGGTCATAATCTTGATCAAGGTTGACTTACCGGCGCCATTCTCGCCCAGCAAGGCATGCACTTCACCGGGATAGAGCCGCAGGCTCACGCCGGCCAACGCTTGGGTACTACCGAAGCGCCGCGAAATATCACGCATCTCCAACACAGGAGCAACTTGCATAGCCTCCTCGCTACACGATTGTCACGGGAAAGAACTCAGTGAAGGGGGCGCTGCGCTCAGCAGCTTCGGGGCCGGCAGTGATCAGATGATGAATCGCCTCAACCGGACAGAAGCTAGTCAGCGCCGTCTGGCCTAGCTTGCTGCTATCGAGCACGGCAATCACCCGATCGACGTGACGCACCATCTCGGCCTTCAGCAACCCTTCGGGAATGGAGCTTTCGGTCAACCCCTTTGCCACGGTCAAACCACGCGCCGAAAAGAACCCCTTATCGGCATGGAGGCGCTGCAACATCTCCTCAGCCAGCGTACCGGTCAGCGAACCGGTATCGCCACGCACCTGCCCGCCGATCACGATCGTGGTGATGGCCGGATTCGCGCCCAGCGCCAGCGCCAGATGCATGCCATTGGTAATAATCGTGAGGTTACGCCGGTCAGCGATCTGGCGGGCAATCGCGTAGGCAGTGGTGCTGGCATCGAGCATCACCGTATCGCCATCGGTGATCAGATCGGCTGCCACGCGCGCAATCCGCTCCTTTTCCGCCGAATGCACCTTCAGGCGCGAGGCAAAGCTGCCTTCCGGCCAGAGGGGACGGTCGAGCACCGCGCCACCCCACACCCGTCGCAGTAAGCCTTCGCGCTCAAGCAGCGCGAAATCGCTACGGATCGTCACTTCGGAAACACCCAACTGCTCGGCGCACCACTTGACCGTCACCTGACCATGACGTTGCAGCAATGCCATAATCTGGTCGCGCCGCACTTCCGGCGGGAGCACATCATTGTTGTGTTCTGCCATACGTTTTGCCTGCTCTGGCGGAAAGCACCCGCACAACGCATCGTTTCCACTTCAGTGGGAGATTGCTTCGCCGCCTACGGCGGCTCGCAATGACAGATGGCCCCCTGTCAGTGCGAGGGGACGGCAGCCCAGTTATCATTGCGAGGGGCGACAGCCCCCGAAGCAATCCCCCGCTCTAGCGGGACGCCCCCTCACCGAACCCCGCCCGGCCAGTGCGCAGGCGCGGCAGCCCTCACAACCATCCCCCACGACCACGAGACGGCACCTGAGCGGTCGCTGTCCGTGCTCGCGGGAGATTGCTTCGCCGCCTACGGCGGCTCGCAATGACAGATGGCCCCCTGTCAGTGCGAGGGGACGGCACGCCCCCTTTTGTCATTGCGAGGGGGCGCAGCCCCGAAGCAATCCCCGCTCTAGCGGGACGCATCCCCTGCACCGAACCCCGCCCGGCCAGTGCGAGGGGGCGCAGCCCCCCCCCTGTCATTGCGAGGGGGCGCAGCCCCGAAGCAATCCCCGCTCTAGCGGGACGCATCCCCTGCACCGAACCCCGCCCGG
>JANWYE010000115.1 GCA_025057175.1 Chloroflexus sp. | reverse complement strand
GGCGCCTCGCTGGAGATACAGTTATGCCGCGGGTCTTGATTTTACATGCATCGGTCGGCACTGGTCATAAGCGCGCCGCCGAAGCCTTGGCGGCTGCCTTTAGCCGTCGCCAGCCGGGAGAGGTGCGGGTTGAAGATGTGCTCGATCATACCTCGCGCCTGTTTCGGCTTGCCTACGCTCGGTCGTATCTCGAATTGACCGACCGGGCGCCGTTGGTGTGGGGTTATTTCTATACCCAGACCAATGCCGATCCGAATCTGGCTGAGATCACCAACAATATTCGCAAACTGGTTGAGAGCATCGGTACCAATGGCCTTAAAGAGGTGCTCCGCGCGTTTCAGCCCGAAGTGATCATCTGCACTCACTTTTTGCCCATGGAGCTGCTCGTTGGCTACAAACGCAGCGCCCGTCTCACCGAGCCGATCTATTGTGTAATCACCGACTATGCGGCTCACACCTTCTGGACCTACACTGAAATTGATGGCTATTTTGTCGGTGATGAACAGACGCGCGCTCAACTGATCGAACGTGGCATTAGTCCGCAGCAAATCGTGGTCAGTGGCATTCCTATCGATCCGAAATTTGCCCAACCCAACGATTGCCGTGAAGCGCGCATCCGGCGTGATCTGCCGCTCGATGGCACTGTGGTGACGTTGTTTGGCGGCGGTGTTGATGATGATCACGTGCGCCAGATCGTGAGCGGCTTGATGCAAAGTGAGCTGAAGGCAACGTTGGTGGTGGTGGCTGGCCGGAATACGACGCTGGTTGAGTCGTTAAGCGATTTTATTTCGACCCCGAAAATCGCTCTGCGGGTGCTCGGTTTTATCGATTATGTTGACGATCTGATTACAGCGAGTGATCTTGTGATCACCAAAGCAGGCGGCCTCATTGTCAGTGAGGTGATGGCGCGCGGCACCCCCATGGTGATCATCGATCCTATTCCCGGCCACGAAGAGTGGAATGCCGATTATGTGGTGAGCACCGGCAGTGGTATTCAATTGCGTATGTGCGAGTCGACGCCGCGGGCTGTGCTCAATCTCCTGAACCATCCTACTATGCTGATGGAGATGCGCCGGTGCGCGCAAGCGACAGCTCGGCCACGCGCAGCCCTTGAGATTGCCGAGAAGGTCATTGCCGATCTCGAACAACATCGTTACGATTGAGACCATTATGAACCGGCAACCAATTGATGTGCTATTTGCCATTTCCGATACCGGCGGCGGCCATCGCAGCGCGGCGGTCGCTATCAGCGCGGCGCTCGAACAATTGTCGGGTGGCAGCATCACATGGGCGATTGAAGATCTGTTGCAAGCGACTAATGTGCCCGGTGTGCGCAGCGCCCCCGGCCTGTACGATCAGCTCTCGACCCGTTGGCTGAAGCTGTACAATTTCTCGTTTCAACTGACGAATTCGCGCTCGACGGTTGGCTTTCTCTCGCGGGTGGTGTACCTGATTGCCCGCCAGAATCTCGAACGCCTGCTCGCCGAACGCCGTCCACGCTTGGTGGTCGTTACCCATCCGCTCGTCCACCGCCTCGTCTGCGCGGCGCGGCGTCGCCGTCACAATGCGTTCCGCGTGGTGACGGTCGTGACCGATCTGGTGACGTTGCACGCGGCGTGGAGCTATCCCGGCGTTGATTTGGCCCTCACGCCAACTGATGAGGCGTATCGTCTCATGCACAAACGCGGCATGAAGCCAAGCCAGTTGCAACGTTGTGGTTTTCCAGTGCATCCGAAGTTTGCCGCCGAAAATCGTGATGCGCCGACTGTGCGCCGCGCGTTGGGTTTTGATCCTGATCGCTTTACTGTGTTGTTGACTGCCGGCGGCGTCGGTTCAGGCCGGTTGGGTGAATTGGTGCAGACGCTCGAACAACAAATGCCTGACAAGCAATTCCTTGTCGTCACCGGCAAGAATCGGGCGTTGTACGAAGAGCTGCGCCAAGGGCCGCGCTTGCCGCATACCCACCTGTTTGGCTTTGTCAACAACATGGAAGAGTTGATGGCCGCGAGCGATGTGGTGGTGACGAAGGCCGGCCCCGGCACGCTGATGGAAGCGTTGGTGATGCGCAAGCCGGTGATTGTCACCGAGGCGGTTGGCATTCAAGAGCATGGCAATATTGATTTCGTCTTGAATTATGAATTGGGCTTTTTCTGCCCTACTAACGAGCGAATTGCCGCTGCGATCAGCAGTCTAGAAGACCCGGCGCGCTACGCCGCCACCGTCGAGCGCCTCAAACACGCAGTGCCACGCGATGGCGCGATGCAGATTGCCCGCGTGATCCATCAGCAGTTGAGCTTGCAGCCAGTTGGAGGCAATCGCTAGGGGCGATCAGTATAGGGAAATGTAAGGGGCGAAATCGGCGCTGCAATCCTTTTTCGTTGCCATAGTTCCAAATAGAATCCTCGTTCGGTTCGAATATCGATTGAGTCATAATTTGCTTGTAAAACCGCACTGCCGCCAAAGTAATTCTCCCACAGGCTTGGGATGTACGTAGGTTTGCGAACATTAAGGATGTATGCGGGATCCTGCTTTTCGTGGCCGGGTGCTCCACTTCCCATGTTTTCGGCAGGTAAGCGGGCAATGTGTTTGTCGGTTAAACCGTACATATCAATAACTTCGCGTTGCGAATAGTATGCAATAGCGCCAATACCAGCCGCCGCGATGCTAGCGTCTGGCGGCGTGTGACGATATAGCCATTTGCCAAGATCGGCCCAGATCCAGACGCTTTCATCGTTGCCGAGCACACGCTGTTCAAAGAATTCTCCGCGATATAATGAGGTAGATAGGATGCTAAGAGCGACAACAATACTTAACATTGGTACAATGTGCGGCAAACGTCGCACGATCGGTTGTTGGGTGAGCAAGGCGAGGCTGCCGGTAATCAATATCGCTAGCAGAGGGATAATCGGTACAAAAAAACGCTCTCCCGGAAAATGATCGCCGCCGACATAAATGATGTAGATGGTATAAACCGCGCATAATAACCATGCGTAGAGGGTTGCTGAAGTGGTGGATTCCCGGCGCAGATGGGGTGTAAAGAGCAGCAGTAATGGATAAACAAGGGCGACAGCGAAGAATACTGCGCCAATAGTTTGAGCAAATTGGCCGGTGTATTCCAAACCGCGCAACCATTGTTGAATGCCTGAACCAACTTTGGCATAAAATGTGTTTGGCAATACGTCGCCGTAATACCATATCCTCCAAATGAGATGCGATAAAAAGACGACAAAGAAAAATGACGCCATTGGGAATAGTTTCTTGACAGCATATTTTATGCGAAACAAAACAAGTTTGTTGCCTTTCTCTTTAGTGAAATCATTAATAAAAGCGTGAGTGATTGTTAAACTAAAGAAAATGGCTCCCTCTGGCCGAGTAAGGGTTGCAAGGGCGAAGAAAATTCCA
This sequence comes from Chloroflexus sp., assembly GCA_025057175.1. Taxonomy (GTDB): domain Bacteria; phylum Chloroflexota; class Chloroflexia; order Chloroflexales; family Chloroflexaceae; genus Chloroflexus. The sequence continues at coordinate 8,743 of JANWYE010000115.1, read as the reverse complement.
GAAGTGCAGTAGGAGATTATGTTGTTGGTTTGTCTGGCAAGGTATGCGCTAATGCCAAGTAAAACGAGAAGGGTGAAAAACCCCGTTTCCATGCCCGAACCACGCGCCGTGTAGATGAGAACACTTTGATTGCCCGCTACTAAGAGTGCTGGCATAATCGCCCATTGCGCACCAACCACCTGCGTTGCCACGCGATACGTCAGAAAAGTGATGGCGAAGCCGAGCACTATACCCAAGATGTATGCCCAAAACACGGGATCGCCATTGAGCCAGATAATGACGCTGAAGAGAATTGTCCACAGAAAATTGGTGTACCCTTCGACGCGCTCGCCCGGATTGAAGACTAGACCGTAGCCATGGACGAGGTTGTGTGCGTAACGGAAGGAAATAAAGGCGTCATCAGTGAAAGCGAGCGACCAGATGATGCCGCTATAACCTACTAAAATCACTAGGATTGAAAGGACAAGACGGGAGATATTGTCAATTGCAATCAAGATGCTAAGTGTGGCTGCGATGATGGTGAGAAAGGCGAAATGCTCAAATGCCAAGGCGGTAGGCCGGTACGCCGTCGCGACAGCGAGCAATGCTACGACTTGAATGATCAACAAGAGAAATGTCGTCGCTAATGCTGTGCGTTGGCGCGCGAGAACCCAAAATATGAATAAACTGATGGGTAAGCCAACAATAGCTGTCCAGTTCATTACCGGAATGGACTGTATAAAGAGTTCATCGACAAGGATCCCTAGGTCGCGATTGTCATTTTCTCTGCGGAAACCATTGGTTGCAAAGCTAAACCGCAAACCCGCGTCTCCTTGCGATGGAATCAAGAGAATCCGGTATGTGCGCATTGTATAGCTCGATGGCGTTTCTGCAAGGAATTGATCGTTAAGGAAGAATCGGATCGGTTGTGGTTCTTCAGGATGCACTGAAAGCCCAGTTAGGATGGCAATATAATGCCGACCGCTATTGTACCGTAGTGGTAAACGCACTTCGGCGCTGCTCTTCGTCCAGCGGTAAGTGATCGTCTCGTTTTGCTCAGGCCCATACCAGCCACTCCCTTCGAGAATGTCGTGAGCAGCGTTGAGCGCATTTACTCTTTCGCATCCATTCTGCTGGCGTTGGCATTCTGCAATGATGTCTTGAGCAGTTTCAAGGGAGTAGAGAAATGGTGTTTCTTGAACATGAAATAGGTAGATAGCACAGAATATCGTGATAGTAAGGGCAAATAATAGTTCCACAAGAATGATGATATTCTTATAAAGAGGTGAACGATCGTATTTTGAGGTAAATCGTGGTTTCATGACAGTGTGATTTGCTAAGAATAAATTGTTTGTCGTGCTATATTGATAATGTAATGTTGTTTGTTATTGTTGTTTGCGCGCGCCGTCGCAAGATCGCGGTGATTATAGCATTCTTGGGATTGATCTGCAATATTTGCCAGCGCCGCAGGTTTAGCTATTGCGCTGCTCGTGTTGGATTTTGTGATCACCGATGTATATGTGTATCCAGCGTCACCTGATGGGAATGTCGTGCTACGAAATCAGTCTGGCAAGCAACGGTATTCGCTTGACCGTGATACCACGCTAATGGTGCAGTAAGCGAGTAACTAACGCTTGCGCCAATTCCTGCCCGCGCAGTTGTTGCCGCCAACGTTCGGGAATGCCGCTGAGGCCATAACGGATGCCGGCAATCCCGCCAGCCACGCAAGCGGTGGTGTCGGTGTCGTAGCCAAGCCGGATCGCAGCTCGCACTACGCGCTCGTAGCTGTGGCCCTGCGCTACCGCCCAGCGCGCCGAACGAAGCGTGTCAACCACATACCCTTTGCCTTCTCCCCCACTGAGATCGTCAGGCCGGATATGCGTCTCTAGCTCGATCCGCGCTTGCCCGTTGCCGTAGATTTCGCGCAACCGGTTGGTCGCGGTGGCCCATGCATCGGTGTCGCCGACCAATTCGTACCGCGCCCACAGGCAGTACAACGCGCAGCAGATTTGCGCACGCAGATGGCCATGGGTCGGCAATGATTGCATGTGCGCATCGGCTACCAGTGCCCGATCATCGCCGGTGTGCCAAAGCGCTAGCGGTAGGACGCGCATTAACGAGCCGTTGCCGTTGTCGGATTCGCCGGCTGGCCCCGATCGGTACGGTGGCAGACCCTGCTGGAGGGCCTGTATGGCTTTGACGGTTTGTACCCCGGCATCGAAGACAATGCCGTCAGGTGTGTAAGCGCCCTGTTCGTACCACGATCTGATCTTCAGCGCAAAGTCGTTGAGATCGAGCCGGTCGCAGGTGAGCAGCGAGTCAAGGAGGGCAAGCGCCAACGCTCCGTCGTCTGACCACGTTCCCGGTGGCACGGTGGGGTGACTGCGCCGGAATCCAGCCGGCGGCTGCATGTCGATCTGTTCGAGTGGCGGCAAGGCATCGGGTGGATGAAATTCGTACGGTACCCCCAATGCGTCGCCAATTAAGAGGCCGAATAATCCGCCAGCGATGCGGTCTTGTCTGTCCATTGTTTCCCCTGTAAGGCTGTCGCCTGCCATGGCAAACAATGGTATTATACCGCATCGGTCATACATTGGGGTGTAGGTTTGGTTGGCAAGCCGCCCCTACACCCCACCCCTGACTATCCGTGTGCCTGCTCTAAAGCGCCGGTAGTTGCGCCCTGCGCGTCGAGCGCGGCAGCGACCCGCTCGCCGGCCTGCACGCCGCTAGCCCACGTTTTCGGTACGCCCACGCCGCCGCGATAGCTGCCGGTCAACTGCAAAGTTGGCCAGCGTTGTTCGAGCCGCTCAATGGCTGCCATCCGTTCGAGATGGCCAAACGTGTACTGCGGGATCGCATAGCGCCAGCGCGTAACGTGGGTGAGCAACGGTTGGCCGCTAATGCCCAACACGTGGTGATTGTCGCGGATCGCCGACTCGATCAGCGCCTCTTCGCTCTGCTCGGCCAGTTCGGGCCGGATCGCGCCGCCGGCCAGCGTGATCGTGAGCGCCCGGTCGGGCGGGGCCACATGCGGGAAGAGGCTGGAAGCCCATAGAATGCCGAGGAATTGGCGCTTTTCGCTAGATGGTGCTAGCACGCCAAACCCGTTCAGTTCACGCGAGAGTTGGTCGCGGCGGAAGCCAAGGTGAACCACCGCCACTGGCGCATACGGGATGCTGCGCAGCATGCCGGCCACATTCGTGTCAAGCGACTCGATGAGATCGGCGGCGGCATAGGCCGGTGTCGCGATGATTACGCTACGCGCTGTGATGGTCTCAATTTCACCTGATCCATCAACGGTTATTTCCCAATAGCCGCCGCGCTCGCGCAAACCCACCGCCTTGCGCCCCGTCCAGACATTGCCTGCCCCTAGCGCGCGGGCCAGCGCGCGCGGCCACTCGGCTAAGCCGGATCGGAAACTAAAGGTGCGGCTGCGCATCTTTGGCTCGCTCACCGCTGGTTTTTGCTTTGGCCGCTTGAGCATGCCGCGCACAATGCTGCCGCCGCGTTGGGCCGCTTCCCACAGCGAGGGAAAGACCGCTGCCACCGACAATTGGTTGGGGTTGCCGGCGTACACCCCGGCGACGAAGGGGTCGAGCAGTCGCGCAGTTGCTTCGGGGCCGATCCGGCGGCTAAAGAAAGCGGCCACACTCTCTTCGGCGCCAGTAGTCGTGTTTTTTACAAACGGTTCGGCCAGCACGCGCAATTTTCCTTGCCACGAGAGCAACGGCGTGGTGATCAAGCCTACCGGCGAGGTGGGGATCTCAACCGGCTTGCCATTGATCAAGATGAAACGGCGCTTGCCATGGCGGGTTGCCGGTGTGATACGCTCACGCAGGCCGAGGTCAATCAACTCTTGCCACAACCGCACATCTTTTGTGCCCAGCGTATTCGGCCCGCAGTCGAGCGTAAATCCTTCCGGCGTGGTGACGCTGTGGATGACCCCGCCAACCCGATTGGCCGCCTCGATCACCAACACCCGGTACCCGCGTTTGTGCAGCGTATAGGCTGCCGCCAACCCGCCGATGCCACCCCCGATCACGACACTGTCGTATGCTGCCATCATACGCGCTACTCCTCATACCGTGCTCGAAAAGATCGGCCGCTCCGTTGCCTGTTGCAAATAGCGATCTAACTCCATTGCCAGATTGCGCACAAAGAACCGTCCGCGCTCGGTGACGCGCAAGCGGCGCGGTTCCACCTCGACCAGCCCATCGTCGGCATACGCCGCGATGCGCTCGATTTCAACCGGGAATACCTCGCCGAGCCGCTGCCCGTATGGTGGCAATGCTAGATCGAACGGTACCTCAAGATTGCACATCAGATGCATGATTGCCTTGCGCCGCATCAGATCATCGTCGCTCAGCCGCATCCCGCGCGTGATGGGCAGTTCTCCGGCGTCGATCGCGCGCTGATAATGGCCGAGGTGGGCATCGTTTTGGGCATAACGTCCGGCCAGATCGCCAATTGCGCTCATGCCGAAGCCGATCTGGTGCGGAGCCGGCAGCACTGTGTAGCCCATAAAATTGCGCTGCAACCGCCGTTCACGCGCCGCCACCGCCAACTCATCATCGGCCAGCGCAAAGTGATCCATTCCGATCCATTCATACCCTACTGCGGTGAAAGCGTCAATTGCTTGCCGGAAAAGTTGAAACTTCTCGTAACCTGTTGGCAATTGGCGAGCATCAACCCGCTTCTGGTTTGGGCGCGCTTGGGGCAGATGCGCATAGCTAAAACAGGCAACCCGATCGGGCCGCAGGTCAATCATCGCCTGCAACGTTGCGGCAAAGCTGGCCGGCGTCTGGTATGGCAAACCGTACACCAGATCAATATTCACGCTGGTGAAGCCGGCATCGCGGGCCGCCACCACCACGGTCTCGGTCTGGCTGAGTGGCTGAATGCGCCCAATCGCCACCTGCACATCGTGGGCAATATCTTGCACGCCAAAACTAATCCGGTTAAACCCTAACTCGCGGAAGAGGAAGACCTGCTCGCGGCTGCCGATCCGCGGATCAACCTCTAGCGCCACTTCTGCGTCGGGTGCGATGGTAAAAGCCGAGCGCAACATTGCCATCAACCGGCGTGCTTGCGCTTCATGCAAAAAATTGGGTGTGCCGCCGCCCCAGTGCAGTTGCACCACCATGCGGCCACTGCCCAACGCGCTGATCACCATCGCCAGCTCCCGTTCGAGGCGGTCGAGATAGTGATCCACCACCTCGGCTCGCTTGGTTGAAGTGGCATTGCATCCGCAGTACGCGCAGCGTTCGGCGCAAAAGGGTAGATGGACGTACACGCTGATTGGGTCGGCGGTAGCCGCGACATCGCGCAGGGCGGCAAGGTAATCTGCGGCAGTAAACTCGGCGTGCCAATGGGGGACGGTCGGGTAGCTGGTGTAGCGCGGGCCGGGACGGTTGTAGCGGTCGATCGTTGCGCGGGTGATCTCAACAGTCATAACAACCCCTCTTGCCGGCTGATAGTGTAGTTCCGTTTACAAACTACGGGGATAACGAAAAAATCCATCTGAGAGCTTTCCCAAAGGCGCATGATCGACTCTGATTGTAGCATGATAGTCAATCGTTTGATTGTTTGAGTAATTAGTTAGCAGCTAGTGGCGAAAACGGTTTTAGCTGATTAGGATACGGTATTCGCCATTGGCAGGCGCGTCATGCGTTGCGAAAGCACAACTGTGATGAGAAACTTTTTCTTTGAGTGGAAGGTTATGCTTATGAAGGGGTAAAGGCTAACAAAGGCAGGTTTTTCGCATCGAGATGGCCAAACTCGCTACGCTCAAGAGCACAGGGGAAAGGGCAGGCTAGATGAGGGCAACACGGCATCAGGATATGAAGAGGGAATGTTGGCTTTTCGTTGGGTTGGGAGGCCCATCTTGCCTAACTTGCGAGATAGGCAACTCGAGTGATACGCCTGCTTTTTCGCTGGGTTAGAATTGCCATGCATTGACAACCGTTATCACGGAATGCGTCTCGATCTCGTGCTATACTGATGTGCCGCATTCTGGGCGGCGTGGTAGTAAGTGGTGATGAACATGAACCGTTCTCGACAGCGACCGGTCCGGCTGAGTGCGCTCCGTTGCATTGCATACGAAGTAGCGCTCAACGGCTGGCGGATTTTGCGCCGCACGGTCAACGATTTTAGCCTCTGGCGGCTGATCGAATATCCATGGGCGACGAAGGCGCTCGATGTGCGCCGTGGTGATCTGGTAGTTGATATTGGTTCGGGCACCTCTTCCTTTCCGCACATGCTGGCGAAAGAGGGCCTTGATGTGGTGGTGCTCGAACTCGACGCCGAGCGGGTGCGTTGGCAAAAGGCGAAGCGCGCAGCAACGGCCCGTCCCGGCGATGGCCGTTTCTTCCCGATTGTTGCCAGTGCGACGGCTATGCCGTTTCGCTCTGAATCGGTCGCGCGGATCGCTGCCGTTTCAACCCTTGAGCACATTCCTGATGATGAGGCGGTCGGGCGCGAGATTGGCCGCGTTTTAGCGCCTGATGGCATTGCCGTGATTACAATTCCCTATACCAGTGGCGAGCGCACCGGCTTTTTCGAGGGTATTCGCCGCTTTAAGCGGGTGGCGCGCAATGCGTTTGTGCAAGAGGGCAAACCCGGTTCGTTCTTCCGTTTCTACAATGATGACGACATTCAACGGGTCTATGTGCAGCCGGCTGGCTTGCAGATCAGCCCCCTGCGCGGCTTTGGCCGCTCGATCCTCAATTGGCGCTATCACGAGACAAAGCTGACTCGCTTCTGGCGCACTTTCATCCTGAAGGATCTGCTGCTGGCGTGGATTGTGCATCCCCTTGAAGAGCGGTTTGATCGCACTGATCCGCTCTACGTTATGTTTACGCTGCGTAAGCCGCGTGCGGGCGCGCCGAAGTGAAGGAATACCGCTTGGGTTGCCGGCGCTGTTCTGTGGCGTGTGGCAACAGCGGTTTTCAGTTGGAAGTGGGACACCGACCCTTTCTTCGACGAGGGTAAGGTAGGATCATAAGCGTTCCTTTACCATTGCTTCGTTGCTTGTTGCGTCTGTCCCGGTCTTCGACAAGGGTGAGGCAGACTCATGATGGTGGATTTTCCTCAGCCCTCATGCGTTGAATTACCCGCGCTAGGTATTGTGATACCTAACCCCCTTTCTTTCGCGTGCGGAAAAGAGAGACGAGGGTAAAACGGCGTAGATTATGAAAAGCGTCTCTCACGTCTATGAAGCGTCGCCTTTATGAGAGTGAGGCAGGCGAGAGGAGTAATGCTCGAAAATGCTCGCTATATTTGAACCATAAATTGGGAACAAAGTACTAGCTGCTAGCGTCTTCTATACATGATAGGCTTTGCTTGCAGATGAAACCCAGCATGCGCATTCTATACATCTTGCCACGCTATGACGGCGCGGCAATGGGCAATCGAATTCACACCGAAGTGATCCGCGCTTGGCGTGCGCTTGGCATTGAAGCGGAAGTGCTCAGTTTGGCCGCCGATCAGCGCCATCCTACCCGCACAGTGGAAGATGGAATTGTCGTGCATCGCCTGCCATCAGGCGGCGCTCTGCCGGTTCGATTGGCCAATCGAGCGCTGGCGCCGATCTTCCCCTATCCCTATTTAGCTGGTGCGATTGTTGGGTTGCGCCGCTTCTTCGCCGCCGCTCCACCTTTTGATCTCTGCCACATTGAAACATCGTTCCCGCTCGGTTTTGCGGCCCTCTTCGCGGGCCGGCACACGCCGCCACTGGCAATTACCCTGCCCGGCGCCGATGTGATGGCCGAACCAGAATATGATTACGGTTATGCACGCTTCCACACAGTGCGCGCAATCTTGCCGCTTGTCTTCCGCCGAGCGCTCGTGATTCGCGCCGATGCGCCGCATATTCGTGAACTGGCGATTAAGCGCGGCGCGCCGCCGGCCAAAGTGACGGCTATTCCCTACAACATTACCGAAGATAGCTTTCCGCCGCCTACCGAGTCGTTAGCCGAAGTGCGCGCGCGTAGTCGGGCTATGCTGATCGAACGCCACCAGCTTGATCCAGCCCGCCCGATTGTGGTCAGCTTGAACCGGTTGCATCCGTTTAAAGGGATCGCGTATCTGGTTGAAGCAATACCAACCATGCGCGCTGCCGGCTTGGCGCCGCACGTCTTGATTGTTGGCCCTAACCGTTCGACGCCGCGGTTTGGTGACTATGGCGCGTTCTTGCGCCGACGGGCCGCCGAATTGGGTGTGGCTGCTGATGTGTTGCTGACTGGGGCTATTCCGCATCACGAGGCGTTAACCTATTTGGCAGGGGCCGATGTAGTGGTCGTGCCGTCGGTTGCCGAGTCGTTTAGCCGGGTGGTGATTGAAGCCTGTGCGGCCGGTACGCCGCCAGTAGTCACGCGCACCACTGGCGCGAGCGCGTATGTGGCGGCAGCCCAAGCCGGCATAGTGGTTGATCCTCGTTCTGGTCCGGCAATTGGCGAAGCGATTGTAACGCTTTTGCGCGATCGGGCAACGTGGCATGAGTACAGTCTGCGAGCTGCTGCGCTGGCGAGGCAGTTTTCCTCGCACCGGATTGCTGCTGATCTGGCGGCGCTGTATCGGGCGGCGTTGCGCGGTGAGCCGCTGCCCGAACCAGTAATGGTTTAGCGGTGGCCGGTGTTTGTACCAGAGTGCTCCGCATGTCTTTGAGGAGGTTTCAATGGCTCGAAAAGTAAATTTCACGCCCTTGTTGGCGCTGGCTGTCGCGGCGATTGCCATCGCGACGGCGCTGGTCTTTGCCCTTCGCCCC
>JANWYE010000114.1 GCA_025057175.1 Chloroflexus sp. | reverse complement strand
AGTGCGGCAGTTTGCCTGCCGCACTCCACCAGCATCAGGGCACGTAAGATTCTCAGCAAGAGCAGGTAAGCGTAGGGGTGGGTTAATCCCCTCACCTCATCACACAATCACCGTATCTTGCTGATAAACGCCAAAGACCTCACGCAACACATCGCACATCTCGCCGAGCGTGCAGTAGGCGCGCACACAGTTGAGGATGGCCGGCATCATGTTCTCGGCGCCTTGCGCGGCGGCGCGGAGTTCGGCCAACCGGCGCGCCACTAGCGCCTGATCGCGCTCGCGGCGAACGCGGTTGAGCCGCTCAAGATGCCGCTTCTCGCCTTCGGGATCCATCTGCAAGATTGGAATCTCTAGCGGTTCGTCAGCTTGGAAGGCGTTGACGCCGACAATAATCCGCTCGCCACGATCAATCTCTTGCTGGTAGCGGTAGGCAGCATCGGCAATCTCGCGGTGGTAGTAGCCGTTGCGGATGGCAGCGATCACCCCGCCTTGGGCATTGATCGCGTCAAAGATCGCTTGCGCCTCGCGCTCCATGCGGTCGGTCAGCGCCTCGACAAAATAGCTGCCGCCGAGCGGATCGACGGTATTGGCTACCCCGCTCTCGTAGGCGATAATCTGCTGCGTGCGCAGGGCAATCGTCACCGCCTTTTCTGACGGCAACGCCAGCGCTTCATCCATCGAATTGGTATGCAAGCTCTGAGTGCCGCCGAGCACTGCGGCCAGCGCCTGAATCGCGGTGCGCACGATGTTGATTTCGGGTTGCTGCGCCGTTAGCGAACAACCGGCCGTCTGGGTATGGAAGCGCAGCCACCACGAACGCTCGTTCTTGGCCCCATAACGCTCGCGCATTGCCCGCGCCCAGATTCGGCGCGCCGCCCGATATTTGGCAATCTCTTCAAAGAAGTCGTTATGGGCGTTGAAGAAGAAGCTGATCCGCGGTGCGAACTCGTCAATGTCAAGCCCGCGCTCAAGCGCCGCTTCGACGTAGGCGAAACCATCGGCCAAGGTGAAAGCCAGCTCTTGCACGGCAGTGCTACCGGCTTCGCGGATATGGTAGCCACTGACACTGATCGGATTCCACTGCGGCACGTGGCGCGTCGCAAACTCGATGGTATCTACCACCAACCGCATGCTCGGCTCAGGCGGGAAGATGTACTCGTTTTGGGCAATATACTCTTTGAGAATGTCATTCTGGATAGTGCCGCGCAATTGATTCCACGGGATGCCCCGCTTTTCGGCCACCACCAGATACATCGCCCAAATCATCGCCGCCGGCGAATTAATCGTCATTGAGGTACTGACCTGATCGAGCGGCAACCCATCGAGCAGAATCTCCATATCGGCCAGTGACGAGACCGCAACACCGCACTTGCCAAACTCGCCTTCGACCAGCGGGTGGTCGGTATCGCGCCCGTAAAGTGTCGGCATATCGAACGCGATCGACAAGCCGGTCTGGCCCTGCTCGAGCAGATACTTAAAGCGGGCATTGGTCTCTTCGGCGCTGCCAAAACCGGCGAACATGCGCATCGTCCACAGCTTGCCGCGGTAGCCGGTAGGGTGAATGCCGCGGGTGAAGGGATACTGGCCGGGATAGCCGACATTGCGCAGAAAATGCTCGGTAGGGGTCGCGCCATCGCGGGAAAGATCGAGCGGAGTGTAGAGCCGTTCGATCGGCGCGCTGCTCGTGGTCATAAAGGGGCCAGAGCGTTCGGGAGCGCGCTTGAGGGCAGGCCAGAGACAGTGCTGTTCCCATTGTTGGTGGGCGGCAGAAAGCTGCTCGATGTCAGACATCATCGTCCCTCCTGACAGGCGAATAGTGGATAGCCGCAAGTGTGTGCGCGGATACTTCCATGGTGTACCCAGAACCGGCCCAGCAGGCGGGCTGTCGGCGTAACTGAGTACACGGATACTTTATTGTACACCGGATTTTGCGATCACCGATCGAGCAAGGGCCAGCGCCGTCACCGATTGCGCGCCGGCAGCGCGCAAGGCAGCCGCAGCGGCAGCCAGCGTCGCGCCGGTGGTCAGGACATCGTCGATCAGAATGAGGCGTAGCGGCGGCGGCGTGGGGCGCACCCACACGAAAGCGCCGGCCACATTAGCTGCGCGCGCTTCGGCGGCGAGGCGCGCTTGCCGGTTGGTAGCGCGCACCCGCGCCAGCCCATCGATCAGAGGCGGGTTGCCGGGCCGTTGCAGGCGCGCAGCCAGCTCGGCCGCCTGATTGAACCCGCGCTCGCGGAGCCGCTCAGGGTGCAGCGGCACTGCAATCAGCGCATCGGCCATGAGCGGGCCGGCGGTAGCGGCCAGCAGATCGCCAAGCGCGTGGGCAACCCGGCGGCGGCGGCCATATTTGAGTTGGTGAATGGCCGCGATCAAATTGCCCTCGTAGCGGAACGCCACCCACGCTGCATCGAGACCGGGGGGCGGCGGGAAGGGCGGAAAAGGCCGTAGCCGCGCCCGGCACGCGGCGCAAAAGAGGTCGCCGGTCAGACGCCGGCAGCCAGCGCAGCGGTCGGGAAAGAGCCAATTGAGGATGCGCTCAAGCATAAGGTTGACGCCAAGCAAGAACCGTGCGACGATACTACAGGAATTAGGCGTGTGTTGCGCGGACGCACAGCGCCAACCGCCGGTTCCTGCGAACACGCAACACCTGCTCTACTCATGAAACCGTTCCAGATCGGCAAAGGATTCGCGAGCATGGCCCGCACCAAACTCACCAACGCCACTGCCAACACCCCCAAACGCAAAGGCCAACTACCAACCAAAATCTGCGCCAGTTGCGGGCGACCGTTTGAATGGCGCAAAAAATGGGCGCGCTGTTGGGACGAAGTGCGCTACTGCTCGGAACGCTGCCGGCACAACGCGCGGAGCTAGCGATAAGCGCTGCGGCATGCAGCGGCACTCCCATTCCACACCCACCCATCCAAAGCGCCACCGGCAAGCCGTGATATAATTGCAATATCCGGTACTCGCCGGCGCGTCACCATGGGGACGATAACATGCCGCGATTCGGCGCACACATGTCTATTTCGGGCGGCGTCTCAAAGTCGTTTGCTCGCGGGGAATCGGTTGGGTTAGAGGCGATGCAAATCTTCGCCAAGAATGAACGGCAGTGGACGGCCAAACCTATCTCGGCGGAAGAAGCGGCAGCGTTTCGCGCCGAGCAAGAGCGCACCGGCATTCACCCGGTTGTCGTGCATGACTCCTACCTGATCAACCTCGCCGCGCCTGCTGACGAACTGCGCGAAAAGTCAATCGCCGCCTTTGCCGATGAATTGGAACGCTGTGCCCAGCTCAACATTCCCTACCTCGTCACCCACCCCGGCGCGCATACTGGGATTGGCGAAGAGGCCGGTTTGGCCCGGGTGGCCGATGCGATCAACCGCTTGCTAGCGGAAGGGATCGGGGGCGCGACAATGATCTTGCTTGAAACAACTGCCGGGCAGGGAACGGCGCTTGGCTACCGCTTCGAGCACCTCGCGCGCTTGCTTGAACTGATCCCATACCACGACCGCGTAGGTGTCTGCGTTGATACTTGCCACATCTTTGCTGCCGGCTACGATATTCGCGATGCTGACAGCTATCAGGCCACCTTTGCCGAACTCGACCGGCTCGTCGGGCTGGAACGGGTCAAATGTTTTCACCTCAACGACTCGCAGAAGGATGTAGGCAGCCGGGTTGATCGCCACGCCCATATTGGCCAAGGTTGCATCGGTGTCGAAGCCTTCCGCTTGCTGGTCAACGATCCGCGCTTCGCCAATCTACCGATGATCATCGAAACGCCCAAGGGCGAGGATATGGCGGAAGATCGGATGAATCTGGCCCTGCTGCGATCGTTGGTGCAAGCAGATGCGACATAAAAAAGATCGCAATAAGGGACTGCATGTAACCCATCGCGTGGCACAAGCCGTCATCGACGTGGCTCGATAACGAATATCAAACGGATTCGCGCACAAACACCGGGGAGCAGAGTGCTATGTGGCGCAAGTTACTGTTGGTTGTTCTCCTCTTTGGGATTGGGTACTTAATCTGGCGCCGAATGCAAAGCAGCGGCGAGACAATGCCCACTCTACCGCTCACGCCGCCTGCGAATCAGCCACCAGCGCCGGTGACGCCGCCGCCACCAGCAGCAACCTCTACCAACACTGGGCCGCGCCCGATTGTCACCCGCGTGCATCGCGGCGAGCCGCCGAAAGCAGTGCCGGCCAGCGCACCTGCGAGCAGCGCTACGCCTAGCGCACCACGCCCGATTACCACTCGCGTCCACCGCGGCGCACCGCCCGCGCAGCGCAGCCAAGACAGCGCTGCAAGACCGGCTGTCACCCACAACGGCGCTAGCGATACGCCGCCACCATCCTCCGCTGAGCCAGAACCGTCTATGCCCGAAACCACAACCGCGACGCTTGCAGTTGCCCACGAAACGCTGGCGCCTGTAAATACTTCGCCTGAAGCGCCGGTTGCAGCGACGCCGGCAGGTGATGCCGAGACCACAACCATGCCAGTGGAAAGTCTTGAAACTACGGTAGCAGAACCAACGACCGCCACCGTCGCTCCTGCGCCGGAGCCAAGCGGTGAAGAGGATACAGTCACTGCCGAGCTGGCAACAGCCGAAACGTCTGGCTTTGAACCAATTGACCTCAACCGCGCCGATCGCGAGGCTTTGATTGCGTTGCCCGGCATCGGGCCAGTGCTAGCCGATCGAATTATTGCCTATCGCGAAGCGCATGGCCCATTCAAGAGCGTTGATGATTTGATCGCCATCTCTGGCATTGGCGAACGCAATATCAACGCCTTCCGCAAACTGGTGTACGTCGCGCATGATTGAACCATACTTGTTGCGGCGCGGCGAGCAAGCCTGCCTGCTGGTTCATGGCTTCGTTGGCGATCCCGGCGAGATGCGCGATCTGGCCGATTACCTTGCCGGGGTTGGCTATACGGTGCTTAGCATACGCCTGCCCGGGCACACCGGCCAGCCCGAAGACCTGATGCCGGTGCGCTGGCGTGATTGGCTGGCTGCGGCAACACATGCCTTCGATCGGTTAGCAACCAGCTACGCGACCGTCTCAGTGATCGGATTTTCGCTAGGGGGCGCGCTGGCAGCGTTGCTTGCCGCCGAACGCCCTGCCCACCGGTTGGTAATGCTAGCGACACCCTACCGGTTGGGGGGTGATTGGCGAGTCAATCTGTTGAGCATAGCCCGCCACACGACGCCGTGGTTTTACTTATTGGCGCAAGCCGATTTCACCAGTCCTGATCTACGCGCCTCGATCTGGCGACGCCAACCCGGCCTTGACCTCGATGATCCCGCCATCCAACAGATGTTGCGCCGCTCGGTGAAGGTCTCGGTTGCCGCTGCCGACGAACTACGCTTGGCATTGGCCGCTGCCCGGCGGGCATTGCCGCAGGTGCGCGCGCCGGCACTGATTATGCATGGCCAGAGCGACACCACTGCCGACCCGGCCAGCGCCGCAGCGATTGCAGCTCGCATTGGCAGCAAACATTGTGAGCTAGCGTATTGGCCGGATACCGGCCATCAATTGTTGTTAGCCGGGCCGCACCGCGAGGCGATTTTTCGTCGGATTGAACGGTTTTTGGCGCGCCCCGCGGGTGCATAGCGGCGTATGCCTCTACGGGGCGCGTTTGATGACGATGAGGGTTATGTCGTCGAACGGCGGTTGACCTTGGCTATGACGGGCCACGGCAGCCAAAATCGCTTGCACGATCGCCCCCGCCGGCGCTGCGGCGTAGGTCTTAATCACCGCGCGCAACCCTTCAACATCGAGCGGCACGAGCAACTCGTTCACCGTTTCAGTCACGCCATCGGTATAACAAACCAAGACATCACCGGGCGCTAGCGTGGTCTCAGCTTCCGATAACGTCACTTCGGCAAGCACACCCAGCGCAATGCCGGGAGTGCGCAGTTCCTCAATCGCGCCGGTTGCCGCCCGGTAGAGCAGCGGCGGATTATGGCCGGCGCAGGTGTAGCAGAGGCGACCACCGGCCAGATCAAGCCGGGCGTAGAAGAGGGTGACAAACATCCCCGATTCGGAGTCACGGTACAACCAGCGATTAGCGCGTTCCATGGCGCGGGCCGGCGGCGAGCCATCGAGCGCAGCGGCCCGCACCAGTGAGCGAGCCATGGTCATGAACATTGCCGCCGGAATGCCCTTATCGCTAACGTCGGCGATCACAAAACCCAATTCGCGTGGCGGATCGACGCCGGCTGGCAATGGCCAGAAATCGTAAAAATCGCCGCCGACCAAACGGGCCGATTGCCACGCAGCATCAATCTGCCAACCCGGCGCTGCCGGCAGGCGCGTGGGCAAGAGCGAGTGCTGGATTTCGCGGGCCACACGCAGCTCTTGTTCAAGCCGAGCGGCTTCAGCGGCTTCGGCAGCTAGCAACAGGCTTTCCAACGCGCCGGCAATCTGGGCCGCCGCGCCGGTACACAGATTGTGCTGGCGCGAGCTGAGCGACACAAATGGATCGTTGAAGTCGAGCACCAACACCCCCAGCAACGCATTGCGCGCGCTGATCGGCAAACCAACCAGCGATCCGCTGCGGGCCACTGCAATCAGGCCCGGCCATTGATCAGCATTATCTTGCGCTTGCCAGAGAATCTCAGGCCGCGGTTGATCGGTCTCACTTGCCCGTTCGCGTAGGCGCAACAGAAACGGCGATCGCGCCGGCGCGTCAATCAGAGCAGTGCGCGCTGCTGCCGGCACACCGTAAGCCGCGCGCACCACAAAATCATTCTGTTCGCGATCCCACAGCGCGATATAACAGCGCGGGCAGCCTAGCAACAACGGTGGCAAACGCACTACCGTCGCCAACAGATCGGGCAGCGTCGTCGCCCGGCCAATATTTTCGGCGATCTGCAACAGCGCGTTCAGCGTCCATGCCTCTTCTTGCTGGGCAGTGTAGGCATTCGCACTCTCGATCGCGATCGCAATCTGATCGGCTAGTGTGCGAATAACGAAGAGATCGTCTTCATCGAAATCATGCGGTGTATCGCTCTGCACATCGAGCACGCCGATCACCGTCGCGCCGACTCGCAACGGCACGGCCAATTCCGACCGAGTCTGCAACGTATCTCTGATCACTCGGCGATCGCTGAGCACATCTCCGGCCAACACCGGCTCGCCTCGCTGCACAGCCTCGCCAACCAACCCCTGCCCAACCCGCAGCGAGAGGGCGCGCAGCCGTTCGAGATCGGCGCCATCGGCGGTGGAGGCGCGGAAGTAGATCCGGCCATCATCGGCAGAGACGGTGAAGATATGCACTGGATGATAGCCAAACCGCTCGCGAATCAGGCGCACAATCGAGGGCAACAACAGGTCGAGATTGAGGATTGCGGTGATCTGCTGGCTCACCTCGCGAATCGCCTGCAACTGATTAGCGCGCTGGCGCGCCTCGTGAAAGGCGCGGGCGCGGGCAATGGCCACTGCTGCCTGATCAGCGATGAGCGAGATCAGACGCAGATCGTTGGCATCGAAAGCTGCCGGTTCATAACTCTGCACCGAGATCGATCCGATCACCGTCTCACCGGCAATTAACGGCACATAAATCCCTGAGCGGGGCGGGCGCTCGCTCTGGTAGCGAGGCCGGGCCGGCAGCCGATCCATCTCGCGGGTAAAATCTTCGACCAAAATCGCCCGCCCAGTCTCGCGGATCCAGCCAATCAGACCGCTATTTTCCGACAGATCAACCGTCAGCCGCGGCAAGCGCACCCGATCCTGCACGCGCACCATCAGCGTGTAGTGATTACCGTTGAATAGGCCAAGGTGAAACGATGAGGTATCGACGATCCGGCTTGCTTCGCGGTAGATCAACTCACAGAGCGCGTCAACATCGAGTTCGCTGCGGATAATCGCCCGGCTAACTTCGTTAAGGCGGGCCAGTTCGCGCACCGAACGGCGCTGGCGTTGGAGGTTGAGCGAGGAACGGCGCAAAATGGCAGCCGACGCGATCAGCGCCAAACCCGCCAATGCCAGATGGAGCAGACCGAGATCGTGGGCAATAGCCGCGCCAAGCCATGCCAGCGGCAAGGGCGCAATTTCAGCGCCGAGAATGGCGGCCCACGCTGAACGCCACCACGTCGCTAACCCGCTGCGCCCACCCTGCAACAACTCGCGCAACACTCGCCCGGCCTGCGTCACCGCCGGAAAGGCAATGAGCGTCCAACCAAACAACGTCGCGGCAGGCAGATCGCTTAGTGATCGACCACTAGACAAAGCGGCCAGCCACGCCCCCACGAGCAAGCCAAGCGCGCGCAAGCCGCCGCGCAACAGGGGCCGGCCCAGCAACGAAAAGAGAGTGCGCGGGCGGTTGGTCAACAGCAGGATCATCACGCCGGACACAAGACCCTCGATGGCAGCCAGCCATGCCCCGATTACCGGCCCAAGGGCTAGACCGGCGCTGACAATCACGAGCGGCGCAAGGCTATGGACATCAGCGGGAGGGGTGCGAAACGCGAGCAGATCAACCGCGAAGGCTATAATGGCAAACAGAGCCACCAGCGCCGGCGCTGCCGGCCCAACCGGCAGCATCAGCAACCAGACCAACGCTACCCCGCCGACGAGCAGACCATACCATGTCAGCAGGTATTCACGCGACACTCAACGCCTCTGGGAAAACGCTGCGCGAGCTTCGGCTACCGAAGGATGGATGTTAAAAACCTGCGCGAACCCGGTAATGGCAAAGACTTCTTGCACTTGCGGTTGCAAAGCTGCCAGCCGCAACTCACCACCGAGTGTCATCAGCTCTTTGCGGATAAGGAGGAGCGCGCGCAAGCCACTACTCGACAAAAACGGCACATTGCTCAGATCGAGCACAATCTGGCGAGCGCCTTGAGCAATCTGTTCGCCGGCTTGCTTTGCCAGCCGTGGCGCAGTCTGCGCGTCAATCCGGTCAGCAATTGGAATGACGACCACTTCATCTGGTGATTCCGGCTGGTCATGAGGTAGATATTTGACCATCGTCAACAGATTGCCGCCTTGGGGTGAAAACTCGAAACGGACTTCATCCATCAGACGAGTGATGAGATAGATCCCCAACCCGCCGACCTGCCGTTCTTCGAGAGGCGAGGTAATATCGGGCACCGGCACCGCCGCCGGATCAAACTGGCGGCCATGATCGCGCACAGTGACAATAAAGCGATGATCACGGCACTGCCAGCTCAATGTTAAATCGCCGGGTTGATCGGGATCGTAGGCATGTTGAATAACGTTGGTAACGGCTTCATCAACGGCGAGTTGCACCTGCCACGTTGCGCGCTCATCGAGACCGCAACGCTCGGCGGCGGCGGTGATAAACGCGCTAATCTTGGCGAGCGCATCGAGATCGGCGGTAAGGGTAATGCTATCCATGGCGATTATAGGGCCGGGCTCTGGTGCGCCGGGTGCGGTGGCAGGATTAAAATGATCCAACGGCTTCGACGGTATCGCCATAGATCTCGAACAGTGAGCTAAAGCCGGTAAGGTCGAACACCTCTTTGATCCGGGGCGGGAGGTTGGCGATCCGCACATCACCACCCTCAAGATCGGTCAGCTTCCATTCGCGCGCCTTCTTACGCGCTTCGATCAAGACCCGCAAACCGGGGCTGCTGATATACTCTAGCCGGCTGAGATCTAACACTATCCGATAGCGACCGTCGGCAAAGATCGACTCAATCAATTGCTTAAGTTGCGGCGCAGTAGCAGCGTCAACGCGCCCGACGACCTCGATGAGGTCAACCCGATTGAGCCGGCGGTGATTGAGTTCCATCCCGTCCCTCCTCGACAGGCGCTTGTGGCGCGTCACGCATTACTGCCGGCTATTATAACACACTGTTGCCGTTTGAATAGAATGCGTTGCTGTGCGTGCTATAATGACCCCGTCAACGCACAATGAGGAGCGGATATGGCCAAGTGGAACGATCTGAGCGTTGCCTTCAATACCTTGCGCGAAATTGATGTTGCTGCGATCCGCGCCGAAGCCGAACGTCCGCTGGCGATCGTTTGCGTGGGTTCGCCATCAGTCTGCCAAGCCATCGCTACCCGGCTAGAAAGCGGCACGCAGCGGTACGTCGCCAGCGGGCCGTCGCCGATCCAGCTTGCCAGCCTAGCGACGATCATTCCCGACGAACTGCGCGGCGTCGATCTGATCGTGATTGGGCTGGATCGCAATACTCGGCTCGCGGCCCGTGAACTAGCGACCATTGACCGGTTGGCTGCGTTAGCGCTCCCCACGGTGGTAGTTGTGTGGGGCACGGCTCTGCCTGCCGATGCTGGCCCGTTGCACCCGCGCGTGGCCCATGCCCGGCTGTTGGTTGTGCCTGATCCAGCTGCGCCAGATGTCGAAGCGCAACTGGCCGAGGCGGTGCTTGATCGGCTTCCCGGCGAATTGCATCTCGCCGCAGCGCGACGGCTGCCCGGCCTGCGCGCAGCCGTCGCTCGTCAATTGATCAGCAGTGTCTCGTTTACCAATGCAACGTATGTGTTAGCCACCGCACTGCCAGCTCAGATTCCGATCTTTAACGTGCCTTTTGCCGCCGCCGATATTTTGGTGCTGACCAAGAATCAGGCCATGCTGGTCTACCGGCTTGGTCTGGCCTATGGCGCACCCCCCGACATCCGCGAGCGACTGCGCGAGGTCTTGCCGGTGATCGGCGGCGCGTTTGTCTGGCGGCAACTGGCTCGCGCATTGGTCGGGCTGATCCCAATCTGGGGCATTGCACCCAAGGTGGCGATCGCCTATGCCGGTACTTACACGACCGGCATGGCCGCATGGCGCTGGTTTGCCGAAGGCGAAATTGTCGACCAAGAACGTTTAAAAGAGTTGGGGCGCGAAGCGTTGGCGTTGGGTCGCGCGCGAGCCGCCGAGCTGATTGCCGCAGCGCGAGCTAGTGGCACCCAGCAGATGAGCCGCTGGCAACGGTTTGGGCAACAGGTGAAAGATCGGCTCCGGCGCGCGCGCCAATGACTAGCTTGCACATGGCCTATCGCAGGTTAGAAGTGCCCGCAGAGACGGCCCGCTGGGCCGTCTCCTTACGAATACGACCACATCAACCCGCTAGGAAAGAACCGTATGGATCACTTCGTCATCGAAGGCGGCCACCGGCTGTCTGGCTCCATCCGTCCAGCCGGCAACAAGAATGCTGCCCTCCCGTTACTCGCTGCCAGTCTCTTAACCAACGAACCGGTGACGCTGCGCAATATTCCCGACATTGGCGATGTGCGCACGAAACTGGCGCTTCTGTCGCATCTCGGCGTCCACATTGACCGTCCTGAGCCGAATGTGGTGCGTCTGCACGCCGCGCACCTAGCGCCGGTAGAGCCAGACACCACCTTGGCCCGCCGTATCCGCACCTCACCGTTGCTGGCTGGCCCGCTGTTAGCCCGGCGCGGTTATGTCACGCTGCCGCGCCCCGGCGGCGATGCGATTGGCCGCCGGCGGCTCGACACTCATCTGCTAGCGCTGCAAGCCTTGGGGGCGCAGATTGAAGTGACGCCGGCCAACTACATTCTGACGACAGATGGACTGCGCGGCGCCGATATTTTCCTCGACGAGATGAGCGTTACCGGCACCGAGCAGGCGATCATCGCCGCAGTGACCGCCGAAGGCCACACGACCATCGGCAATGCCGCCTCAGAACCGCATGTGCAAGACTTGTGCCATTTGCTTAATCGCATGGGGGCGCGCATCACCGGCATCGGCACCAATTTGCTCGAGATTGAAGGCGTCAGCCGGCTGCACGGCGCCGATTACACCATCGGCCCTGATTTTATGGAGGTGGGTTCGTTAATCGGACTGGCCGCCGTCACGCGCAGTGAACTGCGCATTATTGGCGCGCGCCCTCGCGAGCATCGTATGACCAAGATCATGTTTGGCCGGCTAGGGGTAACGTGGCGTGAAGAGGGGGATGACATCATTGTGCCACCCGATCAAGAACTGGTGGTGCGCCATGATCTACATGGCGCTATCCCCAAGATCGACTCGGCGCCATGGCCCGGCTTCAACCCCGATCTGATGAGCACTGCGATCGTGATCGCCACCCAAGCCCGCGGCACCGTGCTCATCCATGAGAAGATGTTTGAGAGCCGTCTCTTCTTCGTTGACCGGTTGATCGGCATGGGCGCGCGAATTGTGCTCTGCGATCCGCATCGAGCAGTGGTGGTCG
>JANWYE010000113.1 GCA_025057175.1 Chloroflexus sp. | reverse complement strand
TTAATCGAGCAGTGCGGCTCGATCGCGGCGGCGTGGCATGCCGATGAACTCGCCATGACTGCCGCCGGACTAGACGCGCGCAGTATGGCCAGCCTGCGCGCCGCCCGCCAAACCCTCGATCTCGACGCCGAACTGGCCCGGCTGCGCGCCGCTGGGGTCACGCCGGTAGCAATCACCGATCCGGCCTATCCACCCCTCCTGCGCATGATCCCGGCGCCGCCGCCGCTGCTCTACGTCCGTGGCGCGATCACCCCCGCCGACCAGCGCGCAGTGGCCATCGTCGGCACTCGCCGCCCTAGCAACTATGGGCGGGAAGTAACGCGCCGGATAGCCCGCGATCTCGCTGCCGCAGGGGTCACAATTATCAGCGGATTAGCGCTCGGCATCGACACGATTGCCCATACCGCCGCGCTTGATGCCGGCGGACGCACGATCGCAGTGCTGGCCTGTGGCGTCGATCGGGTCTACCCGGAACGCAATCACGCGCTGGCCGAACGGATCATCACCGCTGGCGCACTCATCAGCGACTATCCACTCGGCACGCCACCGGCCCCGCTCAACTTTCCACCCCGCAACCGGATCATCGCCGGGTTGAGTCTGGCCACGCTGGTTGTTGAAGCGAGCGAGCAGAGCGGGGCGCTAATTACAGTGCAATTCGCGCTCGACCAAGGGCGCGACGTGATGGCAGTGCCGGGGTCGATCTTCAGTCCGCTCAGCACCGGCCCCCACCGCCTCATCCGCGACGGCGCCGCGATCGTCACCGATGCCGGCGATGTGTTAGCGGCGCTCGGCCTTGACAAGAGCAGCGATGCAGCCGAGTCGCCGTTGGAGCTGGCGCTCACTGCGGAAGAGGCGGCGATCTACGGCGCTGTTGAAGCTGAGCCACAATACATTGACGCAATAGGCCGCACCGCCGGGCTATCGGCAGCGGCGACAGCCGCAGCCTTAGCGTTGTTGGAATTGAAGGGGCTGGTGCGGCAAGTTGCGCCGCTCTATTACGCTCGTGGCAGGTGATATATGCCCTCACCCCCAAACAGGGGGCCGGGGCAGGGGCCACACGACACCCCCGCTCCCCGGGTGGGAGAGGGGGCTGGGGGGTGAGGGGGCCATCCCCCCCTCCGCGCCCCCTGCGCCCTCCGCGCCTCTGCGTTCCCGTCCTCCCCTCCGCTAGGGGAGGGGCCGGGGTGGGGCCACACGACACTCCCGCTCCTCGGGTGGGAGAGGGGGCTGGGGGGTGAGGGGGCACGATGCCCCTTAAAAATCAAACGCCGCTTCGGGCCGGTCAGCGAAGGCGTCGACCAGCATCCGGCGAGTGCGGTTGAGCAGCGGCGGCAGCCGGTTGGGATCGAAAAAGCCAACGTTCACATTCTCGTGGCCGGCCTGATGAAGCTCGCCGCCGATAATCCGCGCCGCAAAGAAGATGGCCAGAATCTGCGATTGATCACCGTTCGGGTAACTCCACGCAAAATCAGGGCCACTGTAGATCCCAATCAGCTTAAATGGCTCTAAGACCAAGCCAGTCTCTTCATGAACCTCGCGCACCAGCGCCCGCGCCGGCGACTCATCGAGGCTGATCGTCCCGCCCGGCACATCCCACAGCATCACATCGGCCCGCCGGCACAGCAAAATCTGCCCCGCTTCATTGCGGACAAACCCACTCGCGCGCACTTGCAGAATGCGTTGATGGCCGACGTAGCTGCGCAGCCAGCGTGTGTATTTGACAGTCATACCCGGCTCCTATCGCGAATAGCCACCGAGCAGTCAGCAAAGATGTGGCTGTTCGCCGCCTCTTGGCGTAAATTGTCAGTTAGCGGCCATTATAACACTTCACCCATGAGAGAGTGGTTCCAATGGCGACGCCCCCTCTGCTTCCTTGACACTCGCGGCGGCATCTCTGCGATAGACCGCTATGGTAAAGACAGCTATCTGCTTGGGCAAGACCGGGGTGAAGGCAAACTACCACTTCTCTTTCAACCATGCCATCAACGCTTGGCTCTGCGGACGCTCGCTCAGGCGCACCCGGCTCAACTGGCGCTGCACGACGAGATCGGGAATATTGAGAACTTCTAACTTTCGCGCAATCACTTCCGCCTTGATCGTCACCCGCGATACCATGCTGAGGCCCAGCCCAGCGCTGACCGCCTGTTTCACCGCCTCAGTGCTGCCTAATTCCATCACCGGCCGGATAGTAATCCCGCGCTCGGCCAGCGCCTGTTCCATCACTTCGCGGGTGCCCGAACCGGGTTCGCGCAAAATAAACGGCGCGCCGTTGAGTTCGGCGCAGAGCACATGGGCGCGCTGGCTGAGCGGATGATCGGGCGCGGCGATCACGACCAACTCATCAGTGCGCCACGGCACAACCTCTAATTGCTCGTGCGGCGGCACCGGCCCTTCCACATAAGCAATATCAACCCGATAAGCAAAGAGATGTTCCAGCACCTGTTGGGTATTGCCGATGTCAAGGAATAATTCAACCCCCGGATAGCGGCGATGGTAGATGCCAAGCATTTGCGGCAACAGATAGATGCCGATAGTGCTGCTGGCCCCAATGGCCAGCCGGCCCCGTTGCAAGCCGCGCAACTCCTTCAGCGCCTCGATCGCCAACCGTTCGTGGGCAAAGATCCGGCGCGCATGCTCGCCAAGAATAGCGCCGGCTTCGGTCGGGGCAATCCCGCGCGCGCGCCGCTCGACGAGCACGGTATTGAGCTGCCGCTCAAGCTCTTGCACGGCCCGCGACACCGCCGATTGGCTCATAGTCAGCGCCTCGGCTGCGCGGGTAAAGCTGCCTTGATCGAGCACGGCGACGTAGATCCGCAACAAGTGCAGGTTGAGGGTCACACTCGCTCCTCACAATTAGGATCAGGGAAACAGAATGCTCGTATTGTACCATGAGCTTGCAGTGTGCTCACTCCTGCCTCTCCCCCTCTGGGAGAGGGACAGCCTCGCCTCCCCCGGAGGGAGGGGGGCACCGCACCCTACGCGCCCTCTGCGTTATCACCCTCCACGCCTCCGCGCCCTTCGCGCCCTCTGCGCCTCTGCGTTCCCGTCTTTCATTGCACGATGACAAATATGTATCTGTTCGATACCTCTCATCGAAAATATCTGCTTGTTCGATGATGCGCTTTCTGCTACGATAGTGTGCAATCGAGATCTTAGTTCCATAGCCAGAAAGAGCTGGCCATGACAAACTACGGCTTCCTCATTGATCAGCGGAAGTGTATCGGCTGCCATGCGTGCAGTACGGCCTGCAAGTCGGAAAACGAAGTTCCACTGGGGGTCTACCGCACGTGGGTGAAGTATGTTGAAACCGGCACCTTCCCCAACACGCGCCGCCACTTCCAAGTTACCCGTTGCAATCACTGCGCTAATCCGCCCTGTGTCCGCATCTGTCCCGTCACGGCAATGTACCAGCGCACCGACGGCATCGTGGAGTTCGATCCGAAAGTGTGCATCGGCTGCAAGGCCTGTATGCAGGCCTGCCCCTACGACGCAATCTACATCGATCCCGAAACGCACAACGCGGCCAAGTGCCACTTCTGCGCCCACCGGATCGATCAGGGCCTCAAGCCGGCCTGCGAGATTGTCTGCCCCGAACAGGCGATTATCTCCGGTGATCTCGATGATCCCAACAGCTTGATCAGCCAGTTGATTGCCCGCGAGCCGGTGTCAGTGCGTAAGCCCGAACAAGGCACAGCGCCTAAGCTCTTCTACATTGATGCCGATCAAACCACGTTGACTCCGACTGCAACCACCACGAGTTCGACCTTCATGTGGGCCGACGTGGTCAGCGAGCAGTTGGTGGGCCATCACCACGGCAATGGCAACGGGCGGGTTAAGGCGGCTCGCGAAGTCATCCCGCTGACCGCTGCATCTGGCGCGTCGATTCGCCCGCCGCGCGAGCAAGGGTTGGGGATCGGCCAGAGCGCGCTGATGCTCGGCGGGCGAGTGGCCGGCCATATGGTACAGACCGCCTACAATGCCCAACACAAGATTCCGTGGCACTGGCCGGTGCCGGCCTATCTGGTCACAAAGGGGATTGGCAGCGGTGTCTTTCTGGCCATTGCTGCCGCCGTTGGCTTAGGGCTGGCCCCGCTGGCTGCGCCGCTGCTGGCCACTGCGCTCTTTGTGAGCTTGCTCTTTATCGGAATTACCACTGCGCTACTGGTTTTTGACCTCGACAAGCCGCACATGTTCTTCACCATCCTCACTCGCCCGCAGTGGCGCAGTTGGTTGACCCGCGGCGCGTTTATTCTGATCGGCTTTACAGCGGTCGCCGGTCTCTGGTTCTTGGCCGAAGCCGGCGCAGCATTCAATTTCTGGTCAGAGACAGCGATTGCCGGGTTGCGACCGGCCTTTGCATGGGTCGGCATGCCGCTTGCAGTGCTAGCCGCGATCTATACTGCCTTCCTCTTCGCCCAAGCCGAAGGGCGCGACCTCTGGCAAAGCCCGCTCTTGCCCGCCCACTTGCTGGTGCAGGCGCTGATGGTTGGCGCAGGGACGCTATTGCTCATGGCGCCGTTTATGGCGATGCCGGCTGAATTCCTCACCTTGCTCGGCTGGCTGTTTGCCGGCGGGATTGTGCTCGATCTCTTTATGCTGCTGCTGGGCGAATTCGGCATCCCGCACGCTAGCGAAGTTGCAGCGCGCGCCGCCCACGATATTAGCCACGGTCGCTACCGCAACCACTTCTGGCAAGGGGCGATTGGCTTGGGTCACGTTGTGCCGGTGGCGTTGATCGCGCTGGCTCTGTTAGCGCCGGCCTTGGCTACGCCGCTGTTGGCAGTCGCTGGATTAGCCGCTATTGCCGGGTTGTACGCCTTTGAATACGCTTTCGTGATGGCGCCGCAACACGTGCCGAATAGCTGACGCATGCTGGAGGTTGCTTCTTATAAAGTCACCCTGCCGTCCCGCTCCTCGTTTGTGGGGCGGGACCGGAATGAAGGGCGAAAAATCGTTAAAATATAGAACATGACCTAAATAGAAAGGTGCGGTCATGGCAACATCACTACTTAACCGCTTATTGGGCACTCTCAGCCAACAACCGCAGGCGCGGGTTGAACCGCTGGCTCCGCCGGTTGATCGATACGTGACGAGTGATGCGCCGGCTGCCAAGCCGGCCAGCACCGAACTGCGCGACTACCCGCCGGTCGAACGCTGGAATGACTGGACGGAGTACGATCCGAAGGCGTGGCCGCGGAAAGTGGCGCGCCGCTACACGCTGGTGCCGACCATCTGCTTCAACTGCGAGAGCGCCTGTGGCTTGCTGGCGTATGTTGATGTCGAGACGCTCAAGATCAAGAAGTTTGAGGGCAACCCGCTCCACCCCGGTAGCCGTGGTCGCAACTGCGCCAAAGGGCCAGCCACCCTCAACCAAGTTTATGACCCCGACCGCATCCTCTACCCGCTTAAGCGGGCCGGCAAGCGTGGCGAAGGCAAGTGGGTGCGTGTCTCGTGGGACGAAGCGCTGAATGAGATTGCCGGGCGCATCCGCAAGGCGATTATCGAGAAGCGCCAGACCGAGGTGATCTACCACGTAGGCCGCCCCGGCCACGACGGGATCATGGAGTGGGTGTTGCCGGCATGGGGGATCGACGGCCACAATTCGCATACCAATGTCTGTTCGTCGGGAGCGCGCTGCGGGCAAGCGATGTGGATGGGTTACGACCGGCCTTCACCCGATCATGCCAATGCCCGCGTGATTTTGCTGATCAGCTCGCACCTTGAAACCGGCCACTACTTCAATCCGCACGCGCAGCGGATTATGGAAGGCAAGATGGCCGGCGCTAAGCTGATTGTGCTCGATACCCGGCTCTCTAATACCGCCTCGCTAGCCGATGAGTGGCTCTCGCCGTGGCCGGGCAGTGAGGCGGCGATCTTGCTGGCGATCGCAAACTATCTCATCCGCACCGGCCAGTACGACCGCAACTTTGTGCGCCGGTGGGTGAACTGGGCCGAATATCTGCGCGCCGAGCATCCCGGCACGCCGGTCAGCTTCGAGCATTTCGAGATGAAGCTGCAAGAGCTGTACGCCCAGTACACCTTCGAATTTGCCGCTCAAGAGAGCGGGGTCAGCGCCGAGCAGATCGAGCGGGTGGCGAAGATTATCGCCCGCTGTGAAGGCAAGTTGGCCACCCATAGCTGGCGCAGCGCCACCAGCGCCAACCTCGGCGGCTGGATGGTCGCTCGCTGCCTCTGGTTCCTCAATGTGCTCACTGGCTCGATCGGCGTTGAAGGCGGCACATCGGCCAATGTCTGGGATAAGTGGGTGCCGCGCCATCCCAATATGGCGCCACACCCCAAGGTCTGGAACGAGCTGACGTGGCCGCAAGAGTACCCGCTCACCTTCTACGAGCTGAGCTATCTTCTCCCCCACTTCCTTAAAGAGGGCCGGGGCAAGATCGACACCTACTTCACTCGCGTCTACAACCCGTTGTGGACCAACCCCGACGGTATGAGCTGGATGGAGGTGCTGACCGACGAGAGCAAGATCGGCCTGCACGTTCACCTCTCGCCGACGTGGAGCGAGACGGGTTGGTTTGCCGATTACATCTTGCCAATGGGTGTTGGGGCCGAGCGCCACGATATGATGAGCCAAGAGACGCATGCCGGCTGCTGGATCGCCTTCCGCCAACCGGTGATCCGCGAGGCGATGCGGCGCTTGGGCAAACCGGTGAAAGACACGCGTGAAGCTAACCCCGGCGAGGTGTGGGAAGAGACCGAGTTCTGGATCGAGTTGTCGTGGCGGATCGACCCCGATGGCAGTCTCGGCATCCGCAAGACCTTTGAAAGCCCCTATCGGCCCGGCCAGAAGATCACCGTTGATGAGCTGTACGGCTGGATGTTCGAGAACCATGTGCCCGGCTTGCCCGAAGCAGCAGCCAAAGAGGGCCTGACCCCGTTGGAGTACATGCGGCGCTATGGCGCGTTCGAGCTGCGCAAGGGGGCAATGCCGACCTTCGATAAACCGCCAAGCCCGCAAGAATTGGCTAACGCGACGATTGATCCCGAGACCAAGATCGTCTATACCAAGACGCCGGCTCAGCCATCGTCGAATATAACCCCGCTGCCCTACTTCGAGCCAGACCCCGAACGCGGGCGACCGATTGGCATCCAGCTCGAAGATGGCACTATTGCAACCGGCTTCCTCACCCCGTCGCGCAAACTGGAGTTCTACTCAACGACCCTGCGCGATTGGGGCTGGCCCGAATATGCCATTCCCACCTACATCCATAGCCACGTGCATCCCAGCAAGGTGGATCGAAGCAAGAACGAAGTGGTGCTGCTCTCGACCTTCCGCTTGCCAACGCTGATCCACACCCGCAGTGGCAACGCCAAGTGGCTGTACGAGATCAGCCACAAGAACCCGGTCTGGATCCACACCAGCGACGCCGAGCGGCTGGGGTTGCGCACCGGCGACCTGATCAAGGTCATTACCGAGATCGGCTATTTCGTTGATCGGGTCTGGGTGACAGAAGGCATTCGCCCCGGCGTGATCGCCTGCTCGCACCACTTAGGGCGCTGGCGGTTGCAAGAAGACGGCGGCGGCAAGCTCTCGACGGCGCTGGTAGAACTGAAGCAAGAGGGGCAAGGGCAGTGGAAGATGCGCCAGATCCATGGCATCAAGCCCTACCAGAGCGAGGATCCCGACACGGCGCGCATTTGGTGGGAAGACGCCGGCGTGCATCAGAACCTGACCTTCTCGGTGCATCCTGATCCGATCAGCGGCATGCACTGCTGGCATCAGAAGGTACGGATCGAGCCGGCCGGGCCGAACGATCGCTATGGCGATATTTATGTCGATACCAAGCGGGCGCACGAAGTCTACCGCGAGTGGCTGGCTATGACCCGTCCGGCATCGAAGGTTTCGCCCGACGGCTTGCGCCGGCCACACTGGCTGCTGCGACCGTTCCGCCCGGCGCGCGAAGCGTACCTATTGCCAAGGAAGAAATCGTGACCGCATACACTGAATTGGCGGCCCGTCAGGCGCTGGCTAGCCTGATCGGCCGCCTACTGCTGGCGCCGCCTGCTGCCGAACTCTGGGCAGAGGCGGCGGCTTTACCAGAGCTTGCCGCGGTGATGGGCGATGGCCCAGAGGAGCTGGCCGTCGCCTACGAATATCTGTTTGGGCGCAATGTCTACCCCTACGAATCGCTCTACCGCGATGAAGAGCTAATGCTCAATACGGCGGCGGCCGATCGGGTCGCGGCCTTCTACACCGCATGCGGCTATGAGCCTGACCCTAACGTGGGCGCGCCCGATCACCTAGGGTTAGAATTGACCGCGCTGGCCCGCCTGATCGCCACTGAAGCCGCTGCGCAGGCCCACGGCGACGCGGCGCTGCGGGGTTGGGCGCGGCGGCAAGCAGCAGCTCTCGTCCGCCAACACCTTGCCGGTTGGGCGCCGATCTGGGCGCGCGCGGTGCAACGCATTCCAGCTCATCCCTTTTACCAGACCTTGGCCAGTTTAGTGGTGGAGCTGATCGGCAGCGAACTTGAGCGGCTGGCCGGCGAGCCGGTCGCCATGCAAGAGTATATACCTCTGCAACCGGCAACCCCCCACGACGAAGAGACCGACCTGAACGCGCTGATCCGCTACCTGATCACGCCGGTCAAAGCCGGTTTCTTCCTCAGCCGGGCCGACTGCTCGGCGTTGGCGCGGCAACTTGGTTTCGCGATTCCAATTAGCGACCGCTTTAATATGGCGCGCACGCTGTTCGAGACGGCCGGCCAGTTCGAGCAGGTGGAAGCATTGATCACAGCGCTTCAAGATATTATGTCAAATGAAGAACAGGAACTCCGGCGTCTGATCGATGCTCAAGCGGTGTGGGAACCGGCCTTGCGCCCGTGGTTGGCGCGGCTGGCAGACAGACGATGGTTGAGTGACGCCTAATTCGCTCTCGCGCAGGATGCAGAGCGCGACTGGTACCACTGAGGCCAGAGGGACGGTGATATGCGTTGACCGCAGAGAGGAAGAGGTATATCGCTGCGTTCTCTGCGGTCAACCCCGCTAACCCACTAATTCCCCCTTGCCATCCACTGCCGTTGCAATTCGACCAACAACCCACGCGCGGCAAGGCGAGCGAGGGCGCGATTGATCTCGGCTTCGAGCTGAAACGCCGCCGCCGGCATCGCCAACACATACGGCTCGTAGGTCAGCGCGGCGGCAATGCGCAAATCGCCGTTAGCCACTGCGCCCAACGCGGCCACATGATCAAGGATCGCAGCATCAATCGCGCCGGCACGCAAGGCGCGTTCCAGCGCCGTAGCATCTTCAGCCTCAACCAGCGTCACCGGCGTGGTCAAGGCAAAGCGGCGCGCCAACGCATCGCCCTCGCTGCCCAACACCACGCCAAGACGGCGACCGTGCAGATCGGGCAAGCCGGTGATGGAACTACCGGCGGGCGCCACCAACATGAACCCGCCATCGAAATAGGGTTGCGAAAAGCGGGCGCGAAAGCCCTGTTCGGGCGCATACGGCAGCGCCGAAGCGATCAGATCGGCCTGCCGGCTGACCAGTTGATCGTATAGCGCATCGAACCCGCTACGCACAAAGATGACCTCGACCCCCAACTCGCCAGCCAATGCCCGCACCAGATCAATGTCAAACCCGACGAACTCGCCGTTACGCTCTTCGACAAACGGCCGGTAGCCGGGATCGACCGCGACGCGCAACACGCCACGCTCGCGCACAGCGGCATAGACCGGATCGATTGGGGCAACGCCGGTTTGCACACTCCACGCCAACCAGCCGTAGGCCAACAGGATCGCCACAGCCATCCCATCAAGCCAACGACGCCACTGGCGCATCAGGATGTTTCTCATGAGCGTGAAGCCATTCATCGGTTGTTGCTCAGCGCTACCAGAGAATAAACGCTCCTTATTGGCGGGGAAAGTGCTCTGCCGCGCATGATAACCGGCGCAGCACCACTTGTGTGAACTCGCCACCACCACACACTTCATGATGCACAATATGTATTTATGAGAGCTTTCTCATCTTCTTGCCTTGACCGCTCATCTTACCATCGGTATACTTCATATAACAGCATCGTAACTAACGATAGCACGCGGTATCTCTCCCCGCCCGAATCGTCAGCGCAGCAGCGCACAGCCGTCACATCAACCTTGGAATGGGAGTCGCGCATGGCAATAGAGCCTTACCGCCCAAACCCTGATTCGACCGCTACCAATCGCGAGCAGGAGCTGGAGAAGAAGATTGCTAAACTCTTTGAGCGCTGGAATTGGAAACTCTTTCGATTCTTGCGCTTCATGCTCTTTCTCGGTATTGGGATTTGGTTGGCTGCAAACTTACTCCCCGGCATTTTCAACATCATTATTACCGGCGAAATCGGTGATCTCATCCTCCAGATCATTCCGGTTGCCGTCTATCTCTTCTTCTTCATCGGCTTCCAATTCTGGCTGATGTACTTCTTCATGGCCCGCACCCGCATCTACTGGGTCAAACCGGGCGAAACTGGCGTCAGTTTCAAGGACTATCGCGGCAACCCGGAGGTATTGGAAGCTGCGCGCCGGGTAGTGACGCTGCTCAAGGGAGCAAAAGAGTTCAAGCAGATGGGTGGCGAAGTCACCCGCGGCATTTTGCTGATCGGCCCCCCCGGCACCGGCAAGAGCTATCTTGCGCAGGCGATCTCGACTGAAGCAGGCGTGCCGTTTGGCTACCTCAGCGCGCCATCGCTACTGTCGGCGTGGATGGGGATGGGCAACATTAAAGTGATGAATCTATACCGTAAGGCTCGCCGCCTTGCCCGCGAGTACGGAGCCTGCATCCTCTTCATCGATGAGATTGACGCGATCGGTATGGCGCGCAGCTCGAACTTGATGGGCACTGGCGCTGCCGGCGCGGGAATGAACAACCGCGAGAATGTGGTGATGGGTGTTGGCGGCATGATGGGTGGCGGCAGCAGCTTGCTCAACGAATTGTTGCTGCAAATGGACCCGCCACCACAGGAGCAGACGTGGTGGGGTAAACTGTTGCGCCTCGTTGGGCTGCGCCGTGGTAAGGCCGAGATGCCGCCAGTGCTGACTATGGCTGCCACCAATCTTGCCGAAACCCTCGATGCCGCCCTGTTGCGCCCCGGTCGCTTCGATCGCAAGATCGCAGTCGAACCGCCCGACGCCGATGGCCGTCGCGAGGTGATCGAATATTACTTGAGCAAGGTCAAGCACGAGCCAATGCCGATTGATCGGATGGTGGCCGATACCATCGGTTACACGCCTGTTGCGATCAAGTACGTTATTAACGAAGCCACCATCCACGCTCACTTCGATGGACGCGCCGCGATCAACTACTGGGACTTCACGCAGGCGCGCGAGATTCACGAATGGGGTCTTAAACAGCCGATCCGCAGCATGTCGTACGAAGAGCGGCGGCGGATCGCTTACCACGAAGCCGGCCATGCCTACGCCGCAGTTAAGCTGCTCAAGAAAGAGCGCCTAACCAAGGTAACGATCGTGCGGCATGGCAATGCGCTCGGCTTTGCGGCGTGGAAGCCGGAAGAGGAGATTCACACCCGCACCCGTGAAGAGCTGCTCGACCGGATCAAGATCGCATTGGCTAGCCGCGCCGCCGAAGAGCTGTTCCTCGGCACGCAGATGAGCGGTGTTACCAGTGATTTACAGAACGCAACCGGCATCGCGGCGATGATGGTCGGCGCGTATGGCATGGATAATAGCTTCTTCTCATATCTGCTCTTCGGGATGCAAGGCTTGTCGGCCCCGGACGTCAAGCCGCGCGTCGAGGCAATCTTGCAGGAGCAATACCGGATCGTCAAGCAGATGCTTGAGCAGAACCGGATGGCGGTGATCGCCATTGCTGAGGCGTTGATCTTGCGCAGCGAGCTGACCGACATCGACGTGAAAGAGATTTTGAGCCGGGTTGAAGCTGAGCATCCCTATTTGCCGCCCAACGAAAAGCCTGAGCGACCGGCCTTCGGCTTTGCCGCTGCGCTGGCGCGATCGAACACAACCCTTGTGCGCCGCCGTCGCGAGCCGGCAGTGTTGCCGGCCCCCAACCGGCCTGCGCCTGAGAT
Organism: Chloroflexus sp.; assembly: GCA_025057175.1. GTDB lineage: Bacteria > Chloroflexota > Chloroflexia > Chloroflexales > Chloroflexaceae > Chloroflexus. Next base: position 115 of record JANWYE010000113.1, on the reverse strand, counting down.
CACGATCATCGACGCGCAACGACGGGATACAGCGGAAGGTACAACGCCGTCGGCTTAAACCCCCTCACCCCCAGCCCCCTCTCCCACCAGGGGAGAGGGGGGGTGTGGTGTGACC
>JANWYE010000112.1 GCA_025057175.1 Chloroflexus sp. | reverse complement strand
TTATTCAGCCCCTGATCGATTTGCGCTACGCAGTCAATCGAAAGGAAGCTTCGCTCGATCAAGTCTTTCAGATCGTGGCTAGCCGCGCCGGTTACAATCGCTTCGCGCGCATGAGCGAGCTGATGAATCAGTTGATCGATTCTGAGTATCAATCACTGAATCAGGTTGTCGCTGCTTCGGAAGAGGCGCTCAACAATTTGCAAATAACATTACTTGGCGGCACCTTCGCCGCGATTGTGCTCGGTACATTGTTGACCTTCTTCATCGCCGGGAGTATTGACCGGCGGCTCGGGATGGTGACAAACGCCGCTACGCAAATGGCCAGCGGCAAGATTAACGAACACTACACCTTGCCCGATGGTCAAGACGAGGTGGGCCGGTTGGCGAACGCTTTCCAGCAGATGGCCAATACGATTCGCCAGCAACTCGATGAGCAGCGCCGCGCCAATGAGGAGCTGCGCGCCGCGAGCGCAACCAAGGTCGCTAAGGAGTACCTTGAACAGGTGGTGCGTGAATATGGCGCTTTTGCCACTGAGGTCGCCCGCGGCAATCTAACGGTGCGTTTGCCGGTGGCCGGCAATAATGACGATCTGGCCATTCTCGGTCAGCAACTTAATACGATGGTTGAAGGGTTGCGCGCGATTGCCAGCCAAGTGCAACATGCGAATGCCGACATTGCGACTGCCGCTGCTGAGATTCTGGCCGCTACCACTCAACAAGCTTCCTCGGCAGCCGAGCAGTCGGCGGCGCTGACCCAGACTGCGACTACGATTGATGAGGTTAAGGCGATTTCGGTCCAGACTGCCAAGCAGGCCTCGCAAGTCGCCCAAGATAGCCAGAATGCGCTGGAGATTGCCCGCCAAGGAGCGCAAGCGGTTGAAGATACGATCTCCGGCATGAACCAGATCCGCGCCCGCGTTGAGACAATTGCCCAGACGATTTTGGGGCTGGCCGAGCAGACACAGGCTATCGGCGTGATTATGACCACGGTCAGTGAATTGGCCGACCAGAGCAATTTGTTGGCGCTGAATGCGGCGATTGAGGCTGCGCGCGCCGGCGAGCAGGGCAAGAGCTTTGCGGTGGTGGCTCAGCACGTGCGTGAGTTGGCCGAGCGCTCGAAGTCGGCAGCGCAGCAGGTGCGCGATATTTTGGCCGAGATTCAGAAGGCGACGAATGCGGCGGTGATGGTGACAGAGGAGGGGGCCAAGGGGGTGGAGCAGGGCGTGAAGTTGGCGGCGCAGGCCGGCCAGATTATCCACCGCATCGCTAGCGAAGTCGAAACTGGCGCCCAAGCCAATATTCAGATGGCTGCCGCCGCTCAGCAGCAGATGGTTGGCATGGAGCAAATCGGGCAGGCGATGAGCAATATCCAACAGGCGACAGCGCAGGCGCTGGCTTCGACCCGCCAAGCCGAGCGCGCAGCCCAAGACCTGCATACGCTGGCGCAGAAGTTGCAACAGACCGTGGCCGTATACCGGTTGTAGCGCGAGGTGGCTATGCTCTCGAATGACGATATTCAAGCGCAGGTGCTGGCCGTCTTTCGCGCCGAGCAGGCTGAGCACCGCCAGACCATTGTCGATATTTTGCTCGAACTTGAGCGCGCGCCGGAACAGCTGCTGCAACGTGAGCAGATCGACCGCCTGTTCCGGGCTGCGCATAGCCTTAAAGGTGGCGCGCGCGCTGCCGGTGTGCGCTCGGTTGAGCAGATTGCCCATCAGATCGAGCATGTGTTTGCGGCGCTGCGCCAGCAACGCTTGGCCTTGACTGCTGAGGTATGCGATGTTATTTACCACGCGCTCGATCTGATCGGGGCGTTGATGGATCAAGCGGTGCCCGGTGCGGTCGCTGACGAAGCGGCGTTGAACGAGTTGCTAGCGCAGTTAGCGGCAATTGCGCAGGCTGATACGCCGGCCCCGCCTGAACCGGCGCCAACGGCGACCGCTCGCGTCACTCCTACTATAGCGACGCCGGCTGAAACCAGCGTGAGGGTGGATGTCAGCGTGCTCGATCATTTGCTGCACGAAGTGGGTGAGTTGCTCACCAGCACGTTGCGTTCGCGACAACTAGCTCGTGATTTGCAAGGCCTTACGCCGCATTTCGAGCGCTGGCGGCGCGCGTGGCGGCGCGCCGCGCCACTAGCGCGGCGCGCGCAGCGCCGGGTGGCATCCCAACCTCACGGCCAGCCTGATGGCGATGATGCGCAGGCGCTGGCGACGGCGCTCATGCTGGCCAATGAAGTGATCGACGCGCTCGGCACGTCGATCGGCCAGATTACGGCGCGTGCCCGCGAAGACCATGATCGTCTTAGCGCGATTAGTGCCCGCTTGCAGGCTCACGTCCAACAGACCCGCATGGCGCCACTCAGCGGGATTGTCGGCCCGTTGCGGTTGCATGTGCGGGAATTGGCCCGCAGCGCTGGAAAAGAAGTCGAATTTGTGATCGATGATGGCGGCGCTGAAGCCGATCGCCAAGTGCTCGAACAAGTGCGTGATATGTGTTTGCACCTACTGCGCAACGCGGTTGATCATGGCATCGAATCGCCTGACGCGCGGCAAGCGCAGGGCAAGTCTCCCACCGGTCTGATTAAGCTCGTGGCCACAACGACTGGCGATCGGCTAGTGCTGTCACTAAGTGATGATGGCGCTGGCATTGATTTGGAGCGGGTGCGCCAGCAGGCGATTGCCGTTGGGTTGTTATCGCGCGAACAAGAGACGGTTGATCAAACGACGTTGCTCGACCTGATCTTCGTGCCCGGCTTTTCGACCAAGAGTAGTGTCAGCGTACTCTCTGGGCGCGGCGTGGGGCTTGATGTAGTGCGCGCGAATGTTGAACGCATGGGTGGGCAGATCCGGGTTGAGACGGCGCTTGGCCGAGGCACTACCTTTACCCTCAGTTTGCCGCTGACCCTGCAACGTTCCCATGGATTGCTGATTCACGTGGCCGGCCAAACGTTCGCGATCCCGCTGGATAGCCTGCAACGAATTATGCTGGCCGATCGCGAGCGAGTGCGGATGTTGGAAGGGCGAGCGGTGTTACTGGTGGAAGGACGTCCCTTGTCGCTTATTCCACTGGGCCATGTCTTGGGGATGAGCAATGAGAGCGCCGTTGATCTAGCTGAACCTAAGCCAGTACTCATCCTCGGTGTGAACGAGCGTCAAATCGCTTGCCTCGTTGACGCGATTAGCGAAGAGTTAGAATTGGTGGTTCATCGTCTGCCGGCGCCATTGCAACGGGTGCAGTTCGTGAGTGGCGCGGCAATCCTCGCCGATGGCAGCGTCGCGCCGATCCTTGATCCGGTTGATATGATCCGGGCCGCTATCACAGCTCGCCATACGGTGGCCTTGCCCGACCGCACGGCTACTCCGCCGCAAGCGCCGGCCATCCTTGTCGTTGACGACTCGATCACAACTCGCACCTTGGAAAAGAATATTCTTGAAGCAGCCGGCTATCGTGTGTTGCTGGCGACCAATGGCCAAGAAGCGCTTGATCAGTTGCGCGCAGCACAGGCCAACGGTGGCTGCCAATTGGTGTTAAGTGATGTTGATATGCCGCGGCTCAATGGCTTTGAATTGACTGAGCGCATACGTTCGGATCCGCAACTCCGCCATCTGCCGGTGGTGTTGGTCACGTCACTCGACAGCCCAACCGACCGAGAGCGCGGTTTAGCAGCGGGAGCCGATGCGTACATCGTTAAGCGCGCCTTTGACCAACAGGCGCTGCTGGCGACCATCGCGCGCCTGCTCTGAGATATGCTATGAACCACGTCCAAACACAACAGATCACGGTCAGCAGCGACGCTGATCTCATCTTACTTCGCCAGATGTTGCGTCAATGCGCGCGAGCAATGGCGATGGCGCCATCGCAGCAGGCCCGGATTACTGCGGCGGTGAGTGAGGTTGTGCGCGCATTGATCCATCAATTCAGCAGCAGCACGGTTACGATCCACTGCGATGATAGCGATGCGCGCCATGCGCTGGTGATCGAGTGCGATACCGAAGCTGAGGCCTATCAGCGGGTAGCGCGCCAAGCTGCTGTGCAAACAGCATATAGCTTGGTTGATGAAGTGAAGGTGCAACACTCGCCGATAGGTTGCCATTTAGCAATGAAGATCCGAGCGGGGTAGTCTATGCCGCAACACACCTTTGTCATCTTCCGCGCCGGCAGCCAACGTTTTGCTCTTCCGCTGCGCGCGGTGCAGCAAGTAGTGCGGTTGCCGGCTTTGACGCCGATCGCCGGCGCGCCGCCGGTTATTGCCGGTCTGCTCGATTTCCATGGCCGGTTGATCCCGGTGCTGATTGGGCATGTCTTGCTCGATCAGCCGCTGCATATCCACCTCAACAGTATGGTGATGATTCTCGGTGTTGCGGTTGACCAACCGCAGTTAGGTTTGTTGGTTGACGAGGTGTATGGCGTGTATCAGGCGCATCCTGCTGGCATCATTCCGTTGGCGCTCGGCAGCCGGGTACTGGCAGCCTCGCTTCGCACTGATGATGGTATCATACCAGTGCTTGACCCTGAGACTCTCGTGACGCACGCGCAGGTGGCTGCCACCCCTGACCTTGTTGCCTAGGAGCGCTATGAAGCCATTTTCAACGCCGATTCGCGTCTTGCTGGTTGAAGATTCGCCTAGCCAGTTGCAGTTGTTGCGCTCGTATCTGGAAGCGACGCCAGATCTGATCGTGGTGGGCACGGCAACAACCGGTCAGGAAGCGGTGCAATCGACGATCCGCCTCCGTCCGAACATTGTGGCGATGGATATTCATTTACCGGTGTTCGATGGTTACGAGGCGACACGCCAGATTATGCAGCATCAGCCGACGCCAATCGTGTTGTTCAGCGCGAGCGCCGGCAATGCTGAACAGCGGGCAATGGCGGCGCTGGCCGCCGGCGCGTTAGCGGTGGTGCGCAAACCGGCTGGGCCGGGTGATCCAGCGAGCGCAACCGATCGTGAGCATTTCATCCGCACCTTGCGCCTGATGGCTGGGGTGAAGGTGGTGACGCGCCATCCTCCGCGCGTCACGCCGGTGCGGCTGCCGCGCAGCGCAGGCGCAAACGTTGATCTGGTGGCGATTGCGTCCTCGACCGGCGGCCCAGCCGCGTTGCAAACTTTGCTCTCTGACCTTGGCCCGCGCTTTCCGGCGCCAATCGTGATCGCGCAGCACGTGGCGGTGGGTTTTGCGCAGGCGCTGGCTGGCTGGCTGGCTAGCGTTGTCCCGCAGCCGGTGCATCTCGTCAATGGCGAGCTGCCGCTCACACCCGGTCACGTGTATCTGCCGGATGACAATCTGCACGTGGTCATCAGCCAAACCGGCAGCGTTGGCGTGCTGCCGATCAGCGATACCGATCGTTATTGTCCGAGCGGCGATTATCTGTTTGCCAGCGTTGCGCGCCATTACGGCCCGCGCGCCATCGGTGTAATTATGACCGGCATGGGTGAAGATGGCGCGCGCGGGTTGGCGGAATTGGCTGCTGCTGGCGGCATCACGTTTGGTCAAGATGAGGCTTCGTGCGTCGTCTACGGTATGCCCAAAGCGGCGAAAGCGTTGGGTGCGGTGCGCCATGAGTTGCCCCTCGAACGGCTGGGCCTCGCTATTGCGGCCCTGACCGCGCCGGCTCAAGCCAAGGACGAACTATGCTGAGTGATGATCTCTACCAACGATTCGCTGCGCTCGTGCGCGAGCGAGCTGGGCTGCATTACCCGCCACAGCGCCGGGCCGATTTAGCGTATGGCTTGCAACGGGCGGCGCAACAGCTTGGCGTGGCTGATCTGCATCAGTTGCTGGCGTTGATCGAGCGATCGCCGGCGGCTTGGAATGATGTGATCGCTGAACTGACCATCGGCGAGACCTACTTCTTTCGCAATGCTGCCCAATTTGCCGCTCTGCGCGAGATCATCTTGCCCGATCTGATCCAACGGCGCGCAATGGTGCGCTACCTACGGCTCTGGAGCGCCGGTTGCGCGACTGGCGAGGAGCCGTATTCGCTGGCGATCACGCTGCGCGAGACGCTGCCGGTCGATCCGCCGTGGCAAATGAGCATTTTGGCTACCGATATTAACCATCGCTTTCTCGAACGCGCCCGCGAGGCGGTCTACGGTAGTTGGTCGTTTCGCGAAACGCCAGAGCACGTGCGCGATCGCTACTTCATCCCAGAAGGTGGGCGCTGGCGCTTGCGTGATGAGATTAAGCGCGATGTGGTGTTTGCTCACCTCAACCTCGTTGAGCCGAGCTACCCTTCGCCGCAGTTGGGTATTATCGCTTTCGACATCATCTTCTGCCGCAATGTGCTGATCTATTTCGATGAAGCAACGACGCAACAGATTGTCCAACGCCTGTATGACGCGCTTACCCCCGGTGGTTGGTTAGTAGTTGGGCATGCCGAACCGAATATCGAGTTTTATCGCCAGTTTGAAACCCACAATGCCCCCGGCACCGTGCTCTATCGCAAGCCATTGCACGCGCCGCCGTTTATTCCGGCCACCGCCGTTTCGCCGCCGTCACCTAAGCTTGTTTCTCCCCCGTTACCAGCGCCGCCCCAAATCGTGGCGCAGCCAACGCAACTAACGCCATCACCCGAAGCATGGTTGCAGCAGGCCCGCGCTGCCGCCGATCACGGTGATTGGTCTGCCGCCCGCATGCAGGTGCAGGCGCTGCTGAAAGCATATCCGCTCTTTGCGCCAGCTTACTATCTGCAAGGCCAGATCGCCGAACACCACGGCCATCTCGATGAGGCGTTGGCCGATTATCGCCGCAGCGTCTACCTTGACCCGCACTTTGTGCTAGGTTTGATTGGGATGGCCAGCATCTTTGCGCGGCAGAGCCAGCCCGATGCGGCCCGCCGCGCTCTGCGCCAAGCCGCCGCCATTCTTGCCCAACATCCAGACGATCAAATCGTCGATCCGTTCCACGACAGCACCGCCGCAGAAGTGCTCGCTTATATTAACCTCTTGTGGCAACAGATTCGCTAGGCGAGATGCGTGATTGCCCTTGCGTGCCTAACGATATTCCTCCTCGGTTGACGTCCGTCCAAACTGATGGTAGTTTGAATATATACTACTATTCTTATTGGTTATTACGGAGGAAGCATGCCCACGGTTACGATTGGCGACCGTTCAATTACAGTCGAACCCGGTACTCGTCTAGTGTTGGCGATCGAACAGGCTGGCATTGCAATTGGCCATCGTTGTGGCGGCTACGCTCGCTGTACCACTTGCCGGGTGGCGTTTGCTGAAGGCGAACCTGATGAAATGACCGCCGCCGAGTATGCCAAGCTCAACGAGCGCGGCTTGTTGGGCCGCTATCGCTTGTCGTGCCAGATTGTGTGTAACCATGATATGGTCATCGCTGAAGTGCCGATGACTCTTGAGAGTCAAGGCTGGACTGACACCGGCCCTGCTCCCGAACCAACCGTTACGCCCGATCCGGCGACGTATCCGCGGGCGACGTTGGCGCAAGAATCAGCCCACTAGCGAGGGCAACCGTTGCGCTGTAGCTTTTCGCCTACCTACGGGAAAGGCCGGCCAACATCAAGGTCCAGAGCGAGTAAAGGCGCAGAGAGCCATAACGCAAAGACGCTAAGTCCGCTGAGGGCGCAGAGGATGGGAATAAACTTTATCCTTTGCGCCCTCGGTGTTCTCTTCGGTGCCGGCCTGCCACCCTCCTCGCGGCGGGCGAGGGGAGAGGGGGTGAGCGCAACATCCGCTGCGTTGATCAATTGCAACCCGGTTGCTGAAGATCAACTCGCAAACTACGACTTATCCTTTGTCTCCCCCTTGACAGCTTTCTTGCCCAACGCTACGATGAAGCCGTGAAAAACGGCACAAGCTTTCTCTTCCGCCGGTCACCCCGGCAATTGCATACCCTGTGGCTATGGGGAGTGCGCGGGTTGGCAATCCTCGTCGCACTAGAGTTGGGTGTGCTCAGCCCGCTCAGTTGCGTGCTGCATTGCCTGATCCAGCAATGGATGATCGAACGCGCTACGCCCAATTTCTTCTTGTGCGATCTGCATCGCGATGGCGCGATCGCACAAGAGGCGACACCCCTAACTGCCACCCAGCCGCGCGCCGTCTACGAGGCGTTGCCGCCGCTCTACATTGCGGCCCTGCTCGTGGTGCCGTTGCTGCTGCTCTTGACCTTGCTCCACCCAGTTTGGCCACTCTCGCTGGCGCTGCCGCCACCCACCCCGCCGCCGCGCGTCTCCACTTTGGGATCCCTCGCGTGTAACCACCGGTAACAATTTGGGTTGGTCGCCGAAGCTGCATCGTTAGATGCAGCCTGAGTGTATGTATGCTTGCCCAAGGAGGAGCGTATGAATCGCACTGTTGCGTGGCTGTTTGTCTTGTTGTTGTTTGCGCTGTTGCCGGCTTGCGGCGGTGGCAGCGATCGGAGTGCGTCTAATCAGCCGGCGGAAGCCTTGCCTGCCGCCTTGACCGATACCTCGATCTCATCGAAAGGCGATCCTAAACGCGGCAAAGACCTGTTTGGCCCTTGCGCTGCCTGCCACACGACCTCGAAGGAGATGTTAGTAGGGCCGGGGCTGGCCGGTCTCTTCAGCGCCAAGGGGCCAGTCTTGCCAAACGGCGTTGACTACAATGGGATGTTGCCGAATGGCAAGGAGCGCAGCGAAGCGAATGTTGCCGAGTGGATTCGTACCGGTGGCACCGGTCGCATCGGCTATATGCCGTCTCACAACCTGACCGATCAAGAGATGGCTGATCTGATGGCGTACCTGCGCACGTTGAAGTAGGAACACTGCCGGCAGGCGCTGCCAGATAATTGCTGTGCTATTGCGTTTCCTTTCAGCTTAATCCAGTCTATCACCCGCGCCTGCCGGCCCTAGGAAGATATGGTGCGCCATGAGATTTCTCAAGTTCGGATGCTTACTATGCATCCTCGGTTTCCTCACCATCCTGCCACCAGTTGAGCAAGCCCAGATATGGTCTCGTCTAGCGGCGCTAACCCAATCCTATCGCTTGCCCACTGCCATTATTCGCGACGTGATTGCCGCAGTGGAACGCAACGATCCACCGGAGCTGGCCTCCTTCGCCGCGCAGATGGATCGCCCTGCTTCGCTCAACTGGTTAATCGCGGCATGGCATCAAGTTCATCATCCGCCCACTATTGCGCTTGGCCCATACCGTGCCCCCGACTGGCCTATGCTAGGCATGCAGATTGCCATTCCGCTCCGCCTATCGTGCCATCATCACGCCGTCCGGTTAGACGTGATCGTGGCGTTTACTACGCTCGGCTGGCAGATTCGCGAGATTCGCCCGCCGGCATAGCTCGCTCTCAACAGGGGGTAGATCGACAGCCGCCGGCTGACGGCGGCTGTTGCGCTTCAGGGTATAATACGCTTCAACTATTCTTCGCGGTGTAGCACAAAGGAACCTGACCATGACCGAGTTGCGCGACTTCCTCGAAATCCCCTACGAGCAATTGGAAGAGCTGAACCTGAGTGTCAAGCGCCAGCGGTTGGCGCGCGTCTCGCCAGATGTGATGCGCGAAGAGCGCATGCGCTATCTCACCGACGAGCGCCGGATCAAGGCGGTGACGGTCTGCTTTACCGACCTCGAAGGTCGTCTGCACATGCTTGATTACGACAAAAAATTTCTCCTCTCGTCTGCCGACAACCTGACCTTCGACGGATCCTCGGTGCGCGGCTTCACGGTGCAGGCCGAGTCAGACCTGCGCCTTGCCATTGATTGGTCGGCTTTTTACTGGCTGCCGGCTGATATTTTCGGCCCCGGCAAGGTGCTGGTCTTCGGTTACGTGCTCAACCAAGACGGTTCGCCGTATGAGGCCGACATGCGCGGGCGGTTGCACCGGTATGTGAATGAGTTGTACCAGCGCGAGGGCATTACCTGCAATGTCGCCACCGAGATCGAGGGATTTCTGTTCCAAGGGCGCAACGCCGAGCAGCGCTTCCGCGAGACAGGTGAGTTCACGATGGTCAGCACTGGCGGCTACTACCACTCGCTGCCGGGTGATCCGCTGCGCCAGTTTATCGATATGGCTGCCGAAGCGCAGCGAGCGATGGGTTTCGAGAATGAGAAAGATCATCCCGAAGTCGCGCCTTCGCAGTTTGAGATGAACTATAGCTACACCGAGGCGACCATCGCTGCCGACCAGATTTTGCTCTACAAGTTGATCTGCCGGCAGGTAGCCAGCAAACTCGATATGACTGCCAGTTTCCTGCCTAAACCGGTCACCGGCGTGAATGGCAATGGCATGCACACCAACATCTCGCTGGCGCGGCAGGGGGTCAACCTCTTCTACGATGCCAACGGCCCCGAACGGCTGTCGGAATTGGCGTGGAGCTTCATTGACCGCATTCTCAACAACGGGCAAGATCTCTGCCTGATCTTGAACTCAAGCGTGAATGCCTATCGCCGGCTCGACCCCCACTTCGAGGCGCCTAACCAGATCAAGGCATCGCCGACCGACCGCGGCTCGATGATTCGCATCCCCATCGGCAATGCTCGCTCGGCCCGCATTGAAGTGCGCTCGATTGCGCCTGACGCTAACCCTTACCTAGCGATCTATGCGCTGCTCCGCACCGGTCTCGAAGGGCCGCTGCCCACCACCGATGTGCGCAATGGTACCGCGACCTTGCCCGATAACATCTACGATGCGATTGCCAACTTCCGCCAGAGCGCCTTCATCGCCCAGATTCTGGGTGAAGATGTGCAAACGCGCTTCGCCGATCTAAAGACGACGGTGGCCGACCGCTGCCCGCGCAAGCTCGGCACCCTCATCAAGCGTGCCGAAGTGCAGTTCCACCACGAAGTGACGAACCAGTATTTGTGGAGCCGGTTCTAACGAAGGGCCACGGTGGGGTAGGAGCACTGCGCTGCAATTGCTTCTACCCCGCCGCTGTGTTGCCAAACAAATGCTCATGCCATACAGGCAGCACAACGCCAAGGGTAATCCTTGCCCGCGATAGATATGCCCGTCGTGGTAACTGCTCACTTCCTGCGTCAACAGTCCTGCCATTCGGTGGTTGGGGCGGCAATCCAATCCTTACACCCACCTGCCACGTATCGATCGCGCTTCTTGCGCTGGTCGTAGTTAGCAGTTCCTAGTGATACCACTTCGGCGATCAAATCGGGCAGACCGACGATCCGTTGGGCCGTAATCTGGGCTTTGCTTCCACGCAAAATCACCACTATTCGATCAGCGCCACCGTTGTAGTTTCGAGTTCGGCATCAATCGGCACTGTGAAGACCCGTCCATACCCGCTCATCTCTACAATGGGCAAAACGCAGTGCCAAAGCTTGATGTTGTAGAGATGGCGCTGGCAGTGATGAACAGCTACGGCGCCACGATTGCCGATAGCAAGAAGCAGTACCAGTAGGTATAGAGCATATACGAGACGTGATCGGCGGTAAGAAACCGTAGCAATTCGCAATGGTGCCATATTGGCGCCATGAGCCGGCTACCAAGGCAGATGCCACTACTGTAATCAGCCGCAACCAAGCAAATCCAAGCCGAGCAGGATGGGATTGGTTGATCGCGCCTATTTCCAGCAGAGTTGTTTAATATCAAAGTCGTGCAATGTAGCTGGTTGCAGCTTGTTCCTCATCGAGCGGCTGGGGTCGTGTTCGGTATCGTTATGCCAAGATTATAAATCTGAGCGACCATGTGCATTTCGAGAGAAGAGTCGATGGATCGTAAATAGCAACCTAAACGTATCACTAATATTCATTCATGAGTATCTTGTCATAGGCTTGAAGCAATGATACTGTTAGAGTACGACCGTATGGCAGCGCGATTGAGATGGATCAATTTTTCTTTCTCACCCGCGAGGAAGCTATATGCACTCTCTTCCTACCACCCTAGAACAGACCTATCGCCGTATTCTGCGCTCAATTGCAATCTGGACTGGCATCTTTGATGTTGCTGCCATTTTGATCACGACCGTAGTCTTCTTGCTAACCCAGAATGTCTTTGCCGGCATTGTGGCTGGTGTTGCGCTCGCATCGGGGACCGGTTGTCTCCTTACACTTTGGTTACTTGCCCAAAACTATCAGTTCTGGCAAACGATGGTTCCATTTGGGTTGTCAATCATCGTTTGTGAACTTTTGATCGCGATCTGGCTGCCTGAACTGCGCCTAGCTGTTGCGCCGTTTCTTGCAGTGGTTATCTTGCTAGCCGGTTTGACCGGCCGGCGCGCGTTTACGATTGGCGCGCTAACTTCCTGTATCGTAGTGCTTATCATGATGGTTGTGTTGGGGCCGGTCAACGAGGCATCGGTGCTCTCGGTTCATCTCTTGCGCTTTTTGCAAGCCAGTAGCTTAGCTGCTTTGCTGGTTGCGGTGTGGTCTTTTCTTGATCAAATGATCTCCGCTCAGATACAGGCTTTGCAGCT
>JANWYE010000111.1 GCA_025057175.1 Chloroflexus sp. | reverse complement strand
ACATAGCAGGCACCAGCACACGCAGCCATTCCCCCAAACCGGCACTGGTAGTCAATTGGCCGGTAAACAATCCGATAATGGCAGTGAACAGACCACCTAATACTACCGCCAGCAAGGCCAGTATCAATGCGCCACGCATTGCCCAACGCACGCGACGAGCAGGTGATGGATCCATAGCGAGTGAGTTATCAATTGCTTTGTAAGTTTTGCCAAGCGCAATACTTGCACCCTACGCCACAGCAAGAGCACACAAGTCGCTCGATCGAGCAGAAAGCGAGTAATGAAACTGCGCCGCCGAAGATTGCCTCGCCACATAGTCAGCGTGGCGCGCAATGAGACGCGGCCCCCAAACGCCTGAGCGGCGCACTCTCTACGCCAACATAGTACCTGCAAGACCGGCCACCGTCAACTTTGACCGGAAAGATTCTTGAATTCTTGATCAAGTATATTGACAAACTCAACAACCTTCGCTATACTCCGACTCGCACCGGTGCAGCGCAACAACCGCTGTGAGAGAAAGTGAGGAAGATCGTGAATAGCTCGACTTTGCGCCTTGCTGGCGCGGCCCTTGCCGGCGCGCTGGCAACACTCGCCATTGTGGCAGTGATTGCTTTTGCCCGCCCGCAAACGAACGCTACCCAACTGGCAGCCCAGCCGGCAACGACGAACAGCGCTCCCGCTTCAACCACAAATGCTCCCCGCGAGCCGCGCCCATTTGATCAAGTCGTCGTGAGCACCGACTGGCTAGCGGCCAACCTCAACAACCCGCAGGTGCGTGTGATTGAGGTCAGTGTCGTGCCCGGTCTCTACGAGCGCGGCCACATCCCCGGCGCTGTTAATTTCGTCTGGACGACCGATTTCGTCGATACGGTCTCGCGCAACATCATCGCGCCCGAACGATTTCAAGAACTGGCCCGCGCGGCGGGAATCAACAACGATACAACGATCGTGCTCTACGGCGATAACTACAACTGGTTTGCCGCGTGGGGCGCGTGGGTCTTCCGCCAGTACGGGGCTAACGATGTGCGGCTACTTGATGGCGGGCGCAGCAAATGGGAAGCCGAACAGCGCGAACTCTCCACCCGCGCGCCATCCTACCCTGCCGGCACGTTTACTGTCCGGCAAGATAGCTCGCTGCGCGCCTTCTTACCTGATGTGCTCAAGGTGGTATACGGCGAAGCGGACAAGGTGCTGGTCGATATTCGCTCGCCCGATGAGTTTAGCGGCAAGATTTTTGCGCCGGAAGGTTTTCAGGAATTAGCGGTGCGAGCCGGCCATATCCCCGGCGCGATTAATGTGCCGTGGAAGAAGGCGCTCAACGATGATGGCACCTTCAAGAGCGTTGAAGAGCTGCGCAAGTTGTACGCTGACGCCGGCATCGATGGCAGCAAGCCGATCATTACCTACTGCCGCATTGGCGAGCGCGCCAGCCATACGTGGTTTGTCTTGAGCGAGATTCTTGGCTACCAAGTGGCGCTTTACGACGGGTCATGGACGGAATATGGCAACACTGTCGGCGTGCCGATTGCCAATCCTGCCGGCACTATCTGGGGTGTGAAGTAGACCATGACCGATACGCTGCCACGGAGCAGCTCGCTCGATCGGGCTGCTCCTTCACCAACTATCAATCTGGTTCATACCGGCCTTGGCGCATTGAGTTTGGTTGCGCTACTGGCTGGGGCCTATTTCGTGCAAGCTACTCCCGGTCACGGCGCGCCAGCGGCGCTCTCGCTGCTGATCGGCGGAGCGTTGGGGATGGCGTTCGAGTGTGGTCGGTTCTGCTTCTTCTGTATCTTTCGCGATCTGATCGAGCACCGGCAGGCCGGGCCGTTTTACGCCATTCTCATGGCACTGGCCATCAGCGGGATCGGCTATGCGATCGTGTTTGGCGCCTTTTTGCCCAACCCAAGCAGTGGCCGGCTCGCACCTGACGCTCATATCGGCCCGGTTAGTCCGGCACTGGCGCTGGCCGGGCTAGTCTTCGGCCTTGGCATGGCCTTGTCGGGCGCTTGTATCAGCGGCCATCTCTACCGGCTGGGGGAAGGATCGGGCTACGCGCTGCCGGCGTTAGGGGGCGCATTGCTCGGCTTTGGCCTTGGCTTTCGCGCGTGGAACTGGTTCTATGTGACGATGATCGCCGAAGCGCCGGTAATTTGGCTGCCAAACCTGATAGGATACGGCGGCTCGCTTATCGTCCACCTTGTAGTATTGGGTGTGATTGCCATTGCGCTGCTGCGCTGGGTTGCGCCGCTTAGCGAACAACCAGCTCGCGCTATGACGCCTGCATACCTCAGAGCAGTGCTGCTCGAGCGGCGCTGGAATCCGCTTGTCACCGGCGCCATTGTCGGCGCCATCAGTGTTATCGCGTATCTACGGATTGAACCGCTTGGCGTCACCTCCCAACTCGGCAGCCTTTCCCGCACTGCGCTGTACCACGCTGGCCTGCTGCCTGCGCGGCTTAACGGCCTCGACAGCTTCGCCGGCTGCGCGACCCAAGTGGTGCAAACCATTACCACCAACGGCTGGCTGATCGGCGGGCTGGTGATTGGCGCGCTCGGCACGGCGCTGCTGGCCGGACGCTTCCGCCCTACCCGCCCACGTCTCGGCGGGAGCGTAGCAGCGCTGGCTGGCGGTGTCTTGATGGGTTGGGGAGCCATCATCGCGCTTGGCTGCACCGTGGGCACCCTGCTCTCCGGTATCGGCGCTTTTGCAGTGTCAGGTTGGGTCTTCGGGATAGCCGTCTTTGCCGGTGTGTGGCTCGGCATCACGCTCCGGTTGCACCGGTGGCTGTAGCCATGATCAAGCGACGGCATGCGAGCCGTCGCTTGATTACCAATCGCGATGCTACCTTGCGCTAACGAAAGACGCTCAGCGCCATATAGAACGATACACACCAGTTGGGGGCATCGACAATCTGGCTGATGCGCAAATCACCGGCCAAACTGCACAGCACGTAAGCGTCTTCACGGCTTAGGCGATAGTTATCAACCAACCACTCGATCATATCGCGCACAGCATTGCGTGCGTTCTCCATCAGGTCGGGGCCGATCGCCGTAGTGACGTAGTAGCCGCGCGCGTCATAAGCGGGCTGGATTGGGCCGGGAGGGGTGTAGAAGTGGTAGCGCCACGGCTTAAGCGAACGCCCTTTGATCACGTTGAAGCGCAACGAAAACTGCATCGGGCACTCGATGCCGGTCACACACACCTCGCCGTCGCCCTGCGCAGCGTGACAATCACCCGCCGAGAAGAGCGCGCCGGGCACAAACACCGGCAAATACAGCTTGGCTCCCACATTCAAGTGGCGAGTATCGATATTGCCAGCGCCCTTGCCAGTTGGCAACACATCAAACGCGCCCGGCTCATCGAGCGCCACCCCCATCGTGCCGCAAAACGGTTGCAACGGAATGTGAATATCATCGCGCAGCGGCGCAGTCTGGCCATTGCTGAGATCGAAATGGCGAATATAAGGCGCAGTGAAATCTTGCGCCAACAAACCGAGACCGGGGATGATCCCCGTCCAACCCCAATCGAGCGGTTGCAAGCGCAGAATCTCGACCTCAAGAATGTCGCCGGGCATGGCATCCTTGACAAAGATGGGGCCGGCCAGCGGGTAGAGCTGGGCAAAATCGAGATTCAGCAAGACGCTCGCATCGCAACCGGGAGTCACCTGATTATTGGTCACTTCAGCCGTCTCGCAATGAACAACATCACCGGGGGCGATTTCAATCGCCGGCGGCAGGCTGTTGTCCCACTTATGATGGACCTTCCCCTTCTCCAGCACGTGTTCAGCCATGACGATCTCCTCTCTTGCCAACGCCTATCACCCAATCACCATACAGGTGATCGTGCGTTTAATGCCGCTAATCGCGTGGATCTCGCTCATCACCAGCCGGCCAATTTGGCGCGGATCAGGTGTCTGCACCGTCGCCACAATATCGTAGGGGCCAGTGACGGCATCGACCGCAATCAGGCCATCGATCGCGCGCAGCGCGGCCAGCACCTCACCGATCTTGCCCGACTCGGCCTCGATCAACACATACGCTCGCGCCTCCATCGCTCTGCTCCTCTCTAGCGTAGGCTCATGCAACTGCGCTCAGCAATTCGCGAACATAGGCAGCAGCGCCGGTCACTCGCTCTGCCGGCGGCAACCGTTCGAGCCGGTCAATCAGGGCGCTGCCGACGATCGCGCCATCGGCGAACCGCGCTACATCGGCCACATGCGCCGGCTGGCTGATGCCAAACCCAACTACCAACGGCAGATCGGTTTGCCGGCGCACACTGGCGATCAGATCGGCCAGATTGCTGGCCAGCGCCTGCCGCGCGCCGGTCACGCCGGTTAGCGAGACAATGTAGAGAAAGCCGCTGGCTTGGGCAACGATCTGTGCCACCCGCGCCGGCGGCGTGGTTGGGGCGACGAACATAATCAGATCAAGTTGATGCGCAGCGGCAAGCTGGCGCAAATCAGCGGCCTCTTCGAGCGGCAAGTCGGGAATGATCCAGCCATCACCGCCGGCAGCGGCCAAATCAGCGCATGCCCGCTCAAGACCATAGCGTAACAACGGGTTGTAGTAGCCCATCAAGAGCAGCGGCGCGCGCACTTTGCGCGCCCGCAGTTCGGCGACAGTCGCCAGACAATCGGCCATGGTCACGCCATTTTCCAGCGCGCGCTGAGTGGCGCGCTGAATCGTTGTGCCATCGGCCAACGGATCGGAGAAAGGGACACCCAACTCAAACAAACTAGCGCCCGCCGCTTCAAGGGCCGGCACTAGCTCTAGGACGCTCTCGCGTTCGGGGAAACCAATGGTCAAATATGGCATTAAAGCGATCCGTCCCTCAGAACGGAGGCGGGCAAAGGTTTCGGCAATTCGACTCATAGTGCTTCATCTCGCTAGAGTGGTCTGCGCTGTGATTACCATCATACCACAGGGAGTGTGAAGAGGGAGAGAGGACTCATTTTCTAGAGCGAGCATGCCTTCCGGCGATAAGAAGCGGAACCGAACTGAATGCCGTTGAGATACTCGGCGGCAACTCGGCTGCCACGGGCCTTACCAGCACTGCGGTGGCGGTCCCTATACGTGGAGTACGGCAGCGTAGCTGCCGCCCGCCTCACGCTGCTGCCGCAGGCCTTACCAGCACTGCGGTAGCGGCCAACCCGCTGCCGCACTCCCTAGGCTACTCCTTCTTCGTTTATAGCGCATGTCACCGCATGCTATAATATGTCACAACAACGACCTTCTAGTGCAAGGAGCCAAAAAGATGGCGATGGCAGATACATTGCTGCGGCCGTTTCGTCAGGTGCAACACTGGCTAGAAGCCCGCCCGCGCCTGCGAATGTGGCTGCGCGTGTTTCGTCTCAGTCTCTTCCAATTCGGCATGGGTCTGTCGCTAGCGCCGCTGACCGGCACCCTTAACCGGGTGTTGATCAACGAGTTAGGCATCGCTGCATTTTTGGTTGGTTCCTTGCTGGCATTACACTATTTCGTTTCGCCGGCCCGCGCCATTTTTGGGTATCAGTCAGACATACATCGCGCCGCTGGCCGCTGGCGCACGCCGTATCTGGTGTTGGGGGCAATGCTGACTTATGGCGGGCTGGCGACTGCGCCCTTCTCGCTGATTCTGCTGAGTGGCGAGGGCTATTTGCCCTTCCCGCTGGCAGTGATCGTTTGTTTTGCGATCTTCTTTGCCTACGGGCTAGGCGTCAATATCGCCGAAACAATCTATCTCGCGATTGTGAGTGATGTAACGCCAGCCGAGGAGCGGGGGCGGGTGTTGAGTGTGCTGTGGGTTGCGTTGGTGCTGGGCACTATCGTTGGTTCACTGTTGATCGGCGAGCTGTTGATCGATTATAGCCATACCCGGCTGATACAGGTGATGCAAGGTTCGGCGCTGGCGTTTGTCTTCCTCACCTTTATGTCGATGCTCGATCAAGAGCGGCTGAAGCCGAACGGTGAGCTAGTTGATTTTACGCCGGTGCGCGTGCGCGAGACGCTCGGCGATTCGTTGCGCATGCTGGCGGCGCAGCGCCCGTTGCGCAACCTGTTTATTGTGCTGGCGCTGGCAACCACCGGCTTCGCCGTGCATGATGTGTTGCTCGAACCGTATGGCGGGCAGGTGCTGGGCATGACGGTCGCCGAGACCACCCGGCTGACGGCGGTGTGGGGCGGCGGGATGTTGACAGCAATTGTGCTGACCGGCTGGTTGCTGTGGCGTGGCCACCCGGCGTTGCGCATGATCGGCGGCGCTTCACTGTTGGGCATTGCCGGCTTTGCTACCATCAGTTGGTCGAATTCGCCCGACCATGTTGGGCAATTCCTCGGCGGCGTGGCCCTGATCGGTATGGGGCGCGGCATGCTGATCGTGGGCGGACTCTCGCTAGTGATGGGTCTCTGCGACCGCGCTCACGCCGGTCTGTTCCTCGCCCTCTGGGGTATTACGCAGGCGCTAGCTCAAGGCGTGGGCACTATCGCCGCCGGTCTGGCCCGCGACGTTATTGGCCGCATGAGCGGCGTGGCGGCTAATGGCTACATTGCCGTTTACCTCAGCGCGCTCACTTTGATCGCGATTGCCGGCGTGATGCTGCTCGTCCTCTACTTGCGTGGCCAACTGCGCGCCGAGCAGGTGCGCTCGCCGTGGAGCAGCCTCGAGCAGGTGAATGCTGATCAGATTATTTTCTAGGATCGTGATCGGTTGTGATCCTGATGCCATAGCATCAGGATCACTCACCTCTCGCGTTTACGAGGCGCGTGGTCGCCGTAGCAGCATTGCCACGGCAACGCTTCCTATCATTAGCCACCCAAACCAGTCGCCAAGCAGGGTGTACAGGGTGCGCTCTGCCACAACAAACGTCTCGCCAACTAGCGCCGCCGTCTGATTGATCCCGCTTTCAGCCGTGATGCGACCATACGGATCAACAACCAGCGCAAGCCCACTGGTATTGCCCACAGCGAACGCGACTCGATGTTCAACTGCCCGCAACACAGTATCGGCAGCGTGCGCGCGCGGAAACCATGGATTGGCGGCGAAGTCATCGTCGGCGGGCATCGCCACTATTTGAGCGCCGGCGCGAGCCAGTTGGCGGGTGATGTCTGGCGTATGCCGATCGTAGCAGACACCGAGGCCGAGGTTGCCAAACGGGGTGGCAAAGACTGGGAAGCGGCGCTGGCCGGCCACAAATCCTTGCGCCCGTTCTTCACCGGTCACATAGATTTTGGCTTGTCGACCCACCTCAGTGCCGTCTGGCCCAAATAACACAGCGGCGTCGTAACGGCCATTGGGCGCTGGCCATACCATATCGGCCACCACGAAGGCGTTCAGTTCCTGCGCCAGTTGCCCGATCGACGCGCGCAACGCCGGATCGGCAACATGCTCTAGCTCATTCTCTGGCCACACCACAAGCTGTGGTCGCTGCGCCGCCAGCATCCGGGTGAGGGCCAGATCACGCTCAAGGATGGAAGCTTGGGCCGGCCCAAGCTGGTTAGCCTGATCAACGATCACGCCCACCCGCACCAGATTGGCAGGCGGCGGCGCCATGACCCACCATCCCCACCCCAGCGCCAGAGCAACACTGCCCAACCCGATCACTGCCGGCCACGCGACTCGTTTCTGCGCAGCGGCGATCAAAATGGCTGCCAATGCCGTGTTAGCCAGCATTATCATGAAACTCAAGCCGGGAAAGCCGGTCAGCGTTACGATTTGCAACGCCGGCGGAAAGCGCCACTGTGTTTTCGCCAACAACTCCAACCACCAATCACCGGCTACTGGCACGATGGTTCGCAAGAACTCGAGCGCCGCCCACGCCAGCGGCAGGCCAACGATGTGAAGCGGTGACGGCAACCGCCCGGCAATTGCGATGCCAGCTTGCAACAACGCCGCGTAGAACAAGCCAATGGCCACGATGAGCAGCATTCCGCCTATCCAACCGAACATGGCCGGGTACCATATATGCGCGCCCAACGACCAGATCATGCCGCACGGCAGCGCAATCCAGAGGTGGAACCGCGCCGGCCAGCCGGCGAGCGCGATCAATACCGGCACGAGGCCGAACCAAGCCAACCATCCGGCATCGAACAGCGCCGGTTGCGCTAGGCCCATCAAGATGCCCGAACTAAGCGACAGCAGCAGCGACCAACGAAGCGATTGGATCCGTGGCGCAACATTGGCGCGCCCCAGCGGGGTAGATTGGGCAGCGTAAGCCATATAGACACCTCGCAACCCTCTGAAAAGGGGCTGCGGAGTATGTTCCGCAGCCCCAGCCAATCCACCAGATATTGGAACCACACTGCTACTCAGCTTCCCGCCGCAGCAGCAAGATCACGCCAACCCCGATGAGCGCCACCGGCCAGATCCAGCCGGCCCGATTGAAGATCAGATCGAGCAACGTAAACCCGCCTTCGCCGATCAGAATGAGCGAGCCGATCACTGCCATGACGCCACCGGGGATGAACGGCCACCAGACCCGTTCGTCAGCGAAGAGCGCGCTGAGCAACGGGATTGTGGCCCACCCAGCCGCAAACGAGAGCAGGAAGACACCACCCTTAACCGGCTCGGCCAACGGCAGCGTTTCGATCAACGCCGCGCCTAGCCCAATGCCGCCAAGAATGCCCGCCGGTATAAACCAGCCCGCATTGTGGGTACGGATACCGGCAAGCGCAAAGATCAACGCCATCATCGGCAGCACCAACAGGCCGGTATCGATCACGTAGCCCAACAGCAAGATGATACCGAATGCAATGAGTACCATCCCCACCATCGAACGGTTGCGTGTTTCGGTCATTGTCGTTTCGGTTGCCATCGCTCGCCTCGCTTTCGCTTGGTGCTATTACCTGTCTGAAGCATAGCACCCGGCGCGACCGGCCACCAGTGGCGAAGGATAGATTGTGGTCATAAGCAGGGGATGACGTTAGATATATGAAGGCATCATTCAATCAAGCCCAACTCGCGGGCGCGGATGATCGCCTGCGTGCGATCGCGCACTGCTAGCTTGGCAAGCAGGTTAGAGACATGATTCTTGACCGTGCCCTCGCTGATGCAGAGCTGATCGGCGATCTCACGGTTCGATTGCCCGGCGGCAATCCCGCGCAGCACATCCATCTCGCGCTCGGTGAGCGGTTCGGCCAATGGCGACGCTACTGGCGCGCGCGCGCCGGCCAGCCGGGTAAATTCGGCTAGCACCTTGCGGGTGATGCTCGGCTGGATCAACGCTTCGCCGCGCGCCACAACCCGCACCGCTTCAACAATTTCGCTGCTATCGGCATCTTTGAGCATATAGCCGCGCGCGCCGGCCTTTAAGCCCTCGATCACGTATTCATCATCATCGAACGTGGTCAGAATAATGACGCCAATATGCGGCCAGCGATGAGTAATTTCGCGCGTGGCGGCAACACCATCCATTACCGGCATACGCACATCCATCAAGACCACATCAGGCTGCAATTGTTCAACCAACGCCAACGCCTGTTGGCCATTGGCCGCCGCCCCCACCACCGTCAAATCCTCTTCCAGATCGAGCAGGGTCTGAATCCCCTGCCGCACCAGCGTCTGGTCATCGACCAACAGAATGCGGATCATGCGGCACTCCCTCTGCGACGGCCCGCGGCACCGTCACTGCTAACCGAAACCCGCCCGCCGGGAGCGGTTCAGCCTGCAAGGTTCCTCCTAACCGGGCAGCCCGTTCACGTAGACCAGCGAGGCCAAAGCCGGTTTCAGCGACGGGTGGCGCAGGCGGGCCGTCGTTGATCACTTCGAGCCGCACCTGATCGGCAGCGCCGATTAATCGCACCGTCACAGCCGTCGCCTGCGCATGCTTTTGGGCATTGGTGAGACCCTCTTGGGCTGCGCGATACAGAGTCATCGCCACTGCCGGCGTCACTTCACCCACCTCACCCTCAAGCACAAAGCCAGCCTGCAATGGCGATACCCGGTCGAAATCGCGCACCAGCCCGGCGATCACGGCTGGCAACGGCTGGCCGGCCAGCGGATTGGTGCGCATCATAGCTACGCTCTGCCGCACTTCGGCCAACGCCGCCTGCGCCTCTTCCCGGCAGAGGGCTAGCGCCTGCGCCGCCCGCTCTGGATCGCGGTCGAGCAGGCGGGCTGCGGCTTGCAACTGCACGTTCAGCGCAGTGAGATGGTGGCCTAACCCATCATGGATCTCGCGCGCCAGCCGCACCCGTTCTTCAGCCGCCGCCAACGCGACTTCGCGCTCGCGCGCCGCCGCCAACGCTGCATTGGCCGCGCGCAACTCAGCGGCCAACCGCTCGGCGCGCGTCATCTGATCGGCTAGGCGCACCAACACCACTGAAAAAACCAGTGTAAAGATCAAGCCCAGCACGATTGAAGAGGACTGCGCCAGCAACTGCTCCCATGGCGCGCCGCGCAACCAAAGCACACCGCTCCAACCAAGGTAGAGCAAGAGGCTAATGCCAAGGCCACGCCAAACGCCAAGCCCAACAACCGCTTGCGAGGCCAGCACAAAGAGTAAAAAGGGGAGAAACGTCCAACCGCTATCAAGCCCAAGGTAGTTTGCCGCCAGAAACAACGTCGCGCCAACCGTGAAATAGACGCGGTCGGCAACCGGCTGGCCCCACTGGCGTTGTAAACGCTCCCAGAATGCATTGAGCGCCAGTAACAGGCTCAAGAGCAGCGCGACCGGATAAAACCGTTCTGGCGGCAACTGGCGATGAAAAAGGATAAACTCCACCAGCGCGACGCTCATCATCGCATACGCAGCGAGCATCAGTGTGCGCTGCCCACTGCTAAAATAGCCGGTGACTTGTCGCCAGAGTTTGGCGAGCGGCCACTGCCCGTTCATGGCACAATCCATGGTTGCAAGACGTAGCGCCACCAATTATTGGCAACGCCATCGGTTTCGCCAGCGACGCGCGGCAAATGATCGAGCCACCAGAGGTGGTGCAGGCGCATGTCGCCGCCACCCCATTCGGCGCAGCGCATCAGGCGGGCCGGCGCGCTCAGATCGGGAAACTGGTACCACGCATCGGCCCGCGCCCAAACCGGCCGCGGATTGCCCCAATCGTAGTCGCGCGCGCTCGACGGCGCGAAGTGAACGTTGCCACACTCGTCGAGCCGGGTGAAACGCTCCCACAGGTTGCGCTCCGGCGGATGATGGCGGTAGACATGGGCCATGATTGACTCGACGCGATGGCCAAAGTTTTCGAGCATACAACCTACATCACGCTCGACATTAAAACCCATCACAACGTAGCGGCGGCGGGCCGCAGGCAAGCGCAGCGGCGGCGCGTTGCACCAAAATGCATCCACTCCCACCATCCGGCTCTCGTAATAGCCGGCATAGGGGAAGCCAAACAGCCAAATCTCATCAAGCTCGCCGCGTTCAAGCTCGGCAGCCAACCCGATCTGGTCAAGCAACTGCTCGTAATCCGCCTCATCGGGTTGGTGAAACGGTATCCGTCGCTCCCACGCCGCTAAGTAGGTGGTGCTATCGTAACGAAAGCCATCGATCTTGACCGGAAAGTCGGTGTACTGCCGCCGCACCGCCACTTGATAATCGGCAATCCCACCTGAACAAGCGCGCAGATCGGCGATATACTGGGTCGCCAGCGTTTCGGCATCGTACCAGCCCATCACCCGGCTCAACGGCAGACCACCACGTTCGGGAATGAGCGGATCGTGCGTAACCAACGCCACCTTGAGCGTAATCGGCTCACCGGGCCGGTCACCGCGCAACACAGCCGGACGGTCGCCGGTCTGACCTTGTTTTCCCCAGCCAAAGAGACGGTCGAGCATAGGCGTGATCTCCGTTAAACGCAGGAGCGTGGTATGGCGACAGGATGGCAGGGTACGGCGTGGACGCGGGCTAGGAAACGCCCTTCCTCCTAGCCCCATTCGGCAATAGCTATCCGCCGAATGAGCAATTGTTCACTTCCAGACGTAGGACAAAGACTGCGAGATAGCGCCTACAGAGCATTATCGGGATGGATGATTCGTGTGTCAAGCTGTCTGCCCAACCAGACCAATTCGCAGACTATCGCATTCGATAGCGGCCCGCCGCTTGACTTCATGTCCGCACACCGAGACACACGCCAGCGGACAGGGGGAGGGACTTATCTATGCCCACCCTCGTCTTGGCGAAGGGCAAGCAACAATCACGCAGCGCAGGCGGCACAAACCGTCCGCCAAGCGTCAGAGCACGCGCCGTCACGTCCGCGCCGCCAGCGCCGCCCGACGCCCTGCTTTCCTCTTGCTGCCGGTGAACGTAACCCGTTCGCCTGCACGCCTCTTGACAACCTCCATGATAAAGTTCTAATATCAAGCTATCTTGAGCAGCATGCGTATTGGAGAAGTCGCCCTCACTATAACTTGGCCCACCAAAAGCACTCTGCACTTCAGAAAGGTAGGCAATGATGCCATCCTTCCGTCGTGTGCTCATGCTTCTTTTCTGGTGTTGGCTAGCTGCCGCTGCTCCCTCGA
>JANWYE010000110.1 GCA_025057175.1 Chloroflexus sp. | reverse complement strand
GCGCGGGATAACGACCGGTGAGATAACGTTGGCCACTTGCCCGTTTTGGTCACGCTGCTGCAAATTGCGGTTCAGCAGCTCAGCCGCCTCCTCGAGCATCACGCTCATTTGCTCGATCCGGGTCGCGCCGCTCTCACCACTTGACCGCTGTGAAATAAAGTCACTCGCCCTGATCTGCAACTGTTCAAGCTCCCCGCTTTCAAGCAACTGTTGCACGGCGCTCAACCCGCGCTGGAGCCGGTTCATGCCGTTCTCCTTTCGCTCACGGTATGGATAGATTTTGCAATAGTGATATACGAGCGTAGTGTAGCAAACGTTGCGAGGGCACGGTAGGGAATGGCTGCGCGATGCCCATATACCTGCAGCCATCTCCGTCGAGCATGGGCGCAACCCCTGAGCGGGCACCTCCCGCTGATGCAGGAGATTGCTTCGCCGCGCGGGGCGTGGCGCGCAATGACAGGGGGGCGCGGGAGCGTGCGTCGCCGCGGGTGGCGCGGCGCGCAATGACAGAGGGGGCGTGCTCGCGGCAGGGGGTGTGTCCTCTTCTCACAACAGGGGTTCCTCCAACCGCAGTGCGGGATGAGTTTCTCTTGCAGATGGTTCATCCACTGATAAATAGTTTTTAATAGCTAATCCTTTTGTTTCTTTTACAATACATATAGGGATGATGTCTCAATAACTTGCCCGCATCCTGCCGAGATCTCTTCCCTTTGTTACAAGGGCTACCCAATGGCAAACGGCTGGCGTGATGTTTACGTCGCGCTGCGCCGGTGCCACGACTTGCGGAGGTGTCGCTGTGTGGTTTAGGGTTCGATCGCGGCAGATGCAGGCTGGTCGGATGCATCGCCTGATGCGGTCTGCGCTGCTGCTGGTGTGTGCTGGTTGGTTGCTTAGCGGAATGAATGTCGTCGCTGCGCAGCCGGCTGAGCCGGCTAATGCGCCAAACCTGATTCAGAACGGTGGTTTTGAGCAGCAAGGCGCCGGCTGGGAGGGATGTGGCAATGTGCAATTGGTTGACGCGCAGCAAGCCGGCGCCGAATTTGTTTATGCCGGACGGTACGCGGCAGTGATGGGGATCGATGCCGATGGCAGTGATTGCCCGCAGTTGCCCGATCTTACAACCCCTCGCCAGATCTTGACCCAACCGCTCACTATTCCAAGCAATGCGCCGGCAGTAACGGTGTCATTCTGGTTTCGCGCCGCTGCCGGCACGACGATTGATATCTTTCTTGCGCGCGGGTACTATCAATTCGACCCTAATCTCGGCGGTGTGCGGCTGGGCACGTTCGCGACCGACCAGCCACCGGGGTGGCAATTGTACCGCACAGTGCTGCAAGGCGACCGGTTGGCGCAGGTGCGCGGCCAATCACTGCGCTTCTCAATCGTCATTCAAGAGCGCACCGGTGTTGGGCCGGATACGGTGCTCTTGATTGATAATGTGCGCGTGGTTGCCGCCGATGAACGCACTGCCGCTGCGCCATTGCCACCCCGGCTGCGTGGCGATGGCAGCCGTCCGTTGGCTGTGACGCGGATTGAGGGATCGAATCGCTGGCTGTACCGCATGGACACCGATGGCCGGAATCTCCAGCTCATTTATCGTGGCCTGCTGGGTGATGTGCGCAACCCGGCGTGGTCGCCGAATGGGCAGCAGATCGCAGTGGTTGATAACAATACGTGGCCATGGCCGGTGCCTGATCCTGACCCACAGAATAACCTGAGCGCTTCAGCGGTGACGGTGTTGAATGCCGATGGCAGCGGCGCGCGCCAGATCTACCAGACGCAAAGCCGGAAGGGATCGCGTTGCCCATATATTCGGCCTCCCGGCGGGCCGCCAGAGACACCCTCGCTGATTGTGCGCGTTTCGCATGTGCAGTGGCTGCCTGACAACAATCGGGTGGTGCTGTCGCAACCCGGTTTCGGCGTCTTCTGCGAAGGCCAATTGGCCCAAGGCGGGCGGAGCGATGTGCTGATCATCACGCCGCCGGCGATGACACCGGCAACGCTGGCTGAATACGCGACTCGGCCAACGGCCAATCGCAATGGGCGCGTGCTGGTCGATGGCTTCGACCTGTCATCAGGACGGAGCAACCGGGCCGATGGGATTTGGGAAATTGATCCCAGCGTGCAGCCGCCGCGCGAGACCCGCCTGACGACTTCAAATGCCGACCGCGAACCGGCATGGCATCCCGATGGCCGCCGCTTTGCCGTAGTGCGGGTGACGACTAGCCCATCGGCGGATGTAGGCGATCGCACCTTTGCGATCATGCTTTACGATCGGCAGAATCTGGCTAATCCGCGCATGCTGCTGTTTGCCGATCACGGTCGCACTATCAGCCACCTAAGCTGGTCACCCGACGGAGCCTACCTTGTCTACACGCTTGAACGGTTCGATGGCCGCTCCGACATCTGGTGGCTTGATGTGGCGAGCGGCGCAACCGGGCCGATCACAACTGATGGCAAAGCCTTTGCCGCGGCGTGGCGTCCGGTGGCGATCAACCGGCTGTTCGTGCCGCTGGTGACGAGGTGATAGGGGCAAGCGCCCACGCAGTGTTGGCGGCGGGAGAACTTGAGTGAGTCATCAACCTTACCTCTCCCGCTGCAATAGCTCTTCTACCAGCCGCCAACGCAGCAGCTTGCCGATAAAACTGCGCGGCAGCGCCTCGCGGAACTCGATCTTTTCCGGCATGACCGGCAGGTTGAGCCGTTCGCGCAAGAAGGTGAAGACTTCGGCTTCGCTGACCCGTTCGCCGGGCCGGGTGACGACAAAGGCACGGATTTCGGTGCGCCCGTCGGGGAGCGGGACGCCAACGACGGCGGCGTCAATGACTGTTGGGTGTTCGTAGAGCGCCTCTTCAAGGTCGCGCGGGTAGATGTTGTAGTCGCCAGCGATGATCATCTCCTTCTTGCGTTCGATGATCTGAAAGTAGCCGTCGGGCAGCATGCGGGCTACATCGCCGGTGCGGAGCCAGCCATCGGCGGTGATGGTTTCGGCGGTGGCCTGCGGGTTGCGCCAGTAGCCGGCCATCAGTTGCGGGCCGCGCACCAGCAATTCGCCGATTGCGCCCGGCGGCAGATCGGCCCCGCTCTGCATATCAACGATCCGCGCTTCGGTATTGGGCAGCGGCAACCCGATTGTGCCGGCCCGCCGCGCGCCGCGCAATGGGTTGGCATGCGTCACCGGCCCGGCTTCGGTTAGCCCGTAGCCCTCCACCAGCCGGCTACGGGTGATGCGCTCGAAGCCCTCTTGCACTTCGATTGGCAGCGGGGCCGCGCCACTCAGACAACTCTTCAGCGACGATAGGCCATATTTGCGCACATCGCGCACCTCGTTGAGCGCTGCGTACATTGGTGGCACGCCGGGGAAGAAGGTGGGCCGTTCGCGCCGGATAGTGTGTAAGACGTTGCGTGTCTCGAAGGTCGGCAGCAAGATCATGGTGGCGCCGAGCGCGATGCCAACGTTCATGCAGGCGGTCATGCCGTAAGCGTGTGAGAAGGGGATCGCGCAGAGCACTCGTTCGTTGCCTTCGTCGGCATCGGCGTACCACGCTCGGGTTTGGCAGGTATTGGCGTAGAGGCTGGCATGGCGGTGCAAGACACCTTTGGCAGCGCCGGTGGTGCCGCTGGTGTAAAGGATGACCGCCGGATCGCTGGCGCTCAAGGTGGGCAGGTCGCCATGCGCGCCGGCAGTGAGCACATGCTGGAACCAATGGGCCTGCGCCGCTTGCTCAGCGGGCACGCGGTGGCCTTCGCGCTCTTGGCGCAACAGCGTAAAGAGGATACGCTGGCTGGAAGGCAGATACTCTTTCAGGTTGGTATAGATCAGGCGCGGAAAGGGCAATTCGGCCCGCACCTGTTCGACCAACCGGTGGAACATGCTCAGCGCAATCACGGTTGTCGCTTCAGAATCACGCACCTCGTGAGCGAAGCCTTCGGCGTCGAAGATTGGGTTAGCCAGCACCACGATCCCGCCGGCTAGTAGCACACCGTAGTAGGCGATCACCGCTTGCGGAATGTTGGGCAGCAAGATCACCGCTCGCTCGCCGGGTTGAAAACCAATCGCTAGCAAACCGCGCGCAAAGCGGTTGGCCTCCTCCCACAGCCGGGCATAGCTAAGGGTGCGGCCATAAAACGCGATCGCTGTCGTTTCCGCAAAGCGCTCGGCAGCGCGGCGCAAGAGTTCAGGCAGTGGCGCTGGCGTGATTGCGAGCGTATGCGGTACCCCCGGATCGTAATGGCGCAGCCACGGGCGGGTGGCAAAGAGATCGGCGGTCATGCAAGCATTCCTTCGGTATGGTGATCGCGATAGCAGCGGATGGTGATGATTGACTGGTCGTGTGCAGACGCGCGATGAGTACGGTCTGTTGTTGTGTCGTGGCGCATAACTGCGAGCATATTGCCGATCAGATCGCGATACATGTGAGACTGATGCGAATAAAGGGGCTAACTTCCGGCCCAGCAACGGTTCGAGTTCTGCAACCAGTGCCACAAGCTGAGGCCGTATCGGTTGATCAAATGCAACTACGACATTGTCATCGCTCCGGGCGCTCGCGTCACTCCGCGCAGACGAATCGCGCTGCGTTCACCATACGTTGCGCGCACATGGGGAGCGCGCTGGCGCACGAGTGCCATCAGCGCAGTTGCCGCCACGGTTCCTCTCGCGGCATATTAGTCAGTATCACCCCTCTGCCCGCATTATCGGCGGCGCAGCCAGCGCTGTCAATAGCTAGGCTGTCAATCACCTCTATTCACGCCAAACACGCGGCCCTTCCAGAAACCGGTCGATCAGACGGTTCACCGCATCGGGCCGCTCAAGATGGGGCAGATGGCGCGTGTAGCGCACAATTTCAAGGCGGGCATTGGGCATCAGTTGCTGGCTCTCGCGGGCCTGCGCCACCGGCGCGATAAAATCCCATTGGCCGGCAATGATCAGGGTGGGAGTTTGCACCTGCGGCAACACCGCTCGCCCATCCCAGCGGAAGAGCGTGCCGGCCAACACCTTCTGGATCACCTTGACTGGGGCGTAGGTTTTCGGCATCACGATCGGGCGCAGCCGTTCGAGCATAGCCAGCGAAATCGGCAACTTGACGATCCGTTCGTGGAGGGGGTTGAGGTGCATCTCAGGGCCGGTGGCGATCAAGATCAGGCGGCTGACGCGGTGGGGTTGGCTGGCGGCAAAAGTGATCGCAATCGGCCCGCCAAACGAATGCGCCATCAGAATAAATGGCTCTTCGACCTGCAAGCGCGTAAGGAGTTGGGTCAGATCCCAGAGAAACTCTTCCAGCGAATAGGCCGAATTGACCACTTCGGAACGGCCATGGCCGCGCAGGTCGGGCGCGATCACGCGGTAGCGTCCGGCCAGATGCGCAATCTGCGGCGCCCACTGTTCGAGGTGGCCGGCGCAGCCGTGAATGCAGACGATCGTGCCGTGCCGTTCGCCGTTGAGCGGCCCGACATCAACCACGCTCAGGCGCACCGGCGACGTGCCGGCAAGCTGGATCTCTTTGCGATACGGTTCGAGGTTCATATCCCTCTTTCTGGCAAGTTGTAGCGATCAGCGGTGTTGCGATAGTGCCGTTGTGTTGGTCAAAAAAGCTCGTAATTCACGGGTAAACGCGCGCGGACGTTCATCCATCGGATTGTGCAGGCTGGCCGGAATCATCACATACCGCGCGCCGGGGATCACCTTGGCCAAGCGGCGGGCATGGGCCGGCGGGGCGAGACTATCAAACTGGCCGGTCATCACTAAGGTCGGCACGCGAATCTGTTGGAGCCGATCATCGGCGCGGGTCGCAAAGAGCGAGCGTAAAATGCGGTACAATCCTTCTGGATCGAAAGTGGCGAGGTACGACGCTCGCCGCAGCCACGGACGGATCCAGCCGCCGCCATGCTCGTGGGGGATGCGTTGGCCCAGCGGGCGAAAGGCGCGCCCAACGGCTTGGCTAAGGCGGAAGGTAGCCCAACCCACGTTCGGCAGCAGATAGGTGCGGGTATAGGCCGGCATACGGTAGGCGTCAACCGCAGCATCGATCAGGGCCAGCCGTTGCACCAAGGCGGGGTGGCGCAAGGTCAATTCCACCGCCACGCTTCCCCCCATCGAATGGCCGACGAGCGTGATCGCGGTTAGGCCGAGATCGTGGCAAAACTCGGCCACGAGGGAAGCGATGGCCTCGATCCGGTCGGCGCGCCCGATCCGGCTCTCGCCGTGGCCGGGCATGTCGATCGCCACACAACGGTAGTCGCGACCGAGATCGCGCAGGGCGCTCCACCATAGCTCTTTGAATGCGCCCCAGCCGTGCAGAAAGACGATAGGCGGTCCGCTGTCGCCGGCAGTCAGATAACTGAGACCAAACCGGTCGTGGAAGTGGCGTTCGATAGTGACAGTAGACATTGTTGATGGAGGGTTGTTGGTCACGTCTTGGCCTTCATCTATACAGTTGCAATAATCATACCGAGTATAATACCAATATGGCAAACGTTCTAGTTGCAATGAGCGGCGGCGTTGATAGCTCGCTAGCTGCCGCTCTCCTGCTTGAAGCCGGCCATCAAGTGACCGGCGTCACCATGCACTTGTGGGATGATGACGACCACGGGCTGCGTGAAAGCCTCTGTTGCGCTGCCGAAGCAGCGGCTAGCGCGCGGCGGGTCTGCGCGTTGCTCGGCATCCCGTTTTACGTCTTTAATTACCAACGCGAGTTCCGCCGCCATGTGATTGACTATTTTATTCGAGCATATACGAATGGGCTGACGCCCAACCCGTGCGTCGAATGCAACCGCATGATCAAGTTTCGCGCGCTGCTTGATCGGGCGCGGGCGTTGGGGTTTGACGCAGTGGCGACCGGTCACTATGCCCGGATTGTGCGCGGCGACGATGGCCGTTACCAACTCTGGCGGGCCATCGATCGCGACAAAGATCAGTCATATATGCTGCACATGCTGGGTCAGGCCGATCTGGCGCGCTTGCTCTTCCCGATTGGCGATTATACCAAACGCGAAGTGCGTGAGCTAGCGGCAGCGCGCGGGCTGCCCAGCGCCGACCGCGAAGAGAGCCAAGATATCTGTTTTGTACCCGACGGTGATTACCGTAATCTATTGCGGATTGAAGCGCCGGAGAGCCTTACTCCCGGCCCAATTGTCGATCTCGAGGGGCGCGAAATTGGGCGTCATCAGGGGTTGCCGCTCTATACCGTCGGCCAGCGGCGCGGCTTGGGATTGGGTGGCGGCGAACCACGCTATGTCGTCGCGATCGATCCGGCCCGCAACGCGCTGATCGTCGGCCCGGCGGCGGCGCTCAACCGCGAGCGATTTATCGTCACTGATGTGCGTTGGGTTGACGACCAACCACCGGCTGAGCCGTTGACCTGCGAGGTGCAGGTGCGCGCGCATGCTGAACCGCTGCCGGCCCGCGTCTCGGCCCAGCCTGATGGGCGTTGGTTAGTGGAATTGGCCCGCCCGCAGCGCGCCGTCAGCCCCGGCCAAGCCGCCGTGTTTTACGATGGCTTGCGCGTGCTCGGCGGAGGCTGGATTGCCCGCCCGGAGGTTGGATGAGCGCGCTCTCGCCAGCAGCTTTGCTCTTGCTGTTGCTGACTACGACCCACGCGGCGCTGGCCCACTTTTTGCTTGGTCGTTCGTGGCGCCAGATCCCCATCTTTTGGGTAACGGCAGCGGCGGGGTGCCTAATTGCCACCCTGCTCGGCTGGCGCTTCCCGCTCAATGTGCCTGCGCCGGCGGGTGTGCCGATGCTCGAAGCCTCGCTGTTAGCGTGGATCTTGCTGATAGTTGTTTCACGCTTGCGGCTATGATATAATTTGGCGCATTAGAGCGCCCTCGCAGCCGCGTTTTTCGCGGCCCGGTACGGAGGTAGCCCCGTGTTACGTTGGATTGGCATCGGCATTGGCCTGTTGACCGCAGTTCTGTTCGGCTTCATTATCGCGGCAATCTTTCTTGGCGAAGGCTTCCGCGCCGCGTGGCGCGATGTGTTTATCGTGATCTTAGCCGCGTTGCAACTGATTAGCGCGGTATTATCGGTTGCGATCTTGATCGCAATTCTCTACGCTGTAGAGCAGATCAACCGGCTAGCGCGCAACAATGTGCTGCCTAAACTCGACGAAGCGCTTGCCAAGGCAAATGAGGCGTTGGATACGACGCGCGCCATTGCCAACAACGTGCGCGACTCGGCACAGACGGCGACCACAGCCACCACCTACGTAGCCGAGCGGGTAGTCTCGCCAATTATCCGCGTCTCAAGCTTAGTCACAGGTGTGCGCGCTGCCGCAGTGACCTTGGCCCGGCGCGGAAAACCTAATGAACCGGCCTCATGATCCCCCGTATTCGATACGTTACCGTGCCTACCGGCATGGTAAGATAGAGAATAGTAGGTAGTGGGTCGAGCGGCAAACCGCTAGTGTCAGTGTGAGTAACAAGTCATTTAAACCTGTAAAGTGTGGCAGCGCTACTGCCGCTTACTACAGCAAGGGTTGAAATCGGCATGCGCAACGATCAGTTTAAGTATGGTGGGCAAGCAGTGCTAGAAGGAGTGATGATGCGCGGTCGCCGGCAGGCGACAGTGGTCGTGCGTCGCTCTGATGGGAGTTTTGCCCGGCTCGATCTGCCGATTTCGCCCCGAACTGCGAGTTGGCAGCGCTGGCCATTGCTTCGTGGATTTGTTGCGCTGGCCGAAGCCTTTACAATTGGGCGCAAGGCGCTCGACTTTTCGGCGTCGGTAGTTGCCGCCGATGACGACGAGCAGGTGCATCCGCTGGCGCAGGCGTTGATCTTTGTGGTGACAATTACGATTGCGATTGGCGTCTTTGTCGTGTTGCCGTCGCTGGTGGCCAATTTCATTGGTCAACTGGGCGCACCGGTGCTATTGCGGGAGGTAATTGAGGCATTGATCAACTTGGCGCTAGTGGTAGCTTATATCGTTGCAATTCGCCACATCCCCGATATTGACCGGGTGTTTGGCTATCATGGCGCCGAGCATAAAGTGATTAACGCCTACGAAGCCGGCTTGCCGCTCACAGTTGAGTCGGTGCGGCAGTGCAGCCGTATCCATCCGCGCTGCGGCACCAGTTTCTTATTGGCGGTGGCGCTGATTGGTTTTCTGATTTTTCTCTCGGTCT
Organism: Chloroflexus sp.; assembly: GCA_025057175.1. Lineage (GTDB taxonomy): Bacteria > Chloroflexota > Chloroflexia > Chloroflexales > Chloroflexaceae > Chloroflexus. The sequence goes on along the minus strand of JANWYE010000110.1, from coordinate 3,354 downwards.
CTGGTTTACCGGTTTGGCAGCGCATCATTGCGCGGATTGTGTTGATACCGCTGGTGGCAGCCGTAGCCTTCGAGGCGCAACAGCTCGCCGCCAACTACTACCATTTGCCGTGGGTGCGCTGGTTGCTGGCCCCGACGCTAGCCGCTCAGTACCTGACCACCCGCGAGCCAAACGATGATATGATTGCTACGGCGATCGCTGCCTTTGAGCCGGTCGTGGCTGCGGATCAGCTTGCGGATGCTCAGCCGGCGCCAACCGCTGGCGTGGTGTCCGGCTTGGTTGATACTCAACCGACAGTATGATGTGATGATCGCATAAGACCCGCGATAGCGGAGGCATGTATGGCGCTAGTGGGAAATATCCGCGATTTTAGTCTGTCAGATTTCCTCTCGCTCGTTGATCGCGGGTATAAAACGGGCGCCCTGCATCTGTCGTACAATGACCAGACGGCTCGGCTCTATTTTGAGAAAGGTAAGCTCCTGTTGGCTGCGCGCCGCCCCGAAGATGAAAAGCCAGAGTTGTTGGTGCGGCTTGGTGTGCTGAATGCCGATCAGTTGGCGCAGGCATGCCGTATGTTGGCGGCGCGCGGGAATGGGGCGACGCTGAGTCAAGTGGTGATTGATGCCGGCATGGTTAGCACCGAGCGGTTGCAGAGCGCGTTGATGGGCCATACCGAACAGTCGGTCTATGGCTTGTTTGCGTGGCCGGAAGGCGACTTCCTCTTCGAGCATAATCAGCGCCCGGCGCCTGATGCGCCGCTGGCGCCAGTGCCGATCTCAATTGATCACTTGATTATGGAGGGGGTGCGCCGGATCGACGAGTGGGAGCGCATCCGCGATCGGATCCCCTCGACCGATCTCGTGCCGCGCTTTTTAGCCCCGCCGGGTGAGAAGCTAAAGGGTATGCGGCTCTCGCCTGATGAGTGGAAGGTGTTTGCGCGGATTAATGGCCGCGATACGTTGGCCGAAATTGCCCAGAAGACTGGGTTAAGCGATTTTGATGTGTGCCGCGCGGTTTACGGCTTCTTGACCGCCGGCATGCTGGAATTGGTGAAACGGCAGCGTGTGCTGGCCGCCGGAATGCCGCCGGTGGAACAGCCGCGTTTGAAGAAGAGCCTCGTTAACCGGATCATCAATCGGATCCGCAGCATGTAGCTGGGGCCGGAGCATCGGAGCGGAGGGCTGTGTGCAGACGGTAAAGATGGTGATCAGCGGCGCCGTCAACGCCGGCAAGACTGAGTTTATCAAGACGATCTCCGAGATTGAGGTCGTCTCGACCGAACGCCGGGCGACTGACGATACTCGGCTGATCAAGAAGGAAACGACTGTCGCGATGGATTTCGGGCGCATCGCGATCTCTGATGATCTCGTGCTCCATCTCTTTGGGACGCCGGGACAAAAGCGCTTCGACTTTATGTGGGAGATTCTGGCCGAGGGTATGCTTGGCTTGGTGATCCTTGTCGATAGCACCCGCCCCGAAACGTTCCGTGAGACGAACCGGATCATCGATTTCTTTGTCTCGTACCGCGATACGCCGTATGTGATTGCGGCTAACAAGCAGGATCGCCCAAATGCGTGGTCGCCGGAAGAGCTGCGCTTGGCGTTGCGCCAACCGCCGCATATTAAGGTGTTGCCTTGCACGGCAACCGATCGCGAGAGCGTCAAGAATGTGTTGCTTGAGTTGCTGTACGTGATTCAAGAACGTAGCGAGGACTAGCAATTGCTCAGAGTTTTCGGAAGGGGCGGCGCAGGCGTCGCCCCTGTTGTGTTGCCGTGACAGACGATGGTCTGTGGTATGGCTTTGCAATGCGGTTAAATTGATTTTTCGCATTGTAAAGCCTTAAAACCGCGTTGGAAAGTCTGACAGGCCGTTTACCGCATCAGCAAGGGATACAGGTCTTGACAGATGCGGTATACTGCTTTCTGAAGAGCTGTGAGGGCTTGAGTGCATAGAGGAGGACTGCACCGATGCAGAAGACGGATTTTATTAAGGCGGTGGCCGAGCGCGCCAAAGCTTCGCAGAAAGAGACGAAGCAGATTATTGACGCGGCGCTCGAGGTGATCACTGAGGCGTTGGCTCGCGGTGAGAAGGTGACGCTGACCGGGTTCGGTACGTTTGAGGTGCGCTCGCGGCAGGCGCGCGAGGGTGTTAATCCGCAGACCCGCGAGAAGATCCATATCCCTGCTACCAAGACCCCCGGCTTTAGCGCTAGCAGCACGCTGAAAGAGGCAGTGAAGGGGGAGTAACGGGATAACGCATGCGTCGTTTATGGACGGCGCATGCGCTGCCCCTACGGTATCGTTACCTCTGTCGCTGTGATCACCCAATTGTGAAAGAGATCATCCAACTCGCATTCGCAGGCTTGCTCGGCGGCGCGTAGCAGGTCGGGGCCGGCAATTTCGCGGTAGCCGGCGGCGGCAACGTAACCTTGCAAGAAGGCGTTGAATGCCTCTTCGCCGATGCGTTGGCGCAGCGCGTGGAAGAAGAGTGCCCCTTTTGCGTAGACGACCGGCACGTAGCGGCCATTATCCAACCCAGCAGGCGGGGTGGCTAGCGGCGCATCGCCGCCGCGTTCGCGCAACCGGCGGTAGACAGTGCGGAAGGCGTCGAGTTCGGCTTGGGCCTGCTCTGGTACGCCGATCATCTCGTAGTAAAGGATTTGGCTGTAGCTGGCCAGTCCTTCGTCAAGCCACGCCTCTCCCTGCGCGTCATTGCCGACCAGCCCGTACCACCATTGGTGGCTGATTTCGTGAGCGATGGTCGTTTCCAGCACCCGGTCATCGCGCTGATAGAGGCTTTGTTCGATTAGCACCACGCCCGGATACTCCATCCCGTAAAATTGGGTCAACGCGGCTTGAATAACCTCTAACTCGGCGTAGGGGTAGACGCCAAACCGCTGGTTGAAGACGCGCAGAGCGGTGGTGGCAATGGCCAAACTGCGCTCGCCGGCGGCTGGATCGTCTGGCCGGAAATAGCTCACCACCCGCGTGCCATCAACCTCGGCGCTCGCCTGCGCTAGCCCCTGTAGCGCGGCGAGATAAAACTCGCGCTGTGGCCCGCTGACAAATCGAGCAAGTTGATTGCCAGAGTCATTCTCTTGGTACGTAATCCGGCTGCCACTCGCCACGAGGCGCCAATCTGCCGGCGCTTCCACCGTCACATCATACAGCGCCATTGCGCTGACCGTAAAGTCTCCCCGCGCCACGATTGGGCGCGTGTCCCAGCCCATGCCCGGAATGTAACGCGCTAACAGCGGGTAGAACGACGCGATTGACCACACTCCTGCTTCCATGTTGTACGCGCCGAAGATGCGCTGGCTGGCGTTGCGCGGCGCGCGGGCCGTGAAAGTCATCG
>JANWYE010000010.1:32465-34449 GCA_025057175.1 Chloroflexus sp. | reverse complement strand
TCGTAATTACCGGCGCTTCTGCTAACAAACGCTGATGAGCGCGGCGCAGCTCGGCGCTAAGCGTTCGCAATTCGGCCCGGATTGAGGCGGCTTGCGAGGCATTGGCAAACAATGCTAGCTCGGTGGCGAGGAGCGCCGTTTGCTGAACGCGGATCTGCTGGCGGTAGGTGAGATCGAGCACTGCGTCGTACTGTGACAGGCGCAACGAATTAATCGCTAGCAGCCAATAGCCGCAAATAGCAAGCACGGCAATCAGCACGAGGCCGCCGATGTAGGTGCGGGTGAGGCGCTGGATCGATGACGTGCGTGACATACTTAAACCTCTTCACGCGGCGCAACCGGCAGGGTAAACCAGAAGGTCGCGCCTTGTCCCGGGGTTGATGAAACATCAATCACGCCGCCGTGAGCCATCACTACCTTGCGCGCAATCGCGAGGCCGAGGCCAGTGCTCTTTTCGCCGCCGGTTGGGCGCGCCGATAACCGGCTAAACGCTTCAAACAACTGGCTGCGCTCGTCGGGGCTGATACCCGGCCCTTGATCGGTGACGGCAAACTTCCACCAGTCGCCATCACGAGTGGCCCTCACCGTGATGGTGCTGCCGGGAGGTGAGAATGTAACTGCGTTCGAGATCAAGTTGTCGAGCACTTGCCGGAGGCGGAGTGGATCGGCGTATACGGTGCCCTCAACCGGCGCTGCCAACTCGATATGGGTCTGTTTGGGGTTGGCTAACAATTGGTGGCGATTGATCGTCTCTTCGAGCAACGGTTTGATCGCTACCGGTTCGGGTGAAATTGTCACTGTGCCACTCTCAATCTGGCTCAGATCGAGCAGATCGTTGAGCATCGCCAGCATGTGCTCGGTCTGGCGATAGATGTCATCGAGCATGCGCTGGCGCTCTTCCGGTGGGCGCTGCAATTGTTGGTTGCGCAGAATTGCGGCCATCATCTGAATAATCGCCACCGGGTTGCGCAAGTCGTGCGCAACCATGCCGAGCAGGTTGTTCTTCAACGCCGAGAGGCGGCGAAGTTCGGCGTTCTGCTGTTCGAGCAATTCTTTTTGCGCCGCTAATTGCGAGACCAGATTGCCCTTCTCGACAATGACCGACAACTGTTCGGCAATCTGCATGTAGCGTTCTACGTGTTCGTTGGTATAGGTATTGGTTTTGACGCTTGAGAAAAAGATAAAACCGATCGGCACACCATTGGCGATGAGTGGGCACGTGAGCGAAGAGCGAATTCCTTCGTTGACGATGAGGCGGGTCGATTCTGATTCGGGTTTGCGGCGCAAGTACTGCACCAAATCATTTATGATGCGCGGTTGGCCGGTTTGCAAAATCATCTCGAGGCTGCTGCCGGCCATAGGCGCGGCATAGCCGCGCTTGAGATGGATTGCCGGCAGGCTGGTGCGCGCCCAGCGCGCGCGCAATACGTTGCCGCCGTCTTCCAGCAGGGCACAACCGATCCGCTCGTAGGGAATGACATCGCGAAAATCGTTATACACCCCCTCCAGAATTTCATCGAGCATGAGGCCGGCGTTGATTCGGGTAGTAATGCGATGGAGGGTCTCGATCTCGCGCTGGCGCCGGGCGAGACTAGCGGCTAATTCACGCAGCGAAGCGGCCAGCCGCCGCAGCCGCTGATCTTCGCTGCTTGGCATCGGCACCTCAATCGCGAAGTCGCCGGCACGGAGGTGTTCGGCGATTTCGACGAGCCGTTCGATCTCATCGGCGGTTTGATCGGTAATAGGTGCCATTGCGCGACTCCTTGGGTGTGCGGCGACTCTCTTTGATATTATACGCCGCCAGTCTTTCCGCAACATTTCTTTTCAGCAACAGATTGCGCATTGGTTGCGAAGTATTCGCTAAATGATCACCGAGCGTTGCGGTCGTTGCGCCCATAACTGCGAAATTGGTATGTTTCCTGCTGCATCAATTTGTTACAATACCATCACGCAAGCGCCCACACTTGCGCTGGTGGTGGATATG
>JANWYE010000010.1:0-32367 GCA_025057175.1 Chloroflexus sp. | reverse complement strand
AATTGGTATGTTTCCTGCTGCATCAATTTGTTACAATACCATCACGCAAGCGCCCACACTTGCGCTGGTGGTGGATATGAAACAACACTATTTTCATCAATATGGCGTTCGCTTTGCCGGCTGGTATTTCTTGCTTGCGCTCTGCTGGCTGATTGCTGTGCATCTCTGGCTTGAGCACGTGCTCGTAGCGTCGCTGTGGTTGCGCTTGGCGGTTGATGTTGGCTTTATTGCAATCAGCGCGCTGTTTGCCAGCGTGATGGCGGGGCAACTCTGGCGCCAGATTGATGTGCAGCTCGGCCTGAATCGGTTGTCGAACCGCCTGCACCAACTGGCGCTGAATGCGCCGCCGTCGCCTTATTTTGAGCAAGAAGTATGCCGGTTGGCCGTCGAGGAAGTTGGACTGCGCTTGGCATGGATCGGCCTGATTGATGCGGTCACGCAGCAGGTTGTGCCGGTGGCGCGGTGGGGTCCGGCTGGCGATTACGTTGATATTGTGCAGATTCGATTGAACGATGCTGAGCGTAGTCGCGGTCCCACTGGCACTAGTTTACGGTTGGGCAAGCCAGTAGTTTCGGCTGATATTGCCACTGATCCTCGTATGCAGCCATGGCGTGATGCAGCCTTGCCGCGCGGGTTGCGTTCGTCAGCGGCGTTGCCGTTGCATATTGATGGCCGGGTGATCGGCACGTTGAATCTGTACGCCGATCAACCGAACTTTTTTAGCGACCCCGTTGTCAATATTGGTATGTTGCTGGCCGGTAATCTAGCCCGCATCATCGAGTCGCGCCAGCGCGCCGTTGAGCGTGATGCGGCGCAAACCGCATTGCAGCAGAGCGAAGCTCGTTTTCACCGCTTGGCCGAACAGGCCCCTGATATTATCTTTCGCTACATCCTTGCGCCCCAACCACAGCTCGATCTGGTCAACCCGGCGGTGCGCGATATTTTGGGGTACGAGCCGGAACAATTGCGCGCGCAGATGCCAGCATTTAGTGCGTTTATTGACCAACCACAGATCGAGCATGTCGAACGGCTGATTGCCCAAGGTCGCGGCCAAATTCTCCTGCATACGCGCCGGAGCGATGGCCATTATATTTGGCTTGATGTGCGCTTTGTAGTGGTTGATCAGGCTATCGAAGGGATCGCGCGCGATGTGACGGCGCAGGTTGAGGCTGCGGCGCGGCTGGCGCGCTACGAGCTGCTGAGCGCCCATGCCCGCGATATTGTGCTGTTTGTGCGCGCTCGTGATGGGCAGATCCTCGAAGCTAATGCCGCTGCTGAACGCGCCTATGGCTACAGCCGCGCCGAACTCTGTTCGCGAACAATCTATGACTTGCGCGCGCCGGAGACGCGACCAGTTGTGCGCGACCAGATGGCCAAAGCCAATACGCAAGGCATTCTGTTTGAAACCATGCACACGCGGAGTGACGGTAGCGTCTTTCCGGTTGAGGTGAGTTCGATTGGGGCTGATATTGACGGCGAGCGCGTGTTACTGAGCGTTATTCGCGATATTAGTGAGCGAAAAAAGGCTCAGGCCGAACTTGATCTGCTCCGCACTGCGTTGAATGCGACAGCGCAAGCGATTGTGATTACCGATCCCAATGGCGTCATTGAATGGGCTAATCCTGCCTTTACGGTCTTGACCGGTTATCCCGTCGCCGAGGCGCTTGGCCAGCATACCCGGCTGTTGCGCTCTGGCAAGCACGACCGGGCTTTTTACGCGGCGATGTGGGCGCAAATTTTGAGCGGCCAAACATGGCATGGCGAGTTGATCAACCGTCGTAAAGATGGCTCGCTCTATCACGAAGAGATGACGATCACGCCGGTGCGGCGCGATGGCGTGATCGAACATTTCATTGCCGTCAAACAAGATGTTTCCGAGCGGGTGCGGCGCGAGCAGAAGCAGGCGTTGATTGAACGGTTGGGTGAGGCGATGCGTCCGGCGCAAACCCGGAGCGAGCTAGCGTTGGTGTTGGTGCAACAGTTGCGCGAAATCGTCTCAGCCGAGGCGGTGGCTTTGTGGCGAAAAACGAGCGATGAATGGCAGTTCGAGCAGGTTTGTGGCAATGCGGTGCGATTTGATGTCATAGCCGATCGGTTGCCGCAATGGGAGCAGCAGTGGGTGGAAGCGCCGTTATTGCGCCAGCCTGCCCCTGCCGATCTGTCGCCTCAGCGTGAGGTTGTGGTTGTCCCGTTTCGTTGTGTTGACTGTGCAGACAATCATTGTCATGCCGTTGCGACGCTGATCGTTGCCAGCCCTATCTCGGAATTGACCGCCGATCTGTTGGCAGCCGCAGCCGAGCGGGTTGGCAATGCTCTGCGCCGCACCGAGTTGTTCGAGCAAGTGCAACGGGCAAATGACGAATTGCGGGCCGCTTACGACGCCACCATCGAAGGTTGGGCGCGGGCGCTCGATCTGCGCGACCACGAGACTGAAGGCCATTCGCGCCGCGTGACCGAACTGACCGTGCGGATCGCTGAGCGAATGGGATTTGCGGAAGAAGAGCTAGTGCATATCCGCCGTGGCGCGTTGTTGCACGATATTGGCAAGATGGGTATTCCCGATGCTATTTTGAATAAACCCGGCCCGCTCGATGAACGGGAATGGGCGATTATGCGCACCCATCCCACGCTGGCAGTTGAATTGTTGCGCCCGATTTCATTTCTTGCTCCCGCGCTCGCGATCCCATGGTGCCATCACGAAAAGTGGGACGGTACCGGCTACCCGCGCGGTCTGCGCGGCGAGGATATTCCATTAGCGGCCCGGATTTTTGCCGTAGTGGATGTCTACGATGCCCTTACTAGCGATCGCCCGTACCGGGCCGCGTGGCCGCGCGAACGGGCCTTGGCCTATATCCGCGAGCAAGCCGGCAGCCATTTCGATCCAAAGGTGGTTGAGGTGTTTTTGGCGTTGTGTGCCGAGGATGATCATGGCCGGGCAATGCCTATCGGTGAGGAATCAAACCATGCTTGATCGCTGTATTACCGATGTGAAGCTCAGCAAAGAGGATTACCAGAAGTCGGCGCCGGAATTGCAGGCGCGCCTGTTTGACCTTGAGCAGATGTTGCTTGAAGCCCGCATCCCAACGATCTTTGTCTTTGAAGGTTGGGCCGGCACCGCCAAAGCGCGCACCATCGCCACCTTAACTCGCCGCCTCGACCCGCGTGGCTTTCGGGTGCATTCAATTACCCCGCCCCGCACCTACGAGCAACAGTACCCATGGTTGTATCGCTTCTGGTTGAAAGTGCCCAGTTATGGGCAAATGACCTTCTTTGATCGCTCGTGGTATCGCGAGTTATTGGCAGCGTATACCACCAACTGCGATCGCGATCAGTGGCGCACCCGTTGCGAAGATGCCGTTATCTTCGAGCGCCAGCTTGCCGATGATGGCGCGCTGATTCTCAAGTTCTGGCTGCACATCACCAAAAAACAGCAATCGCGCCGGTTTGCTAAGTTGCTGGCCGATCCACTTAATGCGTGGCGGGTGACCGAGGAGGATCGTTGGCAAAACCGGCACTACAAGCGTGTCTACCGCGCCGTCGAAGAGATGCTTGCTCGCACCGATACCGCCTTTGCGCCGTGGCATATCATTCCGGCGGCTGACAAGCGGTATGCGCGCCTGACCGTGCTCCAAATCATCGTTGGCGCATTAGAAAGCCGGCTGGGGGTCACTGCCACCGATCGCGGCGCCAGCATCGATGATAGTAGTTTGGCGTTGCGGCGTTACAATGTGGCGATCCGAATGCCGGCAACGGGTGTGTCTGATGGCAAAACGACGCCAGTGGCTACGGTGGCTCCTGCTGCCGTGAATCACCAACCAGAACCGGTCGCCACGCCGGTAGTCACGGCCCCCGCTGCGCCGCTGCTCCGCGCTGCGGGGCCGCTGCGGCGGGTTGATTTGAGCTTGCGCCTTGATGATGACGAGTATCACCGTGAACTCAAGCGGTTGCAAGCCAAGCTCTACTTGTTGGGCTTGCAAGTCTATCATCAGAAACGCCCGGTCGTATTTGTGTTTGAGGGGTGGGATGCTGCCGGCAAAGGGGGCGCGATCCAGCGCCTTACCGCTGAACTCGATCCGCGCGCTTATACCGTGCATGCCATTGCTGCTCCGGCTGGCGACGACAAAGCGCGCCACTACCTCTACCGCTTCTGGCGCCGGTTGCCGCCCCGTGGCCAGTTTGCCGTCTTTGACCGCTCGTGGTATGGCCGAGTATTGGTTGAGCGGGTCGAAGGCTTTGCCCGGCCCGAAGAGTGGCGGCGAGCCTATGCTGAGATTAATCAATTCGAACGCCAATTGGTTGATTTCGGCGCGATTATCGCTAAGTTCTGGCTGCATATCAGCCCCGAAGAGCAGTTGCGCCGGTTTGAAGAGCGCCAGAACGTGCCCTACAAGGCATGGAAGTTGACCGATGAGGATTGGCGTAATCGCGAGAAGTGGCCGTTGTATCTCGAAGCGGCTGATGAGATGTTGTTGCGCACGAGCACGCCGGTCGCGCCTTGGACGATTGTCGAGGCGGAAGATAAAAAGTATGCCCGCATCAAGGTCTTGCGCACCGCTGTTGATGTGCTTGAAGCTGAGTTGGGAGTTGTGAAGTTGGAGTAGCAGGTGATGGTTGGCTATCGATGGGCGCGTTGGAGCGCCGCAATCGTGGTTGGGTTGGCGGTGGCAATCGGGTTAGAGCTGGCCCTTGGCGCCGGCGGGGGCGGGATGGGTGTTGCGTTGAGCGTGATTGGCAGTGGCGTGATTGTCCACCTGCGCCAACGAGCCGCAGTCTCGTGCCGGATTGCTGGCCCGCGCTTGCGCCCGTTGCAGGTAAGCGCGTTTGGGTTGATGGGTCTTGGGGTGCAGTGGTACCAGTTGCAAGGGAGTGGCGCGGTTGCCACGCTGAGCGCCTGCTGGCCGGCGCTCGGCGCGCCGTGGATCCCGCTCGCGCTGGTTGTTGCCGGCGTAGGGTGGTTGGCTTTCCTCAGTGTCGGCAGTGATTGCCGCGACGAGCAACTGTTGGCCGCAATGGGTGAAGGTGAACGCCCATCGTAGAGGCAATGTGCGCATTGTCCCTACAATGCGTTACAATACCGTTATCATCCGCGTTGATTTGCCTGTATCCGCCTATGAATACGCTTTGGCATGCTCTTGTTGCTCAAGCCGAACGCCAGCCTGAGCGCACCTTCCTGCGCTTCGCCGACCAACAATGGCGCTACGCCGAGGCAGTCGAATTGGCCCGGCGCGCAGCCGGTATCTTCGCCGAACTCGGCGTGCGGGCCGGTGATCGGGTTGGCTTGATGCTCGGCAATTCGCCCGACTACCTCTGGGCATGGTTCGGTTGCGCTTGTCTAGGTGCAGTGACGGTGCCGATCAATATTCACCTCAAAGGCGACGTGCTGCACTACATCCTCGAACACGCCGGCGCGACGGTGTTGGTGGTCGAGCAGTCTTTGCTTGATCGCATCACGGCGTTGCGCGACCGGTTGCCGGAACTGCGCCATGTGTTGGCGCGCGGTGGTACGGTAGCGCCAGATAGCCTCTCATGGCGTGAGATGCTCGCCAGCGCGCGGTATGCCGAGCCTTCCCCCGGCAATGCCACCGATCTACACAGCATTCTCTACACGTCCGGCACCACCGGCCCACCCAAAGGTGTGATGCTCAGCCACCATGCTTATCTCCATTCGGCGGCGCTCTTTGCCGATGAGATGATCGGCGCGACCACTGATGATGTCTTCGGCACCAGCTTGCCACTCTTTCACATTAACGCGCAGGCCCATACGGTGTTGCCGGCCATCTATCGCGGCACGACCATTGCCCTGCTCGAACAGTTTAGCGCCTCGCGCTATTGGCAACAGTTGGCCGATCTAGGGGCAACGATCTGCAATCTACTGGCGGCGATGATCCCGATCTTGATGAAACAGCCGCCATCATCCGCCGACCGCGCCCACCGGGTGCGGATTGCCGCCTGCGCGGCGACGCCGCCCGATCTGTGGCGCGCTTTTGAAGAGCGGTTTGGGCTGACCATCATTGAAGGCTATGGCCTGACCGAGACCACCGGTTTTTGCGTCGCTAATCCGCGCGATGCGGTGCGGGTGGGCACGTTTGGCAAGGCGATGCCGGGTTTTGAGCTGGCCATCTTCGGCCCCGATGACACCCCGCTGCCTCCCGGTGTGCCCGGCGAGATTGCGATTCGCCCGCAGCGCGATCATCTGATCATGCTGGGCTACTACCGCCAACCTGAACAGACGGCGACTGCGCTGCGCGGTGGCTGGTTCCACACTGGCGATCTGGGCCGGCTTGACGAGGCAGGCTACGCGATTTTCATTGATCGCCTGAAGCAGTCGATCCGGCGGCGCGGCGAGAATATCTCGTCGTGGGAAGTTGAGCGCGCAGTCAATGCCCATCCGGCGGTGCTTGAGAGCGCCGCTGTCGGTGTGCCAAGCGAGCTAGGCGAAGAAGAGGTCAAAGTGGTGGTGGTGTTACGCCCCGGCGCGACCCTCGACCCGCTAGAACTGGTGCGCTGGTGTGAAGAACGGTTAGCTTATTTCGCCGTGCCACGCTACATCGAATTCCGCGCGAGCTTGCCCAAGACGGCCACCGAGCGGGTTGAGAAGTATAAACTCAAGGCTGAGGGCGTAGGCAATGCGTGGGATCGCGAAGCCGCCGGCTACCGGATCAAGCGTTCGTCGTGAGGCAAAGTAAGGGCGGGTGCGAAACCCGCCCCCTCCATCACCACCCCACGCTGGACTGCGGCAGCGAAGCTGTCGCGCTCCTCCTCCACTCTGGACTGCGGCAGCGAAGCTGCCGCGCGCTATGCTTTACCCTCGCAACCACCTTCCTTGTCCCGCTACATCCCCACCCCTATCGCGTTATAGAGGCGATCAACCTTTTTAGCTCTCGCAACCACCTTCCTTGTCCCGCTACATCCCCACTGCTAACGCGCGCTCGATCAGCCCTGCTGCTGGTTGCTCGCGCAATCCCACTTCAACAATCTGATTAGCGATCGCCAGCGCAGCCACACCCGCCTCGCCGCTCACCGCCGGTTCTGTGCCATTGCGCACTGCCTCACAGAAGCTACGCAGCTCTTCGTACAGCGGTTCGCGTCGCGGCACCTTCAGCCGGATGCTGCGCCCTTCACTGACGCCAATCAGCGCCAGTTCCGGCCAAGCCCGCCCTTGGCACGAGTCGTTCTCGTAGAAGGTCAAATCTTGGGTGAGATAATTGGCCACGAACATCCCTCGCTCGCCGACCACACTTAGTTCGCGGATCTTGGTCGGTGTGAGCCAATTAATATCGAGCACGCCGATCATCCCGTTCTCAAACCGCAGCAATGCCGAGAGCATGTCTTCGTGACTCTGGTGGAGGTGGCGGTGCAATTCAACGTGCATGCGCGTGATTGGCGAACCGATCAGGTAATTGAGAATATCAATCTCGTGGGTTGCGAGATCGATCACCACGCCGACATCCATGATCCGTGCTGGGAAGGGGCCGACGCGACGTGACATAATCTGAAAAAGATTGCCCAGCTCGTGATTGTCTAGTTGCTCTTTGAGCGCAATTATCGCTGGATTAAACCGCTCAATGTGACCAACGGTAAGGATAACCCCTTGCCGCCGCGCTGCCTCGATCAACATCCACCCCTGCTCAACTGTTGCAGCGATCGGTTTCTCGATCAACACATGCACGCCATGCCTAATGACCGTACTCGCCACAGCAAAGTGGTGTTTGGTCGGGACCACTACCGATACGAGATCAAGGGCCTCGCTGGCAAGCATCTCGCGGTAATCGGTGTAAACGCGGCAGCGATAGATGCTGGCCAAGCTGCTAGCGGTAGCATAGTTCGTATCACAGACTGCCACCAGCTCGACCCCCGGCATACTCGCATACACGCGCGCGTGGTTGCGCCCCATGCTGCCCACTCCGATGACTGCTGCGCGTAGTGTGTGTTGTTCCATTGCTCCCCTCCCCTGTGCGACAGATGGATCAATATGCTCCTTCGCCTTTTAAAAGCGCCGGGATGGTGCGATAGATAATCAACAGATCCAACCAGATTGAGTAGTTGCGGATGTAGTGCATGTCGAGCCTGACTCGATCGGCATACCCTAAGTTGCTACGCCCGCTGATCTGCCACAACCCGGTCAAACCCGGTCGCACCGTTAACAAATTGTGCTGCCAGCGCCCGAAGTGGTGCATCTCGCCGGCAGTGATCATGCGCGGCCCAACCAAACTCATTTGGCCCAGCAGCACATTCACGAGTTGTGGTAGCTCATCAATGCTGGTGCGGCGCAAGAAGCGACCGATCCGGGTAATCCGCGGATCGTCTTTGAGCTTGCCGTGGGTGCGCAATTCCTCCCGTTGTTCAGGCGTGAGGCGTTTGTCGCCATCTACGTACATTGTGCGAAACTTAAAGGCATCAAACTCGCGATAGCCCACTCCGATCACACGCCGGCGGTGGAAGATTGGACCGGGGCTATCGAGCTTGATCAGGATCGCAACGATCAGGAAGAGCGGCGCCAGCATGATGAGGCCAACCAAGGCCCCTACTCGATCAATGATCGCCTTACCAATCGCATGCAGGCCAGTAATGCGCGTCTTGTTGAGGCTCAAGAGCGGGACTGCGCCTTGCTCGCGCACCTGTACGCCAATGGTGAGCAGATCAAACAGGCCCGGCGCTAGCCGCACTTCAAGTTGGTTGAGCAGATCCATCGCGCCATTGACGTTGATAAGGCGCTCGCGCACCAAGTTAGTGTCGGCGATGATAATCGTCTCAACCTGATGTTCCTGCACCAATTGGGCAAAATTGCTCGTTGTCCCCAACACCCGGGCCTTGCCGGCAATCACTTCACTCCCCACCGGCAACTGGTCATCAATGAAACCCACGATCTGCGCGCCGGCTCGCCATTCGGCCAGCAATTGCTCGGCAATGGCCCGGCCCTCTTCGGTAGCGCCGACCAATAACACCCGTTCGCGCAGATAGCCGCGCTGCCGCAGCCAGTAGACGATACGGCGGAAACCAAACCGCCACGCAATCGTCAAGCTAAACGAGAGGATCCAGCTCATGACCAACCAGCCGCGCGCAACAACGATGTCGGGGAAGAAAAAGGTCAGCATCACCACCAACAGCATCCCTTTGCTGGCTGCGTTAAAGACCTGATTGTATTCGTGGGTGCCATTGAACAGCGCCGTTCGTTGATAAAGTCCATGCATCGCAAAGAGGGCAATCCAGCCGGGTACCAACATAGCAATCAAAAGACTGTAAAACTCCGGCTGCATTGCGCCTTCGGCGAAGATGGGCAAGTTGGTGAAGAAACGGACGGCATAGGCGAGCAAGAAACTGATGGTAATCACCGCTGCATCACCCATCACGAGTGTGCCAATCAGTGCCAGCTTCCGGTATGAGGAAGCTTCACGGTCGGAACGGCCAGAGGTTGCAGTGGTTAACTCAACGCTGGTCAGGCTCATACACTACCTCAGGCAAGTGATAATGCTGCTGCTGAAGGGTTATTGGCCACGAGCGGATGGATCTGTTCGGCCACCGAGCGCGCAAAGGCGCAGACCGATTCGCCGTTGGTGAGTTGCGGATAGATTTGGCCAGTATTGGCAAGGAACAGACCCTGAATATCGGTTGTAACCGGCGGAATCAGGTCAGTTGCGCCAATCGGATGAATCGGTTCCACATACCGTTCGCGCCCGATCCGGATGGCAGCAATGTCGTCGTCGCGCACATCGGGGAACATCTGCCGCAGATAGCCGAGGAAGACACTGCGTAGTTCGTTGTCGGGCATAACGGCAAACCGGCTGCCGGCGGCAACATATTTCGGCAGGTAGACGAGATGGTAGCCGCCAACATACTGGGGATCGATCAGATTCGTTGTTTCAATAACGCCAGTGAAAGGTATGCGCTCGTCGGTGATGTTGAGCGTGTAGTAGGGCGTGAGCCGGCGTCGCAACACGACCAGCATGCAGACAATGCCTAAAAAGCCATCAAGCTGGCCCCACCGCGCTGAGACTGCCGCCGCTTCCGGTGGCAACAGCCGGCGGGCAATCGGGGTTTGGGCAGTAATGACAACATTGTCTGCCGGTGTTTCGTGACCGTTAACGACCAACCCGGTCACGCGCCCGTCTTCAATCTTGACTGTGTCAATCGTTGCATTCAGCTCGATCTGGCCGCCACGCTGCCGGATCGCTGCCGCCAGCGCATCGATCAACTCTTGATAGCCGTTGGGTAGATAGCACATTAGCTCTTGGCTGCCGCCCTTGGTGCGGGTGTCGGTAGTGCGCACCAGCCGCGACCAGATGTAGGTGGCCGGCACGTGGCTGAAATCGCCATCAAACTTAGCCCGGAGCAGCGGCGCCCACACGTGGCGCACAGTGCGTTCACCGCTTAGGCGAGTCAGCCACTCGGCAACAGGAATCTGTTCAAGCCGGCGCCAGTCTCTAATCTGGCGGCAGGCCAGAATGGTGTATGCAAGGCGTAAGCGGTCGATCAGGTGCAATGGCGGGAAGCGGAGAAACTCGAGCGGCGTTGACATCGGGTAGATGTTGCCGTCATGGTAGAAGCCCATTTTGGTGGCGGTGTAGCGTAAGCGGCTACGCAGCCCTAACTCATCGAACAGGCTCATCAAGGTGCGATCGCTGCTTAAGATTGCGTGATAGTAGCGATCGCATTCCATACCATCAAGCTCAGGGAAGCGAGTTCGTCCCATTAGGCCGCCGAGCGTGCTGGCGCGTTCCCACACCCGCACTGGCCTGCCGCGCTTGAGCAGTTCGTATGCGAGGCTCAGCCCTAAAATGCCGCCGCCGATAATATCAACCATTAATTGCCCCCCCTTGACGTCAATCATTGTGTGCTATCGCCAGCGGCGCAACCGGCTTCTCTGGTTAGATGCGCTGAAGACTACGCCGTCACCGGCTCGTTGACTGTCAGCGCATTCACTGCTGCCGCGATCTGCGCCAGATCGCCATCGCTCAGCGCCGGATGCACCGGCAGAGCGATAATCTCGCGCGCAACCCGGTCGGCTACTGGCGTTTCTGCTTCGATGCCCAATTTGCGATACAGCGGCTGCTGCGGGATCGGCAACGGGTAAAAGATCGCCGTGCCGACACCGGCTGCATTCAATTGCTTGATCGCCGCGTCGCGATCACCTAAGACGCGGATGGTGTATTGGTGAAAGACGTGCCGCACATCGGGCTGAACGAAAGGTGTGATCACGGCAGGGTGACGAATCTGTTCGCTCAGGAATGCCGCGTTCGCAATCCTTTGATTTGTGAAGCGTTCACACTTCGCCAATTGCGCCCGGCCAATTGCCGCCTGCAAGTCGGTCATGCGGAAGTTGTAGCCGAGCAGTTCGTGGTAATAGCGCACGCGGCTGCCGTGGTTGCGCAACAACCGCAACCGGTCGGCGATGGCCGGATCATTGGTAGTGATCATCCCGCCTTCGCCGCTCGTTACGTTTTTGGTGGCATAGAGCGAGAAACAGCCGATGCCAAAGCTGCCAACTGGCTGCCCGCGATAGGTAGCGCCAATCGCTTGCGCTGCATCCTCGATGACCACCAGATGGTACCGCTGCGCCAACGCCATAATCGGCGCCATATCGGCTGGTTGACCGTAGAGATGCACCGGCATAATTGCCCGCGTGCGCGACGTGATTGCGGCGGCGATCAGATCGGGATTGATGTTATAGGTGTGCGGGTCAATATCAACGAACACTGGCGTCGCGCCGGCCATCAAGATGCTATTACCGGTCGCAATGAAGCTGAACGGCGTGGTGATCACCTCATCACCCGGCCCAATATTGTGAGCCAGTAACGCGAGGTACAGCGCGATCGTGCCATTCATCACCGCCACCGCATGGCGCGTGCCGCACAACGCGGCAAATTCAGTCTCAAACCGCTCCACTTCCGGCCCTTGCGCGATCATGCCTGACCGCAGCACGGCTAAGACCGCCTCCTCTTCTTCGCGACCGATCAATGGGCGAGCGACCGGAATCATTGTTAGCCTCCTACTGCCATCGCGCGCAAGACCACCGGTTGCAATGAGGCCTCGATCTGTTTGCCCAAGTTGACAGCGAGCGCATGGCAAATGGTGCTGTGAATATCTTCCACTTGCGGCATGAAGCTGTTGTTGATATGCAGCCCGATCTGCGCAATCTGGTGTAGCCGCCCGCCATCAAAGCCAGTAATGCCCACCGTCACCGCTCCGACTGCGTTGCCCCACTCAACCGCGCGCACGACGTTTGGCGAATTACCGCTGCCAGAAATAGCAACGATCACATCGCCATCACGGTAGAGCGCCTTTAATTGTTCGACAAAGACATCGGCATAGTTTTGATCGTTCGACCACGCCGTGATCAGCGGCACATTGTCGGTCAATGCAATTGCCCGCACGCGCCGCGCTTGCGCTTGAATTGTCCATTTCGACAAATCGCAGACAAAGTGCGAGGCGGTTGCGGCGCTGCCGCCATTCCCGCATACGAAGATAGTTGCGTCGCGTTCGTAGGCATCCCACAGGGCATCAGCGATCCGTTGCAATGGCGCGAGCGGTAATTGCTCAAGGGTCTGGCTCATCTGTACAAAGTATGACGTCAGAATGTTCATTATCCCCTCCCCAAGGCACACTGAAGCGGTAATGTTAAGAGCGCGCAACCATCAGCATGCCGGCGCAAATGACGAGGACGCCGGCGGCCCGCAGCGGGTTGACCTGTTCGTGCAATACGAGCCATGCCAGTAGAAAGATGATGATGTGGTTGAGGCTAACAAAGGGGTAGGCCACGCTGAGTTCGATCCGCGAGAGAGTAATCAGCCAGAAGAAGGTGCCGATTCCGTAGACAAGTAGACCGCCAATCACCATCGGCGAGGTGACAATCCGCCAGACAATACCGGGGGCTGTGTCGAGGCTCAGCGCCAGTGGCCCCATGGCGCCCATTCCCTGTTTAAGCATCATTTGCCCGATCACGCCGAGCGCAGTTGCAATCAAAATCAGCATTACGGTGCTCATTGCCAATTTGCCCTTTCGTGGCCTTGATCGCTCGGTTTCCCCTGCGTCTGCTCGTGCTGTCGAGATAATGGTTCGTTCCTCAGCCTGTTGCATGCGTTTCTCCCGTTCCTGTGCCGCAATCGTCAGTGGCTGCGCGGCAGTGCTTTGGTTCGTGGCTGCATCCATAACCGGCGACGCAGGATGCCGGCCATGTAGCGGAGATGGGTCTTGGTGATTTGCCATACTCGTGCTTTCGATTGCCCGTATTGGCGCACGCGCAACGTAGTTGGGTATTCGGCAACGCGGTAGCCGCTGAGCAGCGCTTCAACCAACCACTCAGTTACCATCAGAAAACCATCGGCATGGGTCGTGATCCGTTCAATCACTTCACGCCGGCAAGCGCGGAATAGCGCAGTGTAGGTGTGGATGCGCGGATTGACCAGCGCGCGATAGCAGAGCGATGCCGATTTGCTGATGAAGACGCGGTAGGCCGGTACATTCTCGATCCCGCCGCCGGGGTGATATGGTGACGCCGTCACCATATCGATATCGGGTGTTAGCCGGTCGAGCAGAGCTGGAATCTCGCTGAAGGGGTAGGTGCCGTCACTATCGCAGGTAACAATCACGTCGCCCGTGGCATGGGCAAAACCGGTGCGCAAGGCTGCGCCTAGGCCACGATTAGTCGCGTGGTGAGCAATCACGGTGTCAGGCCAGCTACCAAATTGCTGCTCGAGCAGTTCGCCGGTTCCATCGCGGCTGCCGTCATTGACCAACACCAGTTGAACTCTCCCGCGTTCACGGAGGGCGGTAAGCGCCTGCGCGAGCCGCTCGCGCATGGCTTCCATCCCTTCAGCTTCGTTATAACAGGGAATCACGATCGAGATGTCATACCCGGTCATGGCCTTCTCCTACACACAGGCGCCGTGGGTTGATGGTTTTTGATGATAACGAGATGGAATGCTGGCAAAAATACTGATCAAATTATCCTCTTGTTAGCTAAAGATGCTCTAAATATTTCGTAGAGAAGGATGAAGATTTTCTCATTTTATTGATGGCAAAATGGCTTGGTCGCTATGGCGTATCCTGTTTCAAGCTTGGCGACGCTCTGCTGCCAGTTGTGATGCTGCTCGACGTACCTGCGTCCCGCTTGCCCAAGCGCGGCGCGGCGCTCATCATCGGCGAGCAGGGTGAGGATGGCGTCGGCGAAGCTGTTGGCGTCGCCAGCTACAATCAGGTCGCGACCGGGTTGCGCGCTGAGCGCAATCGTCGCTTGCCGGGCGGTGATCACCGGCGTGGCAGTGGCCATGGCTTCCAGCACTTTATTCTGCACGCCGACGCCGTAGCGGATGGGGGCGACGGCCAGCGCAGCTTGGGTGAGGTATGGGCGCAGATCGGGCACTGCGCCGGTGACGGTGATGCGTGGATCGCGCGCATAGGCGCGCAGGCGCGGCCCCGGCTCGGCGCCGGCCAAGGTGACGGTGACATCGGCCCGTTGCGCCCAGACGAGCGGCATGATCTCTTCGATCAAGAAACGGGCGGCTGCTTCGTTGGCGTGGTAGCTCATCTTGCCGGTGAAGACGATGTGGTTGGCGCGGCGGGGGCCGGTATAGGGTTGAAAATAGGCCAGATCGACCCCGTTTGGCGCGACGATGATCGGATTGCCCCCCATCTGGTTGAGGGTACGGTTGAGCGTCAGTAATGCCCAGCGGTCTTCTGGCGAGGTTACTGCGATCGCGGCGAAGCGGTGCGGGTAGGCGGCTTCGTAACGCCGAGTGCGGGCCAGATCGATCAGGGCGCGCAGCCGGATGCTGAGGTTGGCGCCGCGCCGTAAGGTGCGCTCGAACAGTAGGGTGATGCTGTCGACTGCGTCGAGCACGGCAGGCGGCCCTTCACCGCATTGTTGTAATGCTACACGGACAATCTCGGCAGCGCGTAGGTGTTCAATGTGGATGACGTGATATTCACTATGTTTGATGGCTTGGGCCACTGCCGCTACCATAGCCGGCGTCAGGCAATGAGCCGCTTGCAATGGCAGCGCGCTGGGCAAGGCGCGCGCATAAGCGAGCAGATGATCGGTGCGCCGCACCGGCACTGCCACCACGCGCCGGCAGATTGCGCGCAGTTCGTCAAGAGCAGCCGCATTATCAGCGGCGCACACAAGTGTAATCGCGTGCCCGCGCTGCGCCAAATGTCGAATGAATTGGTATGGACGCACGCGAATCGGCGATGGGGTGTAGGGCGCAACGAACAAAATGTTCATCTTCAATGCCTCGCCAGTGTGCCGCTTCGTTGCAACGCGGTTGTGTATAAGTCTTCAATGGCCGGGCAGACGACCCGCCAGTCGTAGCGATCTTCAGCAACGCGCCGGCCTTGCGCGGCTAACCGCCGTCCTAGCTCTGGATCGCGCAATAACCGGATCAACGCCTCGGCAAAGGCGCGCGGCGTGTCGCCAACCAGCAGATGCTCGCCCGGCGTTAAATCAATCCCTTCATATCCAATCGTTGTCGAGACGATTGGTAAGCCGCGGGCTAGCGCTTCCAGAATCTTGACCCGCATGCCACCACCGGCATGCACCGGCACAATCAACGCTGCTGTTCGTTCGAGATAGGGGCGTGGATCGGCAACATAGCCGGGCACTTCGATGGCGGGGTCGGCGGCCAATTGGCGTACCGTCTCCGGCGGGCGCGCGCCAACCAGCGCCACTCGCGCCTGCGGCACGGCTTGCCGCACCAGCGGCCAGACCTCACGGGCAAACCACAAGACGCCATCAACGTTGGGTGGCCAAAACATCGTCGCCATGCTCAGGATGGTATTGGGCGTAGCATGCCGTTGCATCGGCGCTTCGTTGCGCGCGTCAATCGCGATCGGAATGATGGCGGTGGGTGGCAACTCGACCCCTGCATCGGCGGCGGCCAGTTTCAGAAACGCATAATCCGGTTCGCTCACCGCCAGCATGCCATCAAAGCGGGCGCAGAGCCGGGCCTCGGCCCGCCGCAAACGGCGGGCTTCGATCTGCAATCCAATCCGCCGGATCAGATCAGATCGCGCCGCCATGCGCGCCACAATTGTCCACACCGCATTATGCTGGTCGATGATCCGCGCGCCAGCCGGCAAGCCAACCGCAAAAGCAGCCATATTGAGCTGGTCGGCGTGAATGATGTCAAAATGTTCACGCGCTGTCAGTTGGCGCAAAAGCTGGTGCAGTTCGGGTGAAGCGTCGCGGCTAAGGATAAACGACTCGCGGGTTAAGGCGCTCTTGAGCAAAAAGCGCGCATCCTTCCAGCGCGAACGCTGGAACGGCACGGTGTAGACCGCCCGGCAGATCCGGCGGAGCGATTCGGCATGCGCCCGCTCTTGTTCGCTGCGCACGAGCGATACCAGCGTGACCTCGTGGTGCTCGCACAGGTACTGCAACACGTTGTAGGTCTTGATCTTGGGGCCGCTGTCAGGCGGATAGGGCGCGATCAGCGTCAACATCAAAATACGCATCGGTTCACCTCTGAGCAGGTGGCGCAATAGGCGTCGTTGGCGGTTGGGCGGCAGTATGGCGCGCAGCAGCCCGTTCTGCCACTTCCAGCGGGCGCAGCAAGATGATCAGACCAGTCATAAGCAGCGCCAGTAATGGCAGCAAGCTAGCCGGCCCTTCGAGCGGCAGCACCATGCCAGCGTTGCGCGCTATATCGCCGCGTTGCCATGCTGGAATCACATACTCGCGCCACGTTGCCCGCATCGCGTCACTAGGAAAGAGCTGGGTCGCGGTCGCTTCTATCCAAACCAGAGCAAATGACGCGCCGAGCAGGATCAGCGCGCCGATCCGCAACCCAGTCCGCTCCCAGCCTTTGCCGATCAAGAGCGCCGCCGGCAGCGCAAGAAAGGGTATCATCGGCACGATGTAGCGCGGGCCGGCAGCAAACCCGCCCCACCACATAATTGACGAGCCGTAGAAGAGCAGAAAGGTGAGTGGCACGAGCAACAGCACCCACCACTCGGCTCGCTGCGCGCGCCAGCGCCAGCCAATCCAATAGGCTGGAATCGCGAGCAACAACCACGGCGCGCGGAAGAAGAGGCCGCGGAACTCGCTGAAGGTCAAGCCCCAGATTGCCTCCCACTGTGGCGCGGTCAAGCTCATGAAGCCGGTATGGTGCTGCTCTTGCCAGAGCGCCGAGTAGGCATAGCCAATCGGCCATGGCGTGCCAAAGGCGGCAAGGTCGTAGCCGATCAACAATACTCCCGGTAGCGCACCGCCAAGCGCGAGGGATGGCAGCCAACGCCAGCCTTGCCGGTAGAGGGCGTACAGTCCGATGATGGCGGCTGCCGGCGCTGCTGGATATTCGCTAATCACAGCCCAACCCAGCAACAGGCCGGCAATTGCGCCGCTGACCCACAGTGGCCAGCGCGCCGGCGGCGACCAAGCCAAGGCAAAGGCGGTAAAGAGCAGAACTGCCACCAATTGGTGCGCATAGAAGTTGCCGGCGTAAGGCGCGGCACTCGTGGCTAGCCCATACCCCAGCGCGCCGATGCTGGCCGGAACCGGCGCTATGTTAAGCCGTTGCAAGACGAGAAAGAAGAGACCGCCAAACAGTGCTGCCGGCAAGGCGACGACGACGAGCGTAAGCAGGTATTGCACCAACGCAAACCGAACTTTGTCAGCGCGCAGGCCACTGCCATCCGGGCGCAGAGTCTCGGCAAACCGGCTACCGATCCGCTCGAATTGGGCTTGCACTGGCGGCGCATCAAGCAGGGGCCGGATGGCGGCATAGATTGGGATGCCGAGAAAGGAAAGCCCCGGTGGCTTGTCGGTGTAAGCATGGCCATTGTATAGTGCGTAGTCGCCAGTGTTGGCTACGTAACGGTCGATCTTCGGCGTGCCATCATCCACCAACGCCAAAACCAAATTCAACCGCGAGTTCTGGTTCCAGTCTGACCAACGCGGCAAGACGTAGGCATAACTGCAAAAGAGCAGAACGACGATCAACCAAAAACGACGCATAGCGATCCTCTCATCGTGCTATGATGCGCCGCAGCAAGGCCGCACAGAGAAGTCGATCATCCTTTGCCATCACAGACGCGGAGGATCGCAGGAGGATATTGCCGGTCGCGCGCGAGGCGGTAGCTCTCATTTCCCTCCCCCTGTATCGTTGCGCGTCGCTGCCACAGCGTGTACGGCCCAGCGCTGAAGATAATGGTGTAGTCGCGCGCTAATGCATCGACAGGATAGATGCCGGTATAGGCGCTGAACGGCCCGGTCAGCACATACGGCGGCTGCGCGGCGAGGCCATCGTAAGCTATCGGCGGCCCGCCGAGCCACGCCTGTCGCACTGCTCCATCGAGCAATTCGGTCGGCACGTAGTGGTAGGTATGATCGGTCAGAACGGCAAGTTCCGGCTCCCACGTTTCGATGATCAGATCGGTCGGAACGGCTTGGTTGAGAAAAGCGGCCATCCGGTGAGCTGAATAATCGGGTGTTGCCACGACCCGCGCCGTCAGGCTCAGCGCGAATCCGATCACCGCTGCCAGATACGTGCCAGCACCCACGGCTAACACCGGTTGCCGGCGCTGCCAGAGCCAAACCATCAGATCGCCGATCATGCGCGCCACAGCCGGTGCGCCGAGAGCGACCGCCGGAAAGGCGTAGCGCGGCCAGCCCAACGAGACGAGATACCAGCTCAGCCAAAGCACTGCCAACAGCGTTGGAATAAGTTCGGCAAAGGCGGCTGCGCCCCCGCGCCGGCACCGCCAGAGGCTGTAGCCGAGCGCTGGTATAAGCAAACCACCGTACACTTGCGCCAGATAACGAATTGCGCGGAGACTAGCTTCCAGATCGAACACAAAGATCGCGCCGCCGGCTGCTTGCCGAGTCTTGGCGAGATTGGCGCTGAAATCGGCCGGGCCGAGGAAAGCCAGCATGATCAACAACCAACCGGCAAACATACCGCCGGCAATGATGGGCGGCGCTAAGCGCAACCACCAATCACCCACCCGGAAGTAGCGCCAGTCGAGCAGCACCAGCAAGCCTAAACCGGGCGCCACAATTAGTGCGAATTGATTCTTGGTGATAAGGGCCAATCCAAAACCCGCGCCGGCGAGCAACGCATAACGCCGGCGTTGCGCTGGCTGGAAGATTGCGAGTGTGTAGGCCAGCAGACCTGCCCCAAGCCACGCCAGCCCCGGCACCTCCCCTAACACCTGCCGGCCATATTCGACCATGCCTTCAAAACCGCGAGTGCGTGATGCGAGCAAGAGCAGTACCGTCAGCAGCGCCAAGCGCCCCCCGTGCAACTGGCGGGCCAGCCGGTAGAAGAGCCATAGCGCAGCGAAGAGGTAGGCCACAATCACTAATCGCGCCGGCAAGAGATCGACCCCTGCGATCGCAAAGGCCAAAGCTACCGGCAACATCACCGTTGGCCCCACCCCAATCGTCGGCCCAAAGTAGCGGAACCCCTCGCTGCTGATGTCGGCATACACGCCATAGCGCACCAGCGTTTCTGGCACGTGCAGGTGCGATCCCTCGTCAAACCATGTGCGTGGCGCATACGGTAGATTGACAAAGGCGAGCAGGAGAATCAGGCCGATCAGGATCGCTGCCGCAACGCGCTCGCCATAGCGAAGCAGGCTCGCAGACGGGCTGATTGGTTGAGTGGCGATCGGTTTGTGCATGATCTTCCCCGCTGCTGGCGTGAATAGCGCACAGCATATCTACACAAGTGGCCGTGGCGGGTCGCGCAAGTACGGCCGCAAATGACATCGCAGGTCTCGCCCGCGCTTGCGGGCAAGGGTGCTGAGCGTTGCGCTGGCCCTTCCTCCCCTCTCCCGCGCCTACGAGAGAGGGGTAAGGAACCGCTACATCGTCCCGCTGCCACTGAGGCGGCGCAGCCCCTCATTGCGCAGACTGCCGCCGATCCACTTCAGATGGTTGACGCCGATCTGCCAGAGTTGGCCCCACGTGTCTGGGTTAGCAGCGCCCTTGAGGAAGGTCATGATCGGTCGTGGCCGCAACGACCACTCGCGCGCGGCTCGTTTAGCCCAGTACTCTAGATCGGCTGAGCTAAGGTGCGGGTAGTTCAATACCGTGTGGGAATACATATCGTAGTCTTCCCACTGGTTCATCTTGATCCAGCCGTTGGCCACCGCTTCGTAGTAGAACGGCGTGCCGGGGTAGGGCGTTGCAATATGGAAGAGGGCAATATCGAGCGGCAACCGCTTCGAGAGCGCAATTGTCTGCTGGATCGTCTCAACTGTCTCACCCGGCAGACCGATGATGAAGTAGCCCCAATTCATAATCCCGGCGCGATGGCTAGCGGCAATTGTCTCTTCAATCCGCTTAACCGTAGTACCCTTGCGCGCGCGCTTGAGCACCTCTTCGCTGCCGCTCTCTAGACCCCACGCGATCATGAAGCAGCCGGCTTTGCGCATCAGCCGTAGCTCGTCTTCGTCAACAAAGTCAACCCGGCTGTTGCAGCTCCAGCGCAGCTTAATGCCCTCTTTGATGATCGTGTGGCATAGGTCGTAAACAAACTCCTTCTTGACCGTAAACAGGTCGGCCTCGAAGTGGATGTGGTGCATGCCCATCTCTTTGAGCATGATCATCTCTTGCAAGACGTGGTGCGGGCTGCGATGGCGCACGCTCGACTGGTAGGTGACGTGCTTGATGCAGTAGCGGCATCCGGCCGGGCAGCCGCGGCTGGTAAGCACGAAGGTATACGGGCCGCCGACAATCGGCACTTTGTAGCGTTGCCATGGCAACTGGTCATGCAACGGGATTGGTAACGTGTCGAGATCTTCGATAAACGGCCGGTCGGGGTTGATCCGCACCTCGCCATGCTCGTCGCGGTAGCCAACGCCAAGCGTTTCGCGGAGGGCTTTGGCGATAATTTTGGGGTGAATGCCAAGGAATCGCCCGCGGGTAGTCAAATACGAGGCGTCGGGGAACGGTAGTTTGCGCCATGGCGGAGTCAGATCGGGATTGCCGACCGGCACCGTCTCGGCAGCGCGTTCTTGCTCGACGACCCGGTCGATCGTGCGGATGACATCAACAATGGTCAGCTCTGGTTCGCCGCGCACCACGATATCGAGCGTCGGGTACGACTCGAGCGTCTCGCGGGTCATCGGCGTGACGTGGGTGCCGATCGCCATGGTGATGGTGCCAACCGCTTTGCCGATGAAGGTTGTGCGCATGTCGTTCGTCAAGGTGGGAGCCGTGGCATGAATGATCATGTAGCGCGGCTTCTTCTCCCACATATACTTCTCGAACGACTTCCAATCCATCATGAGGCCGATAGCGTCAATCACCTCCACCGTATATCCAGCCTCTTTCACCACTGCGCCAATCTGGGCCAGTGCGGTTTGCGGCCAGATGATGCCGTCACGGGTGCGACGGCCAACGCGGGCAATGTCACGCAGGAAGAGATCACCATCGGGCGATGGCGGATTGAGCACCAGCACATCAAGCCGAGGCGTCTTTTCGCGCGGCATCTCGACAAAGCGAATCTCGCCAGCGCGCTCGTTGGGGCGGGCCGGGGCAACGAGTTTAATGCCGGTCGGTTTATCACCCGGCGCTTGCTTGCGTTGAGTTGGGGTCGTTTCCTGCTCGCTCATGGTTCTCCTCTGATTGTTCTGCATCACGTGATGCGGTAGCGCCACTTGTTGGATCAACAGCGCGGGCAGGGTTGAAGCGGCGGAGTGATTTCATAACGGACGATCCAAATGAAAGGTGCAAGCCGTGAAATACCATTAGCAAGGTTGTCAGCACAAATCCAGTGTTGATAACCGGGCCGGCGATGATGTGCAATGGGCGATTCCAATGGGCAATTTCTAGCCCGAACAGCATATCGATCGCGTGATGCAATTCGCCGGCCACATGCTTTTCGTACTCATACCCTAGACCAAACAGAAGTGCGCTAAACAACCAGACCGCATTGGCGCGAGATGGTTGGCGGTAGAGCCGGATGCTGAAGAACAGTGCAGCGGCAAGTGCCGCGATAATTGGCCAGTTGTGGCTGACTAGAATGATCAGATAACCAAGGACGTAATGAGTCTGGCCAAGATGTTGTTCGCTCCACCTGAAGAACTGTTCCACATACCTTCCCCGCCACTAAGCCGTCTGCGCTGCCGGCTCAACCGGCGTTGTTAGCGGCGTATATGTCCAGTTAAGATCGGCGGCTTGCTCGCTCTCGCGCCGGCTCAGTTCGGCTAAGACGCGCGCTAGCCCCCACGCGCTGACTAACTGCACTCCCATAAGCACCAGCATTGCGCTCACGACGGGCGCAAACCAAGAGTTGGCCAGCGCCGGATTGGTCAGGTCAAAGGCAACAGCCGCTATGTAGGTTGCGATCCCGCCGAGGATAGCCAGTAACCCTAACCACCAGTAATGGCGCTCGATCCGGCGCCCATTGCCACGCCGGCCAAACAAGCCTTGGCGGATGGCTCGTTTGTGAAAGAGCGCAACGAGATAGCTGAATGAGGTGCCGGTCGTGTAGAGAGTCACGCCAGCGACGGCCAATACTAGCGCGCCGAAGAGCTGCGGGAACGACCAGCCGGCCAACAACCCAAGCCCAATGCCAATGCTCTGGCCCAGTGTAATCAACAGTGCTAGCGCCAACAGTGCTAGCCCAACCCCGCCAAAGATCCGTACCGGATTGTAGGTCAGCGCCGTCCAGACAATCGACTTGGTAAAGCGCAGGCCATCGCGGATGATGTGCAGTTTGCTGCGCCCTGACCGCTCTTTGTACGGAATGGGTATCTCCACCATCCGCAGCCCTTCGTGGAGGGCGCGGGTGCTCATAGCTGGCGTAAAATCGAGCGTGTTGGGCAATGGGTAGATCATTGGCAGAATCGAGCGACGCAAGACGCGCTGGCCACTGGCGCTATCGCTGATCCGCACTCCGGCGACGAGTGAGAGCATGATGGCGAAGATTGTGTTGCCGATCCGGCGCACGAGCGGCATTTCGCTGTGCGCACCCGCCATGCGGCTGCCGATCACGATGTCGGCCCCTTCGAGCGCGACTTTGCACATCTGCGGGAAGTATTCGGGCGGGTAGGTGCTGTCGGCATCGAGGAAGCCGATCAGCTCACCACGCGCTTGGCTGAAGCCGGTCTTCAACGCGCCGCCGTAGCCGCGGTTTTGTTGCCGGATCAACCGCACTCGGTTGCCGAAGCTCTGCACAATGGCCGCCGTGCGATCCTTCGATCCATCGTCAACCACAATGCATTCGAGGTCGTCAACGCCGACCTCTTGTAATGCTGGCCGGATCGCTAAGACGCGCTCGACAATGGCCGCGATCCCGTCCTCTTCATTGTAGGCCGGTATCACCACGGAAAGCGTGGTCATGTGTCTTCCCCTCCCCTGAAGGCGTGTGGCAAAGCGCCCTTTCAATACACCGGTATTGCCAACTGTTCGACAGGTAACGGATCGGCGCGCAGATCGCGCACCACCCGGGCTGGATTGCCTACAGCAACGCAATAATCGGGAATGTCTTTCGTCACCACTGCGCCGGCGCCAACCACCACGTTCTTCCCGATCCGTACCCCGTCGAGAATGATTGCCCCACTCCCGATCCACGAACCGTCGCCGATGCTGATCCCCTGCGCGGTGATTCCCTGCGCGCTGATCGGGCGGGTGGTATCGCTAAAGACATGATTCACTGCCAGTATCTGCACCAGCGTCCCAAGGTAGACATCATCGCCGATGGTGATGCCACCCTGACCGCGCAGAATGCAGCTCTCGCCGATCAGCGACCGCCGTCCGATAGTGATGTGGCTGTGGGGTAAGTTGCGAAAGTTGTAGACGTGGAGAATGGCGTTCTTCATCACCATACTCTCGGCGCCGATCGTGATGCCACCCGGACAAGCATGCAGGTAGACGCCGTGGTCGAGGTAGACTCCAGCCCCCAACCGGACATTGCCGGCAAACCGGATGCGCACGCCATCTTCGATGGCGGCGATGCCATCCATCTGCATAATGGCGCGGTAGGCGATAGCGCGGATGCCAATCCCGATCACGCTCGGTATCCAGCCAAACATGCTCTGCACGACCTGCTCGGCTATGTAGCGGGGCAGGGTATTGGCTTGCCGGCTGAGGTAGAGCTGCAATCGATCGGTCATAATCATCCTGAAGCTGGCGCTGGTGTATCTATGGACGCTGCCAGCATAACCGGTAGGTCTGAACTTTGACTAACTATCAATAGATGTGTGTGTGACAAAAAAGTAATGAATCCGATGGCCCGTGATAATAGACGACAGGATTATTGGAGCATTGCGCGATAGCCTCTTAACGCACATACGCTGCCATAATCTCCACGGCCCGCTCGGCTGCCCCGCTTATGATCGGGGATCGCGCCGAGCGCAGGCGCGCGAGGCCGGCGGGACTCAGCCACGTGGCCGCTCCCGCTAGAATGCTCTCGTAGCAATTGCCGATCAGCACTGCGACCCCCGCCTCGACCAGATAGCGCCATTCGGTCTCGTTGCGCACCAGCAAGATTGGCGTGCCGAGCACGGCTGCCTCTTCCTGCAATCCGCCCGAATCGGTGAGCAAGGCTTGCGCCGACTGCACGAGGCACAGGGTGTCGAGATAACCAAGTGGGCGGGTGGTCAGGATGCGTGGCGAAAGCTGCAAGCCTTGCCGTTCCAGCGCGGCAGCGGTGCGCGGATGCACTGGAAAGACGATCTGGTGCGTTTCGGCCAGCTCGTTCAGGGCGCGCACAATGCCGGGCAACACCGCCGGTTCGGTGTTCTCTGCCCGGTGTAGCGTCAGCGCGAGGTATTCCCCTGCCTTTAGCTCCAATTGGGCCAAGATCGCGCTGTGCTTGGCCCGCTCGCGGTGGTGTAGCGCAGCGTCGATTGCAGTCGAGCCGATCACGTAGATCCGCTCTTTCGGCAACCCCTCGGCGCGCAAGTTGTTGGCCGCAATCTCGTCGGCAGCGAGCAAGATTTCAGCAATATGATCAACAATAATGCGGTTGAGTTCCTCCGGCATTGCCCGGTTGAACGAGCGCCCGCCTGCTTCGAGATGCACCACCGGAAAGCCGAGTTTGGCCGCGCAGAGCGCGCCAGCCATGGTTGTGTTGGTATCGCCTTGCACCAACACCAGATCAGGCCGTTCTTGCAGCAAAATCGGTTCGAGCCGCGCTAAAATACGCGCCGTCTGTTCGCCGTGTTGGGCCGATCCAACGCCGAGGGTGTAGCGTGGCGCTGGTAGGCTTAGCTCCTCGAAGAAGATCGCGTCAATCTCGTAGGAATAGTGTTGGCCAGAATGCACCAAAATATGGTCAAACCGCTCTTCCAGTAGCGGTATGAGCGGTGAGAGTTTGATAATCTCAGGCCGGGTGCCGAGCACGGTCAGGACGCGAGCCATACATTACCTCTCTTCGTATTCGAGCTGAATGCCGTAGTAGCGCTGCAAGAAGACGCAGAGCGCATCGAGCGGCGCAGTATGGCGAGGGCTGCGCCGGTTGGCGCTCAGATCGAGCCATAGATCAGACGGTGGCCGCCAGTTGGGCCGGCAGACCAGCCAGACGGTGGGGTAAGTGTGATCAACTGCCGGTATATCGCCTGCCGCTGGTGCTACCGCAATCTGGTAGGTTTGCCGGCCAACCCGAACCAGCGGTTGTGGCTGTTCGGCTAGCACGCGGATATCGCCATGCGCGGCGGCTACGCTCAAAAAGTGGCGCACCATTTGCCCGGCAATGGCGTCGAGCCGGCGGGGAGTCATGGCGCGTTGCGCGCGGCTCATCGCGTTGACGACCTGCGCCGGATTGCCTTCGGCAATCGAATCAGGTGGAATCTCACCACTC
The DNA here is from genome assembly GCA_025057175.1 of Chloroflexus sp. GTDB lineage: Bacteria > Chloroflexota > Chloroflexia > Chloroflexales > Chloroflexaceae > Chloroflexus. Next base: position 6,619 of record JANWYE010000010.1, on the reverse strand, counting down.
ACCACCGAGCGCGAGTTCACAAAACTGTTATCGCCGATCGTTGCGCCGGGATGGAGGAAGACCCCGGCGGCGCACCAGACCCGGTTGCCGATCACCACCGGCGCAAAGCGCACCCAATAGCCTTCGGTGTAGGGCAAGAACGAGCCATGCGTGTAGACCATACACCGCGCGCCGAGCGCGCTCCAATCGCCGATTCGCACCTCCTCTTCGGTGTTGATCAGCGATTGCGGGCCGATGTAGCTGTGGTCGCCGATACGCAGCCCATTGGCGCCGTACACCAGCGTGAAGCTGCTGATAATGCTGTAACGGCCAATGCTGAGGTCGCCGCCGCAGTTGATCACTGTCAGCGCCCGGATGGCGCTGTAGTCGCCGATGCTAATGTGCCGGCCCATGACGGTGGCGAACCAACCAATCGAAACGCCACGCCCGATCTGCGCGCCGCAGCAGATGCGCAAGATTGCCGGCTTGATGGCCGGCGGGACGATAAAGAGCAAGCTGAAGATGATGGCGCGATAGAGATTCATAAGAGATAATGCTATTGCGCGACGGTTGTCGGGTGTCGCACCGCTAGAGCTAACCCTTTGCTCGCGGCGGCAATCTGCGCCGCGCGCTGTAGCCAGTGCTCGGCGATTGCTGCCGGCGTTGCGAACCAGACCCGGCCTCGCGCGGCTAGCTCCTCCCATAACTCGCGATAGGTTGCTGCCCAGCCCGGAAAGAGTTTGTCGTCGTAGACATAATCATGCACGTCAACGAGCAGCAGTCCGCTCTGCTTCGTTACCGTCTCGCGCAACTCGCCGAGCAGCGCGTAACGGTCGCCGGGATTGAACCGCTTCTGCCCAAACAGATGGTCGTCCATCCAACCGGTGGGCAGTTGCAGGGTGCGAATTTCGCGGCGCAACCGGCGGTGCCATGGGAAGAAGGGCCAGACGCTGCTGCGCCGCCAGCCTAAATAGCGATTGTGGGCCAGCGAGGCGTCGTAACGAAACCCGACCTGCTCATGCATGAGCAAGGTCTGCTCTGGCTGAAGCGGATCGAGATGCCAGTAGTGGTGGCGGTTGCCGTCAATTGGTTGATGGCTTGCCGCAGCCAGCCGGGCGCGCTCAGCGGCAAGCAGCGCGCGATCGGTGTAGGCGCGGTAACTCGCGTGCAGCCCGATCTCCCAGCCGGCTGCGCTCAGCTCTTGAAAGAGGGCGCGAAAGTGGGGCGCTTGCACGTCGTAGAAAGGATCGGGTAGACCGGTAGCATATTCCCATAACGATCCCTGGCGAGCCACGAAGTAGAACGCCGAGCGCGCCCCGATCCGTGATTCTAGCTCCATCCACGAGCGAAAATGCCAGTGCGCGCGGCGTCCGCTGGCTACATCGAGCGCAGCTCCCAATCCACGCCCTCCCTGCCTGAGCAGGACGCGCAGCGGTTCGAGCCAGCGCACCACTTCAGGGTAATCAACATCGTGGCCACAGGCGGCGGCCAGTGTTGCGCCATGGGGCCAACGCGGCAAGCCGGGTGGACAACCGGATCGGCGGAGCAGATCCGCCAGCCAACAACCAACCGCCGACGCCAACGCGCGGCGGAGTAATCCTTGCTCAAGCATTGGCGTGCCACTGAGATCGCGGTAGCCATGCTTGAGGATCGGGTACTGATCCTCTTCGTAGCCGCTGAGCAACCAGAACGCGGCGAAGATCGGGTCATCGGGAATGTGGATACTACCGGTAGCAGTTGTAGGTTGGGCGTTCGCTTGATCCTCCGCCAATAATGGCAGATCATAGCCATTCCACCGCTTCGCGCCGAGCAGGTGCGTTTGAGCCGGATTGGCCCACCGTTCGGGCCGCGCGTGAATCACGATGCTGGCCGGCGGGGTTTGAGCCGGATCGATAGCATAGGCAATTGTTACCTGCGCATTGCCCCACGGCTGTTCATGCCAGCCGTAGCCCATTCCGGTCAGCAACGTGCGCCAGATGTAGCTAATCTCGGCGCGGTGTGATGCGAGCGCTGGGTCGATAGCAAGGCTGATGGTTGGAATCATGGTATGTCTGTTTACGCTTTCCGCATCTTCTTAAACCGGGCACTGTGCTGTTCGTGGTCGGTAATGATGATCTTGACCGGAATCTTGTAAGGCGCGAGCCGCTCGCGGCAGAAGGCGCGCACCCGTCGTTTGAACTCACTCGGATCTTCTGGCTCGAACAAGTTGAAGCGGGCAGTCACGATCTGGCCAGTGATCGGATTACTCTCGCCGACGACCGCGACATCCTTCACATTGGGCATCTGCAACAGCACACTCTCCACTTCCGCTGGATAGACCTTCTGCCCGCCGACGTTGATGATCTCGCTGCGCCGGCCCAAAATGCGGATGTATTCACCGTCAACTTCGACCACATCCTGCGTGTTCATCCAGCCCTCGGCGTCGAACGGGCTAGGGGCGTTGAGATAGCCGAGCATAGCCGATTTGGCCCGCACCCACAACACGCCATCGACAATCTTGGTCTCGAAGCCCTCGCCGCCGACCTTTACCCACAGCGAGTTAGAATCGCGAGATTTCGAGCGCAAAATGCCCAATTCTGACAGGCCGTATGTCTGCAAGAGCTGCACATTCGGGAAGAGGTCGTGAATCCGGTGCAGAGTGCTCTCTGGCATGACCTCGGTGCCGTAGGTAATCAGCTCAAGCGAAGAGAGGTCGTAGCGCCGGTACGCTTCCGAAATCAACAACAGGTTGAGGAAGGTCGGCGAAGTCGGCAAGGTCTGCACCCGGTGCGTCTCGATGGCCCGGCAGACAACATCGGGATCGCGTGATTGCACTGCCACGACCGTGCCGCCGTTAGCTAAGGTGTAGAAGAGGGTATTGATCCCGCCAATATGGTCGAGCAGCAAAAAGGTGAGCGTAACCCGGCGATGGCGCGGCACTTGGAACTTCTCGAGCAGCGGTATGAAGTCGTGCAAGGCAGCCTTGCTCTTGCCGGTCGACCCTGACGAGAAGAGCACCAACCCCGGATGGCCGCGCTCAATCAACTGGCGCGTCAACGGATTAGTGACCTGCACGGCGCGCCGCTCGATGCGCCATTGATCTTCGTCATCGAAACTCACCACCACTTGCACCTCAGCGATGCTCAGGAACTCGTCGCGCTGGGCAGCAACACTGTGGGTAAGCGGCACGACAATCGTATTGCGTTCGATCAGGGTCAAGAGCAGGCTGACTGCGTTTGGCGAGTAATCGCCTTCAATCGTCACTACCTGTCCGGAACCGACATCGTGTTGGTTGAGCGCCTCGTGCCACGCTTGCATGCGCGCCAACAAGTCGCGGTACGGGTATGGATGGTCATGCCAAACAATGGCCGGATGATCGGCCCACTGTTCCATTCGTTCACGAAGCCATGCGATGCTCATGCGAAACCCCCATGCGGCAATCGGGATCAGCCGCCGCCGCCGAGATAGATGACTTGACCGGTAATGTAATCGCTGGCCGGATTGGTAAAAAAGTCAATCACATGGGCGACGTCGGCGAAAGTGCCGAAGCGCCGAATGGCGAGCGTGTCGATAATGTGTTGCAACTTCTCGCGCGGCACGCCACGGATGAGATCGGTCTCAATCGGAGTTGGCCCGATTGCGTTGACGGTAATCCCGAAGGGCGCAAATTCGCGCGCCAGTACGCGGGTAAGCATCTCGACGGCGCTTTTGGCCGCAGTGTAAAGCGCTTCACCTTCAAGGCGAAGCGGCACAGCGATCGTGCTAAAGTTGACGATGCGGCCATAATTGCGCCGGCGCATCAGCTTAGCCGCTTCGCGACACACTAGAAAACTCCCAAGCACGTTAATGTTCAGGATGCGGCTCGCCGTCTCTGCCGGCGTCAGCAGGGCATGATTCATTGCTGCGATGCCAGCATTGTTAATCGCGATGTCAAGCCGTCCATGCCGGCGTTGAATGGCGCTTAGCATCGCCTTAACCTGACCCTCATTGCTGACATCAACTTGATGATGGGTATAACCGGGCAATTCCCAGTCGATCGGGCTGCGCGCGCAACCCTCAACCAGCGCGCCACGCTGCAAGAAGTGCTCAACCAGAAAGCGCCCGATCCCGCGACTACTGCCGGTAATCAGCACGACTTCCCGTTCAGTCACGTCCGTGCTCCTCATGAATGAGTTGCTCAAGGTAAGTAACCAGTGCGCCAACACTGCGGAATGGGCTGTTGCGCTGCGACATCGCTCGATCATCGGCCAGCGTCAAGATTAATCCATGCTCTTCTTCGAGCCGCTGCTCTAGATCGACAACCATTGTCACCAGCGCTAAAGAATCGAGGAGCGCTCCCTTCCCGAAGAGGAGCGTGTTCTCATCAATCGTTGCCGGTGATGGGCGACCACTCTGTTCGAGCACCTCGCGCAGACTGGCGATGACGAGATGGGCTAGGTCGGTTCGGCTAACAGGTAGGCTAGTCATACGATGATTACTCCTGCATCTGTGATACTTGCGCGCTATGCGGGCGAAAGATCAAAGCTATATAGACACGTATTACCGGTTTGTTTTCTGGAGGTGCGCCAATAGTCGTTGGCGTGGCCGCGCTGGTGGGCGTGGCCGCGCTGGCGGGTGTGGCCGCGCTGGTGGGCGTGGCCGTGCTGGCGGGTGTGGCCGTGCTGGCGGGTGTGGCCGTGCTGGCGGGTGTGGCCGTGCTGGTGGGTGTGGCCGTGCTGGTGGGTGTAGCCGTGCTGGTGGGCGTAGCCGCGCTGGTGGGCGTGCCCGTGGGTGTTATTTCGCCAACAAACGGTGTATCAGTCGACCAATGCTGGGCATCGTTGCCGTTTCGTGGCTTGAGCTGGCCGATGCTTCTCCCTTCCGGTGTGCTATCGTGAATGACCGTTCCGGCGCCTTCATCAAACCGGTAGAGCGCCACTGTGTCGCTATCAACCAGATGGGGTGCAGACGGGCGAGTAAAGGCATCGGTATAGCGCACCACCCGTGAGATGCGCAGGTCGTCGAGCCAGCCGTTATAGTGCCGGCTGCCGGGGTAATCATGTTTTTCTGCCCCCAACACCAGATAGGGATCACTGCTAAGATAACTTGTTGCTCGGTTAAGCCGGTAGTCGATCCGGCCTATTGGTCCGGCTAGCATGCCATCCACTTGGCCATCGACGAATAATCGCACCTGACCGTTATCGGCGCGGGTAATCGCAATATGGCGCCATTGGTTATCGGTTACGATCGTGCTGCCTGTTAGGAGCCGGTCTTCATTTCCTACGCTCACGCCGACTACTAGCCGCTGGTTACAGATAGCGACGCCGAAATCACCATAATCACCGGCGCCAAAGACATCGCGGTCAATGATGATATTGCCGGTATACCAGCCGCTGGGGCAGGTGGGGGCAGTATTTTCGGTAGAGGATGCCTTCATCCAAAACTCGATCGTGAATGCGCCGCTTATGTTGACCGGATAGGATGTGGTGAGACGGCCATTGGCATCGATGAAACCGAGGGGGATCTTGACTCGGTCGTGATCGGGAGAGCCGCTCCCATAGAAACGCAGCGATGATCCAACCTGCGCTTTGAGCAGGGCGGAATGAGGGAGCGTGCCGAACAGCAACGCTGCAACCAATAGCCCCGACAATGTCAGGTTCAGCATATTGCGGTCAAGAATGTATCCGTCGCGCGCCAGCATCCCTCGCCTCCCTTATGGCGCTGTCGGTGCGGTTGACGTCACCCAGATCGGATCGTCGACATCAGCGTTCGGGGTGGTGCCAAGGGTCAATGTGCGGTTGTTGCCGGAGCGGTCGGTCGTGATTTGGCCAGTTCCCTCATTGAAGCTAAACAGCGCAAGCGTGTTGGCATCGGTGGCAAATGCGGCATTGGGCGGGGTGAAGGCGGCGGTGTACCGCACTGTATTGGAAACGCGCAGCTCATCGATCTGACCGGCGATAAAGCCATAGCCGGTCACGCCGCCAAGCACGAGGTCAGGGCCAGTGGTTATCGTGCCAACCGTGACGGCGGTGCTGGGCGCGCCGTTGACAAAGACGCGGGCAGCGCCAGTGGCGGCATCGTAGGTAACAGCGATGTGATGCCAATTGTTGGCGGTAAGTGTGGTTGGGTGGGGTACTGAGACCCACTGGCCGTTGGTGCGGAGCACCCACCAGACCACGCGGTTGTTCTCCAGTTCTAAGGCCCAGCCGGTGTTGCCAGTGGCGTCACTGGCGGCGATGACGCCGGTTTGACCAGTCGCGCTGGGGCGGAGCCAGAGTTCGAGAGTGTGGCTGCCATTCAAACCGGGGATGGCTGCGCCGCGCGCGCTATCGTTGCTCACAAAGCTGAGCGCGAAGTTGCTACTAGGAATGGGCGTGTTGGTCGCCGTCGCGGTTGGGCTTGGCGTACTAGTTGCAGTCGGCATTGGCGACGGGCCGGTAGTCGCCGTTGCGGTTGGCGTTGGCGACGGGCCGGCGGTCGCCGTTGCGGTTGGTGTGTTTGTAACAGTCGGGCTTGCAGTTGGCGTCGCTCCTGCTGCGCCACCGGTTGGTGCGGTTGACGTCACCCAGAGCGGATCGTCGGCATCAGCGTTCGGGGTGGTGCCGAGGGTCAATGTGCGGTTGTTGCCGGAGCGGTCGGTCGTGATTTGGCCAGTTCCCTCATTGAAGCTAAACAGCGCAAG
>JANWYE010000109.1 GCA_025057175.1 Chloroflexus sp. | reverse complement strand
GTAGTGCGAAACAATGACTATAGCCGTATGCTAGCCTCACATTCACGCCATTCATTCTCCTGCCAGTTGCTGCTGATCGTGGCCACACATCTGGCCACCGTTCACACCAGATGAGGCGGGTGTTCGATGTCACCCATAGATTGCGCATGGCAGGCTGCTGCGCTCGCTGTGCTGTCAACGGTCGTGCCTGCGCGCTCGCAAAACACACTGAGCGGTACCGAAGCCAAATCAACAAAGGCAGCCGGTGTGATGTGGCAAAAGACATTGGCTTCCTTGGGTAAAAACCGGCTGCATTGTGGCAAGGAGGATAGCCAAATCAGTTTCGCTAGATGCTATACAGGCTGCTCTCCTCATTTTGGTTTTGCTACCGTGCGGTTGGTATTGATAATAGTGAACTTTCTTTTGTCAAATTGTCTGGTTTCTGCGTGTGCCTACGCTTGTGTTTCAATATCAAACATATTGATTTACCGCATTCCTTGATATACAATGTTCGTATCATACTCTTACGCAAACGTCAATAAGGCAGTGCAGCCGGGTAGCAGCATGAATTGGCGGAAAGCGATGCGCTCAGATGAGAACGGCGATCGGCGGTGCGGGTTGGGATGCCGCTCATTAGGTTGCCGTGACCGGCGATCGCCCGCCTTCTTTTGCGCATCAGTTTGCCGTCGCGCCGGATCGTGTTCGCGCCTGTGCATTCGCTGCGAAGGCCGTCTGCGTTAGAGCGTAGCCTTGCGCTGGTTCCGGAGCCGCTTCGTGTGCTACTGTGAGGAGGATCGCTATGGCTCTTGGCGGGTACGCAAACCGGGTCGCCCATGTAGATCTGACGGCTGGGACGGTGGAGTATCGCGGCATCCCTGAAGATTGGGCGCGCAAGTACGTCGGCGCGCGCGGGCTGGGGGTGCGCTATATGCTTGAGAATGGCCCGCAGGTAGACCCTCTGTCGCCCGATAACCTGCTCTGCTTTATGAATGGCCCGCTCACTGGCACCGAGGCGAACATGAGCGGGCGGATGGCGATCGTCACTAAGTCGCCCCTAACCGGCACCGTTACCGATAGCCACCATGGTGGCTGGTCAGCGGCGCGGCTGCGCTGGGCCGGCTTCGATGGCTTGTTGGTGAAGGGCAAAGCGAGTGGCCCGGTCTATTTGTACGTGCATGATGGCGTGGTTGAAATTTTAGACGCCTCGGACGTGTGGGGGAAGGGTGTCCACGATACGGTGAAGTTCTTCCGCGATCGCTATGGCGAGAAAGATCTGAGCGTGATCGCGATCGGCCCGGCAGGCGAGAATCTGGTCAGATTTGCCTGTTGGGTCAACGAGAACGATCGCGCAAGCGGGCGTGGCGGCACCGGTTGCGTCGGCGGCAGCAAGTTGCTCAAGGCGGTCGTGATCAAAGCGGCCAAGAAGATGCCCAAGGCTGCCAATCTCGAAGCGTGGAAGCCGGCTCATAAGCGGGCGCTCGAAACGATTATGGACGAGCGCAATATCACCAGCCCGCGCAAGGGCGGTCTCTCGGTGTACGGCACCAACGTGTTGATGAACATTACTAGCGCGATGGGTGCATTGCCGACGCGGAATAGCACCGTCACCTCGTTCGGCCCCAGCGCTGAGAAGATTAGCGGCGAGTATGTCAAAGAGCATATCCTCGTCAATGATCCGACCTGCCACGCTTGCCCGGTGGCCTGCAAGAAAGAGGTCGAGATTAAAGAGGGGCCGTGGAAGGGCCTCCGCATGGAGAGCGTCGAGTATGAGCCGGCGTGGTCGCTTGGCGCAAACTGCGGCAACGACGACATTAATACCGTCGCCAAACTGATTGACCTGTGCAACGATTACGGGATGGATGCGATCGAGACCGGCCATCCGATCTCGATCTATATGGAAGCTACCGAGCGTGGATATACCAACGGCGATGGCGGTATTGCGTGGGGCGATACGATGGCGATGGTCGAACTAGCCCGCAAGATCGCCTTCCGCGAGGGGATCGGCAACGTGATGGCCGATGGCGCTGATGCAACGGCGCGTTACTTCGGCCACCCTGAGCTGGCGATGACGGTGAAGGGCCAAGGCGTGCCGGCCTACGATCCGCGCGGTCTCAAGGGGATGGGCATTGCCTACGCCACCAGCAACCGCGGCGCTTGCCACCTGCGCGCCTACACTCCTGCCGCCGAGTTGGGAGTGATGCCGTTTGGCTCGCTCAAGGTCGATCCGCTAGCGTGGAAGGGGAAGGGTGAGCTGGTCAAAATCTTCCAAGATATCCACGCCTTCTCCGATAGCCTCGATCTCTGCAAGTTCAGCGCCTTCGCTGAAGGGGCCGAGGAGTATGCTGCGCAATATGCGGCGATTGTCGGGGTTGAATGCACCCCAGAGGATGTGCTGCGGATTGGTGAGCGCATCTACAATCTCGAGCGCTACTACAACAACCTCGCCGGTTTCCGTGAGGGCAGCGACTATCTGCCGGCCCGCTTTACCCAAGAGCCTTCAACCATGCCCGGCTCGCAGGGTCATGTCTGTGAACTCGATGAGATGCTCGCCGAGTATTACGCTGCCCGTGGTTGGGTGAACGGCGTAGTGCCGGAGAGCAAGTTGCGCGAGTTGGGGATTATCGACTAGGCCGTCGTAGTGAGCCGTTGGGGCGGGTACCTGTGCGTGCCCGCCCCGTTCTAGCGACTGGAACGCGATGCAAGTGAATTTCTATGCCACCCTGCGCCCGATTGTCGGTGGCCGGACGGTAGAGTTTGATGTTGGCGAGCAGGTTACGGTGAAGCAATTAGTTGACATCATTGTCGAGCGGTTCCCGCGCCTGCGCAAAGAGTTGCTGAATGCTGACGGCAACCTGTACCCGCATGTGCATGTGTTTATTAATGGCCGCGATGCGCCGTATCTCCCCAACGGCGTTGAGACGGTGATCAAGCCGGGCGATACGATCGATATTTTCCCTGCGGTGGCCGGGGGATAAGTAGGATAGCGGTGAGGCATGCCTCACCGCTGCGCTTCACCCATCCGGCTCACATCATACCCGCCGAGCGCTTCGACTGCACTCCGGTAGGCTGGATCAAACAACATCTGCCGCAACGGCGCCAACAGATCACTCTCCCAGTGGCGGCGCGGGATGGCGAGGTCGTACTGTTCGCTGAAGAGGGGGATGAAGGTAAGGCCGAGGGCTTGAGCGGCGGCGCGAATGCCCAAGCCAACATCGGCAGCGCCGCTTTGCACCGCAGCCGCTACTGCCATGTGCGTAAACTCTTCGCGTTCATAGCCGGTGATAGCGCCCGGATCGATCCCGGCTTGGCGCAATTGATAATCGAGCAACACGCGCGTGCCCGATCCGCGTTGCCGGTTAACGAAACGCACGCCGGGACGGGTGAGGTCGTGAAGGGTGCTCAATCCGAGCGGGTTGCCCGGCGCAACCAAAAACCCTTGTTCGCGATTGGCGAGATGCACGAGCACAATCTCTTCGTCGGGCAGGTATCGCCGCACATACGAGACGTTATACTCGCCGGTCTCTTCATCGAGCAGGTGAATCCCGGCGAGATGGGCATCGCGGCGCTTGAGGGCCATCAAGCCGCCAAAACTGCCCACATTGGCCGAACTGAGCCGCCGGCCTGTGCCAGCGCGTTGCAGGTAGCCGGCCAAGAGGTCGAGGGCCAGATCGTGGCTGCCGATCGCGACGATCGTGGCCTCAATCTCGGCCTGCGGGCGTAGCAGTTCGACCGTCACCTCGGCTCCGGCATGCAGCCCTTCGGAAAAGCGCGGGATGTGGGCAATTCCATCGGCGCGAATCAGCGACGTGACTACACCGGCGCCACGCGAGAGCGGGGTCGCGATCAGCCGTCCATCTACCCGGCCTAGTGTGACGCGCACAAACTCATCTTCACCCATCGGTGAAAGTAGTTTGCGGCTAATATGCGCTGTAACCTTGGGCCGCGCCGGCGGGGTTAGCCCTTGCAACCGGTAGAGCAGCGGGCGCAGGAAGAGTTCGGCTGTCAGCGCGGCAGAGACGGGGTAGCCGGGCAAGCCAAAGGCTGGCTTGCCGCCAGCGATGCCAAGGATCACTGGATGGCCGGGGCGAATAGCGACGCCATGAACTGCCACCTCGCCTAGCTCAGCGATAATAGTGGCCGTATAGTCTTCGGAGCCGGCAGATGAACCGGCATTGATCACAATCACATCGTGATGCGCGATAGCTTCGGCCACCGCCGCGCGCAGCAGATCTTGCCGGTCAGGCACGGGAGGCATGCGCGTAGGCAGGCCGCCCCATTCTTCAACCATCCCAGCGAGGATCAGCGAGTTAAACTCGATAATCTCCCCCGGCTGCACGGGCTGGCCGGCAGCCTCACGGGCCGCCGCCGCTTCTGGCGTAATCAGCTCGGTGCCGGTCGGAATAATGGCGACCCGCGGGCGACGCCGCACTGTTACAGTAGCGTAACCGGCGGCGGCAATCGCGCCGAGATCGACCGGACGCAACACCACTCCTTCGGCGACAATCAGTTCAGTCGCGACAATGTCTTCGCCCAACGGGCGCACATGTTGCCATGGCGCTACGGCAGCGTTAATCGCTACCGTCATCTCATCGAGTACCTGCACATTTTCGGCCATCACCACCGCATCGGTGCCGGGTGGCATCGGGTCGCCGGTATCAACCCAGACCACCTGCTCGCCAAGAGCGAGCTGCAGCGGCGACGACTCGGTCGCGCCGGCGGTAGCAGCAGCCCGCACGGCGATGCCGTCCATGGCAGCGGCGTGATAGTGCGGAACCGAACGGGCGGCCCACACCGGCGCGGCAGTGATGCGGCCTCGCGCTGCGGCCAGCGGGATGGTCTCGCTGTCAAGCGGGCGCAACCCGCCGGTGCGGGCAATGGCTGCTTCAAAGCGCGCGATCGCATCATCGAGGGCGCGGTCTTCGAGGTAGTAGCGTCGTTTTGACATAAGAATCTCTGCGATGCTAGATGGGCAATCCCGGCAGTGTCGATTATCTGCAACGTTTGTCTCGCGCGAGCAGGTCCTCTACAGCGTGTTGGCAGTGCAACCGCCGCACTCCACCTAGCGTGACACCAATTGTCACTCTGGTGAGACCCGATCAAGCAGGGGTGGCTCGCGCTGACCTCCTAATGTGATTGCGCGGGCGCGCCGCGCCCGCAGGATGGCAAACTTCCTCCTTCCGCGCGCCGTCAAAACAGCGTAACCTCAACCGTGGCGCCAGCGTACAACCCGGTCAGATCGAGCGGGACGCGCACAAGCCCATCGGCGTGCGCCATGGTGTAGATCAAATTTGACTTGCCGAAGACCGGCTCTGCGTACAGCGTGCCATCGCGCCGGTGCAGGCGCACCGGCACAAAGTCTTCGCGGCCCGGCTTTGAGGCGATGTTGAGTGTCAGGACAGCTTGGATCGGCGGCGGCGCGATGTCAGGCATCCCTTGCAGGCGGCGCAGCGCCGGGGCGACAAACAGCCCGAAAGCAATCATTGCCGAAACCGGATTGCCGGGCAGACCGAAGATCGGGCGGTTGCCGGCGGCAGCGATAATAGTCGGTTTGCCGGGATGGATCGCCACGCCATGCACCAGCACTCCCGGCGCGCCGAGCGACTCGATAACCTTGACCGTATGATCGCGGGCGCTGACCGAGCTGCCCGCCGAGAGTACTAACAGATCGGCAACTTCTAGCGCGGCGCGGGCCATCTGTGCCAGCACGGCGGGATCATCGGGAGCGATGCCGCACAGAATCGGCTCGCCGCCAGCGCGGCGCGCAAGCGCGGCGATGGTGTAGCTGTTGATGTCACGCACCTGCCCCGGCGCGATCTCGGCATCGGCGGGCACCACTTCATCGCCAGAAGCGAGGATCGCTACCCGTGGGCGGGCGACGACCGGCACTTGCACGATGCCCACCCCGGCAAGGCCGCCGAGATCTTGCGGGCGGAGACGGTGGCCGCGCGGAAAGAGCAGCTCGCCGCGCTTCACATCCTCGCCAATTGGGATGACGTTCTCGCCGATGGCTACCGGTCGCGCCACTTCAATCGTCGTCGCATCGAGATACTGGGTATGCTCGATCATTACCACGCTATCGCTGCCGGCGGGGAGCATGCCACCGGTATGGATCAGTGCAGCTTGGCCGGGGCCAACGGTAAAATGCGGCGCGCGTCCCATCGGCACCTCGCCACAGAGCGTCAAATAAGCGGGCAGACTCTCGCTCGCGCCGTAAGTATCCACCGCGCGCACTGCAAAGCCGTCCATCGTTGAACGGGGAAAGGCCGGCAGATCAACCGGCGAGCGCAACTCCTCGGCCAGCACTCGGTCGAGCGCCTCGTGCAGCGACAACGACTCACAGCGGGTGAGCGGCGTGAGGTGCGCGCTGAGGCGGGCATTGGCCTCGGCAATCGTCACTACCTGAAACAGTTCAGGCATAGATGCTCCTCGGTCGTAGTCTGGATCGCTTGCCATTATACCAAGTTTTGGGGTAAACCGTCGCCTCAGCGACTGCCCGGTAGGCCATCTCTGCCAATATTTCTCCCAATTACCGAGGTTATGGTACATTATCTACAGGCTGCCAATCAGACGACAGCGAGGAGACGTATGCCAATCGAGTGGGTCAAAGTTCGCGATTATACTGACATTATTTACGAGCACGACGCGGCTGGTGAAGGGATTGCCAAGATTACGATCAACCGGCCTGAAAAGCGCAATGCGTTTCGCCCTGAGACGGTGAACGAGTTGATCGACGCCTTTTCGCATGCTCGCGATGACGAGCGGATCGGCGTTATCCTGTTTACCGGCGCTGGCGACAAGGCATTCTGCTCGGGTGGCGATCAGAGTGTGCGCGGGATCGGCGGCTATGTGGGCAAAGACCAGATTCCACGCCTGAATGTGCTCGATCTGCAGCGCCTGATCCGGATCATTCCCAAGCCGGTGATTGCGCTGGTGGCGGGCTATGCCATCGGTGGCGGCCACGTGCTGCACGTGGTCTGCGATTTGACCATCGCTGCCGATAATGCCATCTTCGGCCAGACTGGCCCGAAGGTAGGGAGCTTCGATGGCGGCTATGGCTCGAATCTGTTGGCTCGTATGGTCGGCGACAAGAAGGCGCGCGAGATCTGGTATTTGTGCCGGCAGTACAACGCCCAGCAGGCGCTTGAGATGGGTTTGGTGAATGCGGTAGTGCCGCTAGAGCGACTGGAAGACGAAGGCGTGCAGTGGGCGCGCGAGATTCTGGAAAAAAGCCCGCTGGCGATCCGCATGCTCAAGGCCAGCATCAATGCTGCTGCCGATGGCTATGCCGGTTTGCAGCAGTTGGCCGGCGATGCCACCCTGCTCTACTACTTAACTGAAGAGGCGCAGGAGGGCAAGCAGGCCTTCCTTGAGAAGCGCAAGCCGAATTTCCGCCGCTTCCGGCGCTATCCGTGATGGGATAAGTTATGGTTGGGGCAAGGGCGGCCTTGCCCCGACGGGAGAACGCGACCATGACCACCAAAGCAGCTCCGGCGGCGCCGCCGTCGCGGCTGAAGGTTTGGCTGATGGCGGCGCGCCCGGCGACGTTGCCGGCGGCAGTGGTGCCGGTGCTGGTCGGTTCGGCGCTAGCCTTTAGCGCCGGCCAGTTCCAGCCGTTGGTGATGCTGGCGGCATTGTTAGGAGCGCTCTTTATTCAGATTGGCACCAATCTCGCCAACGATTATTTTGACGCCAAGAAGGGCGCTGATACCAGCGAACGGCTTGGTCCGCCACGAGTGACACAGCTCGGTCTGCTGCCGGCCAAGACAGTGCTGGCGGCGGCGCTGATCAGCTTTGGCATTGCGGCGCTGGCCGGTATCTATCTGATTGCAGTGGCCGGCTGGCCAATATTAGTGATTGGGTTGCTCTCGATTGCGGCTGGCATTCTCTACACCGCCGGCCCGTTTCCGCTTGGCTATAACGGTCTCGGCGATCTGTTCACCTTCGTCTTCTTTGGGCTAGTGGCGGTCATCGGCACCGACTACGCTCACACCGGCCAGTTCCGTTGGGTGGCATTGTGGGCGGCGTTGCCGGTGGCAATGCTGGTGACGGCGATTCTGGTGGTGAATAATCTCCGCGATGCGCCGACCGACCGCAAGGCGGGTAAGCGCACGCTAGCGGTGATCTTCGGCGAACGCTTCGCGCGCAGCGAGTTTGCCGCGCTGGTGATTGGCGCGTTTGTGCTGCTGCCACTGGCGTGGATGTGGGGTGGCGAGTCGCCGTTCACGCTGCTGGCGTGGCTCACCGCGCCGATGGCGCTCAACTTGATTGATTTTGTGAACCGCGAGCGCGGGCGGGCGCTGAACAAGGCGCTGGTCGGGACGGGGCGACTGCACCTGATCTTTGGGGTGCTCTTTGCCGTCGGGTTGGCATTAGGATAATGATCCAGCTTCCTGATTGGTTAGCGCGACAAGCTGCCCTGCGCCCGCGCCACCCGGCGCTGATAAGCGCCGAAACAGTCTACACTTTTGCCGAACTCGACCGCTGGGCCGGCGCGGTGGCGGCGCGGCTGCGGCAAAGCGTGCCCTCGGGAGCGCGGGTAGCCTTGCTGGCCCGCAATCGCCCAGAATATGCCGCCGCCGTGCATGCCGCGCCGCGCGCCGGCGTGACGTTGGTGCTGCTCAATACCCGGCTCACCGCTGCTGAGCTAGCGTTTCAGATCCGTGACAGCGCGCCGGCCCTGCTGGTTGCCGAGCGCGAACTCCTCCACACTGCCCGTGAGGCAGCCCCTGCGCTGCCAATCATTGCGCTCGAAGAACTAGCTGCTCCAGCCGAAACTGCGCCGCCACCGGCCCCGCCGATTGAACTCGACGCGCCGCACACCATCATCTATACCTCTGGCACGACCGGCCGGCCCAAAGGAGCGATCCTTACCGCCGGCAACCACTGGTGGAACGCGATCGGCTCAATGCTCAACCTTGGCCTGCGCGACGACGATCGCTGGCTGGCGGTATTGCCGCTCTTCCACGTCGGCGGATTGAGCATTCTGCTGCGGGGCGCGATCTACGGCATACCGGTCATCTTGCACGAACGGTTCGATCCGGCGTTGGCGCGGCGCGATCTGAGCGCCCAGCGCGTGACGATTGTCTCGTTGGTAGCGGTGATGTTGCAGCGACTGCTTGCCGTTGACGCCGCGCCCTTTCCGTCGCACTTGCGCTGCGTGTTGTTAGGCGGCGGCCCGGCCCCGCAGACGTTGCTGGAACAGTGCGCAGCGCGCGGCATTCCGGTGACGCAGACTTACGGCATGACTGAAGCCGCCTCGCAGGCAGCGACGCTCGCTCCCGCCGAGGCATTGCAGCGGCTAGGTTCGGCGGGCAAGCCATTGTTGCCGGTCGAGCTGCGGATCGTGGCGACCGATGGCCGCGAGGCCGCGCCGGGAGAAGTGGGCGAAATCTGTTTGCGCGGGCCAACCATCTCGCCGGGGTATCTTGGCATGCCCCCGCGCCGGCCTGACGAATGGTTCTTCACCGGCGATTTAGGCTATTTTGACGCAGAAGGCTACCTCTACGTCGTCGAGCGGCGCAGCGACTTGATCATCGCCGGCGGCGAGAACATCTATCCTGCCGAAATCGAAGCAGCGCTGCTCAGCCATCCGGCAGTGGCCGAAGCGGGAGTAGTTGGCCTGCCCGATCCCGAATGGGGCCAGCGGCCAGTAGCGGCAGTCGTGACCCGCCAGCCGGTCACGCCTGAAGAGCTACTTGCCCATTGTCGTAAACAACTAGCCGGCTACAAAATTCCGCGCGCGATAGTATTCATGCGCGAACTCCCGCGCACCGCCGCCGGCAAACTACGCCGGCACGAACTGCGGGAGCAGATTTTACGGAGACAACGAATAAACGAATGTAGGGGTAACGAATAAACGAATGTAGGTAACGAATAAACGAATGAAGGCAACGAATAAGGAAAGAAGTGGCTATTCGTTCATTCGTTTCATCATTCGTTCATTCGTAGACCCCTGTGTGCTGCGATTTGCTGCGCGACTGCGACTGAGGGCCGGGTGAGCCAGAAGCCCAACACGCTCGTTAGGATCACGGCTGTCCACATGGCGAAGGCCGGCGTGACGACCCACGTCAGGGGTGGGTGGAAGCCGAGGCCGTAGTCGACCAAAATCGACAAGCTGAAGAAGGCAGCGACGAGCGCTCGCGCGGTGATGCCGAGCAGGCCTATGCGAGTGGCAAGGAGGATACCTTCGCACGTTAAGCCGATATGCGACACGAACAGCATTAGTTCGAGCGGTTCGACGGCGCCGGCGCCGAGCCAATGGCGCGACCAGAAAGCGAGTGTCCAGAGGCCGTATTTAATGCAGGCGAAGGCAGCGAAGGCGGTAAACCACGGCGTGGCACGGCCATAGCGGATCAAGATGAAGGCGATGGTGGCGTAGAGGGCTGCGGCTGGGCAGTCGGGAATAAAGATCCATGCCCATGGCGGCGAGGAGACCAGCATCGGCCCGTACCAGACGATCCCGCCCCAAATCACACCGAAGAGATTGAGGGCCATGCACGTCCAGAACAGGAATGGGTGGCCGGTGATGAAAGCATATATCCAGTCGATGCTTTGTCGAATGTAGCGCATGTCGTCCTCTCACATGGCGAGAGCGCTGCACCGCCGTGCGGCGCTCCTAGGTTATTCATCGTTCCCACACCCTTCACCGATCCAACCGCCGGATCGGCACGCCGCCGGCGAACGCTCCCGGCGGGACATCGCGGTTGACCAGACTCATCGCCGAGATGGTGGCGCCGGCGCCGATGACCACACCCGGCAAGATGGTGCAATTCGCACCGATAGTTACATCAGGGCCGATCACCACCGGGCCGCGTTTCCACTCGTGCCGGGTCACCTCGTGGCACAGAATGGTGGTATTGTACCCGATCACGCAGTTTTCGCCGAGGGTAATATCTTGGGGGAAGAAGATATCGAACATCACCATGAGACCAACGCTAGCATGCGGGGCGACCTTTGCGCCAAGCAGGCGATAGATTGCGTTCTTGAGCGGGATGCTCGGCGTGTAACGGGCCAATTGGATCAGCGCGGCATTGCGGATAATCCGCGGGTAGCCGCCGGCCAACTGCGGAAAATACCAGAGCGCGTTGTGCGGACCGGGCAGGGGTGAGCTGCGCAGCCGCGCTTTGCGTTCGGCGGTCGAGCCGAGGCCGCCAGCATAGGTTTGTTCGGGTTCGGTGTTCATAGCGAGGCTTGGTGTACCTGTTTGGCAATTGTGATGGGCAAGATGGTTACTCACATGTTTACCTGACCGCAGAGGGTGCGGAACGCACCTCTGTCTCTTCGGGTGCGTTTACCAGAGAGATGCGGAGGAGTTGGTTGCCTGCTTCTCGCCGGATTACCAAGAAGAAAATACCGGCGAGGTGCGTTTACCAGAGAGATGCGGAGGAGTTGGTTGCGCCCTTGCTCCGCAGCATGCTCTCTTGGTGGCTAGGCAGAGGATCGCATCCTCGGTGTCGCACGTATAGGCGCCAATTGGCAAAAACGCCACTTTCCCTTACACTACCATGGAAAATCGTTTTGGATACCGGAATGGGTATGGTACAGTCAATCGATCGTGCCTTTGATGTACTAGAGGCGCTCGCGCTCGCCGATGACGACCTCAGTGTTTCGGAGTTGAGCGAGCGGCTCGATCTACCGTTGGCGACCGTGCATCGCCTCCTTTCCAGTTTAGCGGCGAGAGGCTACGTGGCGCAAGAGGCGAGCACGCGGCGGTACGGGCCGGGGCCGCGGCTGTTGGAGATCGCCGCGCGCGCGGCGCAGAGCCGCCGGTTTGACCTGATCCGGATCGCGCGCGCCGAGTTGGCCAAACTCACCGCCGAGACTGGCGAAACGAGCAATCTCATTATCCGGCAAGGCGATGCAGCGGTCTACCAAGAACAGATTCCCAGCCCGCACATGGTGCGGATGTTTACCGAAGTCGGCCAGCGCGCGCCGTTGTATTGCACCGGCGGCGGCAAGGCCATCTTGGCGGCGCTGCCGCCAGCCGAACTTGAACAGTATCTGGCAAGCGGGCGCTTCGAGCGGTGGACACCCAAAACCATCACCGATTGCGATCGTCTGCGAGCCGAGCTAGCGCTAGCCCGTGAACGCGGCTTTGCCATTGACGACGAAGAGCGTGAAGCGGGAGTATGCTGCGTAGCTGCGCCGATCTTCGACCGGCGCGGGCAGGTGGCTGGCGCGATCAGTCTGTCCGGGCCATCGAACCGGCTCGACCGGGCGCGGGCCGAGGCGTTGGGGCCGCGCGTGCGGGCGGCGGCGCTGGCATGCAGCCGGCAATTGGGGTATCGCGCCGAATGATGGCAATGCCGGATCACTGAAAACGTCGAGCCAATGAACTGCCATGCCGCATGCCGGTGGCAGCGGCACTCGCTAGATAACATTCCTGCATGGATATGATCATTTCATGGCTGACCTTGTTTGTCGTCGCCGCGACCATCTTCGGCGTGGCGGTAGGGCGGTGGCCGTTGCTGCGGGCCGACCGCACCACAATCACCTTGATCG
>JANWYE010000108.1 GCA_025057175.1 Chloroflexus sp. | reverse complement strand
TACGGCTACGATTTCAGTGACGGCTCGCGCTTGCTGCTAGCCCAAGTTGCATACCAATTACCTGATGGTACGCTTATTGAGGGCACTGGGGTTGTGCCCGATATCCTCGTTGAGGTTGAATGGTGGCGCTTCCCACCTGACCAAGATCCGCAGTTGCAGGCGGCAATTGAGCATCTGCAACGTGGCGGTTAACATCTACGTAGAGCGCCAGCGGCTGAGCGCTGCTGCGCAGGCGACTGCCGCCAGCATGGCCAAGATTGGCTCAACCGGCAGGCGATAGCAGGTATGGCCGGCCACCGAGATGGCATAAGGCTCGGTAAACGCTACCAGCCAGCAGAGGCAGATTAGCAGCGCAGCGCGATAATGGCGATAGGCAATGATCGAGCCAATCAAGGCGAGGATCAGCAGCGGAATTTGGATCGCGTAGCGCAAGAGGTAAAAATAGCTCGGCTCAACAATGTTTTCGCCGGTAATCTGGAAGGTGGGCGAAATCAGCCATAGATAGCCAATGCGCTTGATCGTCAACTCGAGAAAGCGATCAGGGTGGGCAATAACCCACTGCCATGCTTCGCGTTGCAACACAGCATACCGTTCAGCTTCGTTGAGCGAAGCAAGATAGGCCGCTCGCTCAGGCGGGAGCGTATGCGGCATCGGCTCGCCGGCCATTGGTAGAGAAAGCCGGTAGCGTTAGGATTATTGCCCATCCAGAAATTCAGGCCAAACGAGGTCTTGAGCGGCACAAAGCGGTGAAACACCACATAGTTGCGCACCGTCCACGGCAGCACAATCAGGGCAGCCAGTAACAGCGCGCCGGCGAGGGGCCAAACGCTACACCACCGTTCTGATGGCGCTTGGCGGAACCAGTAGAGTAGAATGACACCCGGCACTGCTGCCAACAAGATCGGTTCGGCTAACAAACCCATCCCCCACACTACTCCCAACAGGGCAGCGCGGCCACCGGTAGGCTGGGCAAAAAAGAACACAACAACGTAGAATACTAGTGCAACCCAAAACGCGGTCAAAATTGCCGGTGAAACCTGCTTACAAAAATAGATCAACGGCGGGTAAACAGTAATGCCTATAGCAGAAACAGTTCCCACTACGTGATTAAATATCTGCGCCGCTACCTTGCCGATCAGATAGACAATCAACGCCGAAAGCGCCGCCTGCACCAATTCAACGGCCAGAAACGGCAATGGCACGCCAATCCATAACCAAAACGCGAGCAAGAGCGGATAGAGAGGTGTATTGAGCGCCGTCGGCTGTTCGGGGCCAAGCCAACCGCCACCGGTGAAACCCTTACCGGCAACCAGATTATGAGCGACAATCCCATACTCGGCAGTGATCGGTGCGCGATAATCATTCAACACAAACACTGCTGCCACCCTGATCAACAATCCGATCAGGGTAAGCAGCCACAAGAAGCGATCAAACCGATTCATTGACAGCATTGTGCAAAGGCGGTGTGTATCGAGAGCGTAGCGTTGCTACGTCCCTACACACCGCGCATCATCTGGATTCGTTCGCGGATCAACATTACTTCGCTGCGCAAATGGCTATCGGTGTTAATCTCTTCGGCAATCTTCTCGCAGCCGTACATCACCGTGGTATGGTCACGGCCACCGAGCAAATTACCAATATCAACCAACGAACTCTCGGTCTCTTCGCGCAGCAGATACATCGCGACCTGTCGCGGCACCACCACGTGGCGCGAGCGATTGCGCGCGCGCAGTTGCTCCACCTCGATCCCGTAGTGTTCGCTCACAATCTGCAGAATCGCTTCGGCGCTTACGCGGCGGCGACGCTGATTACCCAACAGATCGGCGAGGGCAGCCGTCGCTGTATCAATGGTGATCGGCAACCGGTTGAGTTCGGCATAGGCTGCGACCCGGTTCAAGCTCCCTTCGAGTTCGCGAATGTTGCTTTGAATCTTATGAGCCAGAAAATCGATCACCTCATCGGGCACATGCACGCTCATCTGCTCGGCCTTTGCGCGCAAAATAGCGGTGCGCGTTTCGAGATCAGGCGGTTGGACATCAACGATCAACCCCCATTCAAAGCGCGAGCGCAGCCGTTCTTCGAGGGTCAAAATTGCCTTGGGCGGGCGATCCGAGCTAATCACAATATGCTTGGCCGCCGAATGGAG
This sequence comes from Chloroflexus sp., assembly GCA_025057175.1. Classification (GTDB taxonomy): domain Bacteria; phylum Chloroflexota; class Chloroflexia; order Chloroflexales; family Chloroflexaceae; genus Chloroflexus. The sequence continues at coordinate 10,347 of JANWYE010000108.1, read as the reverse complement.
CGTATTGAAGGTATGGAAGAACTCTTCTTGGGTGGCGTCTTTGCCAGCAATAAACTGAATATCATCGATCAGCAACACGTCGATGTTCCGGTAGCGCATGCGGAACTCTTCGGTCTGCTGGCGGCGAATAGCGTTAATCAAATCGTTGGTAAACTTCTCAGATGAGACATACAGCACATTTATTTCAGGGTCGCGGTCGAGCACGCGATTACCGATTGCGTGGAGCAAGTGGGTCTTGCCCAAACCAACGCCGCCATAGAGGAAGAGCGGATTATAGGCTTGGCCGGGATTATCGGCCACCGCGAGACAGGCAGCATGGGCCAAGCGGTTACTCGAACCGACAATAAAGCTAGAAAAGGTATATTTCGGGTTAAGCATCCCCGAACGCATCGCGCTAGCCAGATCAAGTTGCACTGCGCGCTCGCTGGCGCCATTGCCAAGCGTAGAGGCCGGTGCGGGAGGATCAGCAATGATCGTTTCAGGTTCAACCTCCCACCGTGAACCGTTCAGCGATGCGGGGAGCAATTCAGGGCGCAACGATGGGTTAGCAATCAACACCTGCACTTGCACCGCGTAGCCGACGACACGCGCCAGCGCGTTGCGGAGCGGCATTAACAACCGGTTTTCAAGCCCTTCTTTCTGAGCCGGCGACGAGACCCCAATCCGCGCCACGCCGTTGTCGAGTGACAACAGCGTTGCCGATCGCAGCAGCGCCTCGTAATCGTGGCGCGAGATGTGCGATTGTAGGGCGGTCAGTGTTGCTTTCCAGATGTGAGTTAGGTTCACGCTGCGCCTCCTTGCGAGCCACGCTTGACCGGGGCGCACATAATGAATCACCCGCGCCGAAACGCGGGATCGGCAACGCGGTGATCAATGTTCGTCGTGCGCTCGTGGCAAGAGCGGGCAGCAAGTCTTCAATTGACGTGGAGTCATCATACTCGATCTGTTCTCATATTTCAAGCAACATAATACGAGAGATCTATAAATGTTCCTTATAGAGATAAGTTGTGGTAGGGGAGTGTTTCTTGTGATCATAGCGAGATACAATTTGTGTTATGTTGAGATCAAATTGTGGATAACTGTGGATAAACCAGCAAGACGCTTGCTTGCTCATGCTCGTTTAAGCGCATCACAGCGCGTTCGCCACCGATTGCATGGCAAGCATGATTTCATGTGGACAACGAGTGGACAGATGGGGAAAAGTGCGTGGATAGAGCGACAGATCAATGCCTGCAATCCCTTCGCCATTCTAACCTCATCGCAGCCAGCCGAAAGCCACAGCCACACTATCTGAAGCAGCCTTGCCTTATCGCTCATTCTGGGAAGTCAACCGGCGGGAGGTCGGCGAGGCTGGTCAAACCAAATTGTTGAAGGAAGGCCGGCGTCGTGGCATAGAGAATAGGGCGGCCCAGCGTCTCTAGGCGTCCAGCTTCGCAGATCAGATCACGCGCCAGTAGCGCGCGCAGCGCCGCGCTGCTATCGACTCCGCGGATCGCCTCGATCTGAGCGCGCGTAATAGGTTGGCGATACGCGATAATCGCCAGTGTCTCGAGCGCCGCATGTGAGAGGCGCTGGCTATGTTGCGTGCCAAGCAAACGCCGGATCGCTGGCGCTGCTTCCGGTGCGCTGACCAACATCACTTGATCAGCGTGGCGTTGGAGGCGGATCCCCCGCTGGGCATAGCTTTGGCTCAATTCATCGAGCGCCGTAGTAATCTGGGCAGGCGGCGCATCTAAAATGCGCGCCAACTGCTCTATCGTCACCGGTTCGCCGGCAACAAAGAGCACGGCTTCGATGAGTTGCGTTAACGATGGCGGCGCAGGTTCGGGAAAAAGCGCAGGCTGATCAAGCGAACCGGCATTGGTCGAGAGCAAGGTATGTTTAGAATCGGTCATGGGTCGCTTTCGGATACAGGGTACTATCCAGAAGATGATTGCTTATGGTATCATATCGGCTGCAAGTGCAAGCAGGAAAGGACGTTGCCAATGAGTGAGCGCCGTCGTGGCATTTCCCGCCGGCAAGTGATTGCCGGTTTTTTCACCCTCTTGGGCTTTCTGATGCTGTTCAACTACATCCCGCTGGCGCTGGCCGGCGATACAGTCGTGACGCGGATAGCTTTGGCCGTGCCGCAACCGATCATCACTTTCCCCACCGCATGGAGTCTAACGGTCATTGGTCTGATTGCGCTAACCGCAGGTGTGTTAGGCCTGAGCAATCGCGCTCAACGCTGGGCTGACGGCCTTCTATGGACGAGCGCAGTGCTCTTGTTTCCGGCCATTCTGATCTGGGCAGCAGCCGGGAAACAGACCAACGCTACCGTCATGCTCAGCGAATCATTACGCCTCGGCACGCCATTGGCGCTAGGCGCATTAGCCGGGATCTGGGCCGAACGTTCTGGCGTCATCAACATCGCGATCGAGGGTATGATGCTGATGGGCGCAGCCTTTGGCTTCGCCATTTTCATCTTTACCGGCAATATCTGGCTGGGAGTGGCAGGGGCAGTATTGATCGGCGGCATCATGGCGCTCTTGCATGGCGCACTCTCGATCTCGTTTCGCACCGACCAGATCATTAGCGGTACTGTCGTCAATATTCTCGCGATTGGCGTGACTGGCTACCTGAGGCGGCAATACATCGTAGCCGAAGGTGGCGGCAGAGTCACTCTCCCTTCATTTTCGGGCCTCATTGCCAATGCTGGCTTCCCTGATCTGGCCCGATCACTCGAGTCGATCCCGCTGCTGGGCACCTTGATCTTTAGCGGCAAGCCGATCTTTTTCGCCATGCTATTGTTGGTGATCATGACGCACATTGTGCTGTTCATGACCCGTTGGGGACTGCGCACACGGGCCGTTGGCGAGAATCCGAAGGCAGCAGATACGGTTGGGATCGAAGTCAACCGAACACGTTATATTAATGTCTTTATCAGCGGTTGTATTGCTGGGCTAGGTGGGGCGTGGTTTTCGCTGGAAACGGTGGGCCAGTTTGACGATGGCATGACCGCCGGCAAAGGCTTTATCGCGCTCGCCGCAATGATCTTTGGCAAATGGATGCCGTTCGGCGCTTTTGGCGGCGCAATGTTGTTCGGATTTGCCGAGGCTCTTGGAACCCGCTTCCAGATTTTGCAAGTGCAGGTCTTTGGCGGACCAGTGCCGGTGCAATTCTTGCAAGTCACCCCTTATGTGGTGACCATGGTGGTACTGGCCGGCTTGATCGGTCGCGCCATCGGGCCAGCAGCGGTGGGCAAACCTTACGAAAAACAATAAGCGCGAGGCACTGGTGGCATTGGCAAGGCTGAGATGGGCGCACCTCAGCCTTGCCAAAAGCTCATCCACCCTTAGGCTAGCCCTTCGGCTTCGAGCCATTCCTGCACGTCAGCATCAGTTGGGTTAGTTTTGCCACCGGGAATATACCGGTACCGATCGCCATACCCTTCCATTACCTGATTGCGCAGCGCTTCCGCTTCGGCGCTCGGATCGGTGTCGGGCACGCGCAACACCTCACCGGAGTTCAGGTCGAGATAAAAGCTAACAGCCGGGTCGGTCTCGGCCAGCGCGGCGCGAATTTGCTCACGATTGATATTAGCGGCCACAGCTTCCTCCAGTGGATTGACGACGGCATACAGACGACCGCCGAATCACGATGATGGTACACGAACCTGCCCGCTCTTGCAAGTTGGTAGCGTAGCAACGTTTATCCTTCATGATCGTATAGTATCTGTGAGGAGCGCCTGTGAGCGATCCACAATCTGACGAACTTGATCTCGTCACTCGGGCTTGCGCCGGCGATCAATCAGCCTGTGCCACGATTGTTCAACGCTATACCGGCGTTTTGTATAATCAAGCATACCGCATGCTGGGCGATGCATTTGAGGCCGAAGATGCGGTGCAGGAAGTCTTCCTGCGCGTCTTTCGCAATCTGAAGAGCTATGATCCATCGCGCCGCTTGGTGACGTGGCTGCTCACGATAGGTTCAAACTACTGTATTGATCGCCTGCGCCGGCGACGGTTCAGTTGGTTAACGCTGGAAGATGTGGCCTTTTGGCTGCCTAGCACGCAGCCGGGGCCAGAACGAAGCGCCTTGCAGAGTGCGCAGCGCGAGGCGGTGCAACGAGCGTTGCAGCGGTTGCCAGAGAGTTATCGCGGCGTGACGGTGTTGCGCTACTGGCATGACCTGTCATACGACGAAATTGGCGCGATCTTAGGCTTAACCGAAGCAACCGTAAAGACCCGGCTCCATCGGGCGCGTAAAATGTTGCAAGAGGCGTTGGCGGCTGAGGAGGAACTATGGAACGCAGAGGGGATGGCGAGCTAAGCGATGCTGATCTCGCTGAGGTTGAAGCAGAGACGCGCGCCTTGCTAGCGCGGTGGGGCGAGCCACAGATGGCATCGCCGCCAGCCGATCTATCCGCGCGGGTAGTACGGCGACTAAATGACCCTCCTGCGCGCCTTGGCTGGCGCTGGCAGCAATTGTGGCTAGCCCTGCCGCTATGCCTGCTGATCTTGGGTATTTGGGGATTAGGTTTTGATAGCAGCGGCCCGGCTGCGCTATTTGGCGACCCAGCCACCGGCGCTGGCCGCTATGTGTTGGCGCTGACCCTGATTGCTAAACCGCTCTGGCATCTCTGGTTAGCCGGTGCGGGATGGTGGGTGGCAGGATTGTTTACCTTGATAGTGAGCGGCTGGATTTGGTGGCGCTTAATTGTTGATGCTCCGCTGGCTGAGGTATTGTAAAGATGAAATACAAATGGTTATTCGCATGTATTCTCTTTGCATTGTTCATCACCCCCGCTGCACCGGCTGCCGCGCAAGGGCCGGGGGCGCTGATTATCGCCGCCAATGAGCAATATCATGGCAATATTGTGACTTTTGATCAACCGATTGTAATAGTGGGCGAAGTTGATGGCGACGTGACAAGTTGGGCCGGATCGATCACTGTGCAGGGTGTGGTGCGCGGCGATGTGGTCAGCTATACCGGCGCGATAACCATAGCTCCCGGCGCTGTCGTTGAAGGGAACGTCCTCTCGATCGCTGGCGGTGTCAACGTTGAGTCACAACTTAGCCTGCGCGGTATCATCATTGGCGCCAAACCACTGGCCGGCTCGGCAATAGCCACCGCTCTCATTGGCGCCCTAAGTGGTCAAGCAACCATGCGCCGCTGGCTACCGCCGGGCATCGCCGGGATGGTTGGAGCGCTCATCTCAACCCTGCTGTGTGTGGCGATAGCACTGATCTGGCCGCGCCGCACTGCTGGCATTGGGCGCGCGTTGCGCGCAGCGCCACTGCGTAGCGCCGCGATTGGCTTCCTCTCGACCATCCTGCTGATCTCGGCGTTGCCATTCTTGGTCGGTCTGCTGACGCTAAGCTTGGCCGGTCTCGTGCTGATTGTTCCATTGATCGCGCTGCTCCACGTTCCGTATGCCGTTGGACTAACCGGCGTCGCACGTGCAATCGCCGCAACTTGGCCTCCCGGTTGGGCACTCAAGCCGCCGCTAGCCGCTGCACTTGGCGCGCTGGTAGTGTTGGCGCCACTGGCAGTGGTAGGCGCTTTTGTGCCGATGCTGGCTGTTGCGTTAGGTTATGCGTTGGCGAGCTGGGGTCTCGGCGCAGCATTGATCAGCCGCGGCGGCGCGTTGCCGATTTGGCGCGATGGGTGGCCAGCGGCAAGGCAACTTGATTAATCGCCATAAAAACGCAACATTTGCCAAATTGAGCTGGCTATGCTGGCAACGGCGAAGATAACCACCAAGAGGCACAGGAACAGGTTGTTAAACAACTGCATTAACCTGATCAGGTAGCGACGGAGCAATGCGGCGTCACTACCCGATCCCGGCCAGTGCTGTAACAAACAAAACACCGAGCATACAGCCCAACAACACCGCCAACACTATCAGTAGGCTTGGGTAGAGCAACACCGCTAGGGTGGCCTTGCCGCTGTCGAGCCGATGTACTACCGCAGTGCCACTGATTAGGATGATTAATCCCCAGCCCCACGCGATCATCGAGATTGGGAAGCTTAACACCGGAACGAAGGTGAGCGCATCAAGCGCATGCGGCGCAACCGAGAGCGAACCAACGGCCACCATGGCGCGAATGCCGCCCTGCCCGCCAAGTTGGCGAGCGGCAAGATGAGTAAAGACAACAGCTAATAGCATATTGCTCAAGTAGTTGAGCGGCGTTGAGACGATCTGGCCAAGTGCCTGCAAGATCAGCGCGACCGGGCGGGGCAGCGTTGTGGGCACCGCCAAGATACCGCGCACCATCTCGGCCAACTCGTCTTCACTCTCTTGAAGCAAGCGGATCACTTCACGCTGTTCGGCGGTAGTCGCTGTCGCTTGCTGTTGTTCGAGCGACTGACGATAGCTGAACAGCACATCTTGCACAACTCGTTCCGGATCGGTAACGCTGATCAATGCGCTGGCGCTTTGAAAAACACCTACCAGCAACCCGACCATGAGAATGATCAGAAAGCCGCGCCGCACGCCATCAGGAGCGTCGCGCATCTCGGTAAATACCCGTTGGTTGAGGGTTAATGCCCCATTGAACGTATCGATGACCGGCATATTAATTCCCCCGCAGAGCGGCAACAAGAACTGCCAGCGCGCCACAACTCATTACGAGCAGCAACAAAATGAGAATTATCGGTCCTACAAGTGCGGCCCAAAACGCGCGCCATGCCGACAGGTTGTGGGCTGCACGCAGACCAAGGTAGCAACCGATCAAACCGAGTAGCGTCGTGCCGGCAGCCTGCGCAAAGGGCACGATCTGCACTACCGCCAGCAGATTCGCGCCGCTAGCCAGCGCAGTGCAGCCTAACGTCTGAGCCAAGGTGCCTTCGCCACCCAACGAGCGCGCGGCAAGATGGGCCACCGCGCCATAGATCAGCCATCCCGCCAAATAGACGAATGGCGTGGCAACTGCGCCGATCAACCCGCTCCATCGAGTAGAACCGACGATCTCGGACAGTTGGATGAAGAATGGATCGAGATTGATGGTGGGATTAGCCCGTTGCAATTCGATGAAAAACGGAGTGCGTTCGATACTGCGTTGAACAATATCGAGAATTGCCTGCGGATCAGGGCTAGCCAGCGCGCTCAGCACATTGCCGATCAAACTGGCTACCCCCACAACGATCCCTACTAGCGCCACGACCAAAAACCCATCGCGCAGCGCAGCAGGGTTATCGCGTTGTTCACGAAAGGTGTTCGTATCGAGAAACAGTCCAGCAGTGCTGAGACGGAACAGGTATGCCAGAGATTCCATTGCTTTCCCTGTGCTAAACGTCAGCAGACGTAAAGATGGCTTTGGGCGAGGCGCAGGTTACACCCGCGCATACGCCGCCCCCTTGCCGAGCCGGGGATTGATAGGAACACTGGCGGCGCAAAGTGGGCACTCCTCGGCTGGATAACTCTCTAGCGACAGAGCAGTGAGCGCAACCAGGCGCGGCGCGCCGAGATCGGCGGCAGTGATGCCGCCGCGATTGCAGAGCGCCCCCACTCCTACCACCACCCCGCCGGCAGCAGCCACCGCCTCGACCACCAGCCGCGCTGAGCCGCCGGTGGTGAGCACATCTTCCACCACCAACACCCGCTTGCCGGCAATCAGCGCATCGTAACCGCGCCGGAACACCCGTCGCTTACCGGCCTCGCTCTGCTCTTCTTCGGCGTAGACTGCTAACACTTCCCGCCCGCACAGTTGCGACAGGTGGTGCGCCGTCCATTGCGCCATAATCACCCCGCCTACCGTTGGCCCGGCCACCACATCAATCATCTCATCGGCGAAATGGCGGGCTAACGCCGCACCGACCATGCTTGCAGCCGTAGTGTGCGGGTAGAGCGCATCTTTGTTGACGTAGCTGCTGCCATGCCGGCCAGAGGTATACACAATATGGTCATTTGTCACAATCGCACCCAGTTGGTGCAAGACGGTCAAGAGGTTATCTTCGTTCATAACGCCACGTAATCCTGTTCGATTTCAGCTACAATCCGCGCTGCCGCTGCCGCCGGATCGGCAATGACAGGCGGCGGATTGGTAATCGGACGGCCAATCACCAGATAATCAGCCCCAGCTCGCAGCGCGGCCGCAGGCGACATTACCCGGCGCTGATCGCCCTCGGCGGCCCATGCCGGGCGGATACCCGGCGTCACAATGCGCAAACTGGGGCAAGCAGCGCGAATCGCACTCACCTCTTGCGGTGACGCAACCACGCCATCAAGGCCGCATGCTTGCGCCATGCGGGCCAAATGCACCACATAATCGGTCACGCTCGGCCCGACCTGCAACTCGGCAGCAAGCGCCGTCGCATCGAGGCTGGTCAAAACGGTAACACCCAGCAACAATGGCCGCTGTGGCATGCTCTGCGCCGCAGCGACCGCCGCGCGCAGCATCGCGCTGCCGCCGGCGCAATGTAGAGTAAGCATGCGCACCACTGGCCCCATTGCGCAAACGGCGCGCACTGCACCAGCCACCGTATTAGGGATATCGTGCAATTTGAGATCAAGAAAGACGCTGCCCCCCACTGCCGCAATCGCCGCGACTACCTGCGGCGCGCCGATGGCTGTACAGATTTCGAGGCCCACCTTAAACCCGCCCACTAGCCCGCGCAACTGCTCGGCTAACGCCACTGCTCCGGTGAGATCAGGCGTGTCAAGCGCAACCAAAATACGCTCGCGAGGAGATAACGGGATCGTTGTCATGATGCGTTCACGTATGGATCAACAGATACACCGCCACACCCACTACTGTCGCCACCAGATAAAGCGCGAAGGCAATGCGCATAAAAGGCTTGTAATTCGTAAATCGCCAACGCGCTGGCAACCATCCATGACCCACCAACACCACATACACGCCAAAGAGCATGGCAACCGTGCCGACCACTTCGTGGGCCGGCATCGCCACAAACGCCGCCGCCGGCAAAGTGAGGTTCTCGTCGGGCGTGACAGCAAGAAGCGACGGGATCATCACCCCAAACACCAAGGCCAGATTAGCTGCTACTGCACCGGTTTGCAACCAGCGGTGAGCCGTATAATAGCCTTTTACAGCGAGGTATGCTCCGGCTGTGAAGGCAATCGCCACCAGAATGCTGCCTACCAGCGACACATCTTGAGCGAACGTCGCTTTGGTGCCGAGAAAGCCGGTCATCATTGCTCCTTGCGGTCTACCAGCAACGCGCGGTTGATCCGGCGCGGCAACAACGGCCCGCGGTAGACCAAGCCAGTGTAGAGCTGGATTAGGCTCGCGCCGGCCTCGAACATGCGGAGCGCATCATCGGGCGAGTGGATACCACCGACGCCGATAATCGGCAACCTTCCCCCGGTCGCACGCGCAATCAACTGCACCACCTGCCGGGCGCGGCCGGCAAGCGGCTGACCGCTGAGACCGCCGGTTTCTGCCGCCAATGCCGGAGCGATCCCATCAAGGCCGCTGCGACCAACCGTGGTATTAGTGGCAATAATTCCGGCAACAGCATGATCGGCACACACCGCTAACAGTTCCTCAATCGCCGCATCACTTAAGTCGGGCGCAATCTTGACCAGCAACGGGCGCGGCCCGCGCGGATCAGCGCGGCCCAGATCGGCATTATCGCGTTGCAACGCAGCTAGCAGCGCGCGCAACTGGTCAGCATCCTGCAATTGGCGCAGACCGGGCGTATTAGGCGAGCTAACGTTGATAGCAACGTACGCCGCATACGGAAACAGCAGCCGGAATGATGCCCGATAATCGTCGATTGCCTGTTCGAGTGGCGTGATCTTTGACTTGCCGATCGAGACGCCAACAGGGATTGGAACCGGGGTAGCGGCCAATCGTTGGGCCAATGCCGCCGCGCCAGCATTGTTAAACCCCATCCGGTTGATCAGCGCTTCGCGGGCCGGTAAGCGAAACAGGCGCGGGCGGGGGTTGCCGGGTTGCGGATGGCGGGTAACAGTACCCACCTCGACAAAGCCAAAACCTAGCGCTGCCCATGCCGGCAACGCCACGCCATCTTTATCCATACCGGCAGCCAACCCAACCGGATTGGGAAACTGAACGCCGAAGACAGTGCGCGGCAACCGTTGATCGCGAATCGTAGTGATCAATGCCAGCGCGCGACACAACCAGCGCGAACGGCTCAGCAACGCCAGAAGCTGCAGCGTGCGTTCGTGAGCCGTCTCGGCATCGCCACCGCCGAGCCGAAACAGGATCGGGCGCAGCAGGAAGCGGTACATCGTTGGCTCAGAACGGTTCAACACCCACCTCAGACAATTCATCAGCAAAGCGCTCAATATCGCGCGTAGTGCGCAGCCGGTCAATCCGGCTAAGCAACCGCTTCCGGTCGGCGCTACCCTCAATCACCGCTCGCTCTAAATACTGC
>JANWYE010000107.1 GCA_025057175.1 Chloroflexus sp. | reverse complement strand
ACCTAAATCCATTTCGTCGTTCGTTGCTGGTTTTAAATCAGCCACCACCAAACGCATCAACGAATACCGCCAGACCCCCGGCATGCCTGTTTGGCAACCCCGTTTCCATGATCACATTATTCGCAATGATGTGGCGTATCAACGTATTACGGCGTATATTCGCAACAATCCGGCCCGGTGGGAACGCGACCGGTTTCACCGCGAACAGGAATAAATCCCGAAACATCGTAGAGACGCACGGCCGTGCGTCTCTACAAATGCGTCACCGCCCCCCACCATCACCGCCCCCCCACCGTCACCGCCCCCCCACCGTCACCGCCCCTGCCATCACCCTACGCAATATCAACCGTTTTCTAACCATTTTTCACTATCCATTCTGCGCCAAAACGCGCTATAGTACTCATGGCAAACGACACGTCACCGTTTTGCGTTGCTTGTGTCCCTGAGCGGCTATTGCAGCTAGCACTCATCGCCTATGTCCCGCCGTCCACGTCCGCCATTGCCTCGCTTCCGCCGTCCTGCACCTCCACCACCGCCCCGCAGGCCATCGGCGCTGTGGCGCTGGCTGAACCGGCTCGTGTTTGGGGTGCTCGTGCTGATCGTGTTTGGTTTGAGCAGCGTGATTGCGCTCTACTTCTACTATGGCCGCGATCTGCCGCCGCCTGAGTTGATCGACCAGCACCGCAGCTTTGAGAATACCCGCATCTATGCCCGTGATGGCAGCACCTTGCTCTACGAGGTGATCGGCCCCGGCGTGCGTGTGCCGGTGGCGCTTGATCGCATTCCCCAAATCTTGCGCGACGCGACGGTAGCGGTCGAAGATGCGAATTTTTACACCAACCCCGGCGTCGATTTGCCGAGCATTGTCCGCGCTTTTTGGCAGAACGTCACCGCCGGGGAAACGGTCTCCGGCGCGAGCACAATTACCATGCAGTTAGTGCGGGCGATTCTGCTCACTCCTGAAGAGGCTCAGCAGCAGTCGATCGAGCGCAAGATTCGTGAGGCGATTTTGGCGATCCGGGTCGGGCAGGAATATAGCAAAGAGCAGATTCTCGCGCTTTACCTCAACGAAGTCTACTACGGGGCGCAGGCGTATGGCGTCGAAGCAGCGGCCCAACGCTATTTCGGCAAGCATGTCTGGCAACTTACCCGCGGTGAAGCAACGTTGTTGGCCGGTTTGCCGCAGTCACCCTCAAACTACAATCCGTTTGAGAATTTGCCGCTGGCCCGCGCCCGCCAACGCATTGTGCTTAATCAGATGGTGGCAGCCGGTTTCATTAGCGCCGCCGAAGCCGACTCGATTTTCGCCGAGCCGATCCGGCTAGTCACGCCAACCACGACCATTCAGGCCCCGCATTTTACCTTTTACGTTTACGATCTGCTCGTGCAGCGGTTTGGCGAGGAGATGGTCAATCGCGGCGGATTACGGGTGATTACCACCCTCGACCCAGCATGGCAGGCGCAGGCTGAAGCGGTGGCGCGCGTCAAGGTTGCTGAGTTGCGCGCGCGCGATGCGAGCAACGCCGGTGTGGTGATGCTGTCACCCGATGGCCAGATTTTGGCAATGGTGGGTAGCGTTGATTATAACGCGCCCGATGGTCAGGTCAATGTCACGATCGCGCCGCGCCAGCCCGGTTCGGCGCTAAAGCCATTTGTATACGCTGCCGCGCTGCAACGCGGGTGGACGCCGGCGACGATCTTGTGGGATGTGCCGTCCCGTTGGCAGATCAATGGTACCGTCTATCAGCCGCGCAATTACGATGGCCGTTTTCGCGGGCCGGTGCGGCTGCGCTTGGCGCTGGCCAATTCGCTCAATATTCCGGCGGTCAAGGCGCTGGAGTATGCCGGGGTTGAGCAATTTGTCAATCTGATGAGCGAGTTTGGGATTACGACTTTTACCGATCCCAACCGCTATAGTTTAGCAATGGCGCTGGGCAGCAATGAGGTGCGGCTGCTGGAATTAACCAGCGCCTATGCCGGCTTGCGCGCTGGCGGACGGAAGGTGCGCCCGGTGGCAATTTTGCGCGTCACTAACAGTCGTGGCGAGATTCTTGAGTCATGGCAGCCGCAGCGCGGTAAGCCGTTGCTCGGCCCGCAGAGCGAGCAGATCGCGTTTCTGATTACCGACATCCTCAGCGACAATGCCGCGCGCCGGTTGGTTTTTGGGTGGAACAACGTGATGGAGTTACCCAACATTCCGGCGGCAGTCAAGACCGGCACGAGCAACGATTATCGCGATTCGTGGGCGATTGGCTATACCGACGCAGTGGTGATCGGTGTCTGGGTGGGTAACAACGATAGCCGCCCCATGGCCGAGGTCGCCGGCGCGAATGGAGCTGGCCTGATCTGGCGCGAGCTGATGCTGCGCTATCACGCTAACCGTCCGGCGCAACCGTTTCCTCCGCCGGCAGGGGTGGTTGAACTGCCGGTCTGCGCTGAGACCGGCGGACCGCCTTCCCCTGAATGTCCGCAGGTTATTACCGAACGCTTTGTGGCCGGCACTGAGCCAGTGAGCGCCATTGCCTACCAAACCTACCGGGTCGGTGGCGATGGTTCATGTCTGGCCGCGCCCTATACTCCGCCAGAGGAGGTGCGCGCGGTTACGTTCCCCGTTTATCCCACCGAGGTAGCCGAATGGGCGCGGCGCAATGGCCGCACTGCGCCAACCGAGTATTGTCCGCCGCCCCGCGAGCCGGATCGAGCTATTGCCTTGCTCGATCTTACCGATAGCAGTGTCGTGACCAGTACTCTGCTGTTCGTTAAGGGCACCGCGCGCGGCCCCTTCATCCTCGACATCGGTCAAGGAACTAATCCCACCGGCTGGCAGCTACTTGGCCAGAGCAGCCAGCCGGTTGAGGATAATTTGCTGGGCGTATGGAACGCCGCCGGCCAACCAGCGGGAAATTACACGATTCGCCTGCGCGTCACCATGGCCGATGGCGGGGTGATTGAAGAGCGCCGCCGGATTATCTATGCGCCATGACTCGCAATCAGAGCCTGCTGCCACGCTGCTTCGACCTGTGCCCGCGTCTGCGCTTGCGTGCCGCTGTTGTCGATGATGATGTGCGCTCGGCTAAACCGGCTCTCTTGCGGCGGCTGGGCAGCAATGCGGGCCTGCGCTTCGGCTAGCGACATGCTTCGCGTTGTCATCAACCGGTCAATCTGCTGTTCAACCGGGCATGTCACCACCCACACCTGATCACACTCGTCGGCCCACCCCGACTCGATCAACTTGATCGCATCGATCACCACGATTGGCCGATCTACCGGACGCAGGCGGGTGGCATACTTGCCAGCGCCGGCCACTTCGTCGAGAAATCGGCGGATTTCAGCTCGCACTGCCGGATGAACAATCGCTTCCAACCGTTTGAGCGCCGCCGGATCGTTGAACACCATCTCACCCAGCTTACGCCGGTCGATTGGGCCACCGGGAGTAGTCAAGATTTGGGGGCCGAAGGCATTGACAATCGCTTGATAGACCGGCGTGCCCGGCTGTTGCAGCCGGTGCGTCACCCGATCGGCATCGATCGTGCGCGCGCCAAGCGCGGCCAGCATCGCCAGCACTGTGCTTTTGCCACAGGCAATGCCACCAGTTAGCCCAATCAAGTAGATGCCGGGATGCTTCATGCCGCTAGCTCCACATACTCTTGCAACACGAGCGCCTCATCGGAAATACCGGCCAATTCGAGCAATTCACTGATCAACTCAGCGCGCCGCTCAGCATCCCGCCGGCTCCACGTCCGGCTCTTGATTTCGAGGAAGGGGCCGGGGTCGGGCGAGCTGGCCAGTGTATCGAGATTAATCGCGAAGTCGTGGTCTTTGTAAAGAATGCGCCAGCGCCGCCGCCGCTTCTCGATCTCTTCGATCCGGTCAGGCTGGAAGTACTCACGATAGAAGCGCACGGTATGGTCGGCAGGCGCGGTATACCGCGCCCGCGAGAGCATCATCGCTTTGGGATGATCAACACGTCGCGCTTCGGCCATCAGCGTGAGCGTGTACTTAGGTTGCGGGCGCGCCCCCGGATCGGTGCGGTGATCTTCGCGGATGCGGATGCGCTCGCCGTTGGCAAAGATGAAGTAGGTGTCGTATTGGGTACGTTCGCTGGTCTTGGTGATAGTGATCGCCGGATGATGCAAGAGCGCCAACACCCGCTCGACTTCAGCCGGTTGCAAGCGCGCCTTGACCTGAATTTCGAAGATCTCAGCCTGTTGCACGCCGCCCAATGCCAGAATCTTAGCTAACAGATTACGCTCGCGGGTGGCGAGAAACTCGTTGATGCGAGCGGCAATCGCTTGCGCGCGAGCGATGATCGCCTCTTCATCCAGCGTCTGCAAGTGGCGGTCGCGCAGCAGGATCCTGCCATCAACCAACACATCGCGCACATCGGCGGCCCGACTGCTGTAGACAAGGTGTGAATAGATGGCATCCGGCGCGTAGGTATAGCGCGGCGCGCTATGCAGCCGGCGCAGTTCGACCACCGCAATATCAGCCCGCTTACCTACGGCCAGTGAACCAATCAGATGATCGAGATGGATCGCGCGCGCGCCCCAGCAGGTTGCCAGCGCAAACGCTTCGCGCGCCGGCACTGCCGTCGGATCGCCACTCAGACCTTTGGGCAACAGCGCCGCCAACTGGATCTCGGTGAACATATCCTGATCGTCGTTGCTAGCCGGGCCATCGGTACCCAATCCTACCCGCACCCCGGTCTCGATCATGCGACGGAAAGGGGCTACGCCACTGGCCAGCTTGAGGTTGCTAGTCGGGCAGGGCACCGCGCCAGCGCGGGCTTCGCGCAAAAGCCGCAGATCATCTTCAGTGGCATGCACGCAGTGAGCAGCGATACAGGGCACATCAAACGCGCCTACTCGCTTGGCATAGCGAATCGGGGTCACTTCGCGGTCGCGAATACTCTCTTCCACCTCACGCGCCGTCTCAGACAGGTGGGTAATCAGCGGCGCGCCGAACTCGGCGCAGAGCGCAGCCGCTTGGCGATAGATGTCATCGGTGCAGGTGTAGGGAGCGTGTGGCGCAACGGTGGCGATAATCCGCGGGTGACCGCGCCATTCGGCCATAAACCGGCGCGCCCGTTCGATCCCGGCATCGAACGAATCGGCATCGGGCGTTGGCAGCCGCATCACCGTCTGGCCACAGATTGCGCGCATACCGGCCTCGTCGGCGGCGCGGGCCACCTCCTCTTCAAAATAGTACATATCGACGAAGGTCGTGGTGCCGCCGCGGATCATCTCGGCGCAACTAAGCAGCGTGCCGGTATAGCTGAAGTCAGGATCGACAAATTGGCTCTCAACCGGAAACATATAGCCGAACAGCCAGACATCAAGCTGCTGGTCGGCCACTAGCCCGCGCAAGAGGCTCATCGGCACATGCGCGTGGCCGTTGATCAAACCGGGAATAATCGCGCAATCGTGGCAATCGATCGTCTCCTTGGCAGTATACCGGGCGGCCAATTCGGCGCTCGGCCCTACTGCTACGATCACCCCATCGTGGATCGCGACGGCCCCGTCGGTAAAGATGCGCCATGACTCATCCATCGTGACGACGGTGCCACCGATGAGCAGGGTGTCAATGTGCTCCATGCAATCCTCCTCAGTAGACTCGGTGTCTTCTTGGTATTGTACGGGAAAGCGGCCAACTATGCGATCCGCCAGAGTGCTGATCACGAGGGCTAAAGATGGCGCTGGGTAGCAGTTATGTCTAGCCCGCACCATGTGTGCGTTCGGCAGGGTAACTGCTATCTGTAGCAGGTTGCCGTTTCCCTCAGCCATTCCCTGACCTGCTGGCAAATAAGTGAATGCCGATCAGATAATCGAGCGCGGCAGGATACTGCCGCACTCCAGAGTCGTCGCTGGCCGTATGGCATTGTTTAATCTGGGTAACTGCCGCAATACCATATTGTCACTGCCTGACCTGCCACCACAGTCATCAACTTCTGTTAGAATACGCTCGCATCTTTGCTCATCAAACTTATACGCGCATCGCCCCCACACGTTATGCACTCAGACACCCTAAGCGTTGACATCACCCCACCCCCCTCGCGCGCCCAGCTCGAAAAGCGAGTCTTGCGATTGGCGTGGCCGGTGATCGGTGAAAACTTGCTGCAAACGATGCTCGGTGTCGTTGACACCATCCTCGTCGCGTCGCTCGGTGCGGTGGCGCTGGCCGGCGTTGGCGCAGCGTTGCAAGTTATCTTCGTTACCACCGCCGCCCTCAGCGCCTTGTCGGTCGGGGTGGCAGTGTTGGTGGCGCAAGCCTACGGCGGCGGCAGACTCGCCGCTGCCAGCGCTGTGGCCCGCCAAGGGTTGCTGTGGAGTATCCTGATCGGCTTGCCGCTTACCGCCATCGGCTTGCCGCTTACTCCAACCTTGATCGGCCTGTTCGGGCTGGCCACCGATGTCAGTCAAGTCGGGATCGACTATCTGGCAGTGACAATGAGCACGATCACTACCCTGACGATGATGTATCTGATCGGCGGCGTGCTGCGCGGGGTAGGTGATTCGCGCACACCGATGCTAATCACTGCCTTCGCCAATGTGGTTAATGTTATTGCCAGCGCAGCGCTGATCTTTGGCTGGCTCGGCTTGCCGGCGCTTGGCGCAGTAGGCAGCGCGTGGGGTTCGGTTATCGCCCGTCTGATCGGCGCAGCAATGCTGGTTTGGGTGCTCTGGTATGGGCGCAACGGTGTGCGCGCCGGCGGCGATGGCGCGTGGTGGCCGCGGATCAGCGTCTTACGCGATGTGCTGCGGATCGGGATGCCGGCGGCAATTGAAGAGGTGTTGGTCATCGGCGCGATCGCCTCGCTCACGCCAGTGGTGGCAACGCTGGGCACAGTGCCGCTGGCCGCCCACCGGGTAGCGATTAATGTCCTCTCCCTCTCGTTTCTGCCCGGCATCGGTTTTGGGCTAGCGGCAACGGCGCTCGTCGGCCAAGCCATCGGCGCACAACGCCCCGCTGAAGCCAGCACCGTGGCTATGATCGCACTACGCTGGACAATACTTTGGATGGGGGGCCTCGGTGTGTTGTTCCTGATCTTCGCTGAAGGGCTGGTCAGCATCTTCAATAGCGATCCGCAGTTAGTCGCCGATGGCGCGGCTGCCGTGCGCGTCGTCGCCCTGACCCAGCCGGCATGGGCCTTGACCTTCGCCCTCGGCGGCGCGCTGCGCGGGTTAGGCGATACCCTCTCGCCGCTCGCCATCAGTGGCACTGCAATCTGGGTGTGTGTTGCCTTGGCGCTGGTGATCGTGACGTGGTGGGCGCCGGCGCTGTGGGGCGTCTGGCTCGCTTTCCTGATTGTTGGCCCGTTCGAGGCAGCGATGTTTTGGCGCAAATGGCGCCAGCGGATTGCCGGGTTTATGCCTAAACCCAACGGAACCAATTCTTCGGTATCTCCGTCTCTACACTGAGACGCAAAACAAACGCTTAAGGAGATACCTCTATGGAAAACCGTCTTCTCACTACCATTCTCGCCCTCACCGCCCTGATCGCCGTGCTGGCATTGGCTGCCGTCGGCCTGTTCCGCCCTGCCCAAACCGTTACTGCCCAGCCCGGTGTGAGTAATATGCCGCAGATCGTCGTGATCGGCAGCGGCGAAGTGAAGGTTGAGCCAGACATCGCTACGATTACTATCGGCGTCGAGACCAAAGCTCCCACCACTCAAGAGGCGCTGGCGCAGAACAGCGCGCAAGCGCAGGCGATCATTGATCGCATCCGGCAGTTGGGCGTCGAAGCGAAAGACATTCAGACTACCGGTATCAGCATCTACCCGGTCTATGACGAGCAAGGCCAGAACATCACCGGCTACACTGTCAGCAACATGGTGAACGTCACCGTCCGCAACATCGCGCAAGCCGGCGACCTGATCGATCAGGTAGTGCAGGTGGGCGCCAACCGACTGTACGGCGTCAGCTTCGGCGTGAGCGACATGGAAGCGGTGCTGGCGAAGGCGCGCGAGGCAGCGGTCGCCAATGCGCGGGCGCGGGCTGAGCAGATGGCGCGTGCGAGCGGCACCTCGTTGGGCCGGGTGCTGTTCATCACCGAAAACTTTGGCGCCAGCCCCATTCCGATGCCAATGGCAGCCGATGCCTACGGTTCAGCGGCCCGCTCGGCCCCGCCGGTGCAACCCGGCCAGCAGACCTACAGCGCCACCGTGCAGGTGACGTTCGAGCTACGCTAACCACATAAGGGCAACGCGGGCTGATGGGCACGGCGTGCTGTGCCCATCAGCCCGCGCCATCTGGTATAATACCTCTAGCCCAACCAGCAGCGCGGCGTTGTTGCCCTTTCCGCCTCGACGCGGCCGGCGCAACCCGCGCTGTTGCTATCTCTGCTAAACCGAAACTCGCGAGCACCGTATGCCATTCCGGATCGAAGCGCCTTACCAGCCAACCGGCGATCAACCTCA
The DNA here is from genome assembly GCA_025057175.1 of Chloroflexus sp. Taxonomy (GTDB): domain Bacteria; phylum Chloroflexota; class Chloroflexia; order Chloroflexales; family Chloroflexaceae; genus Chloroflexus. The sequence goes on along the minus strand of JANWYE010000107.1, from coordinate 4,106 downwards.
AGCCATCGAGAAACTGGTAGCCGGTTTGCGCGCCGGCTACCGCCATCAGACCTTGCTCGGCGCTACCGGCACCGGCAAGACCTTCGTGATGGCCCATATCTTTGCCCAGATCCAGCGCCCCACTCTCGTATTGGCCCACAACAAGACGCTCGTCTCGCAACTGTGGGCCGAGTTCCGCGAGTTTCTGCCCGATGCGGCGGTCGAGATGTTTATCTCGTATTACGATGAGTATACGCCCGAAGCCTACGTCCCATCCAAAGACCTCTATATCGAGAAAGAGGCCAGCATCAACGAGGAGATCGACCGGCTGCGCCACGCCGCCACGCAGGCCCTATTTAGCCGCCGCGATGTGTTGATTGTGGCATCGGTTTCGGCGATTTACGGCCTCGGCTCGCCGCACGACTACGGCCAAGAGAAGATTCTGCTCCGCGTGGGCGAGGTGCGCAATCGCGATAAGTTAATGCGCCAGTTGATCGACCTCCAGTTCGAGCGTAAGGATATGGATTTCCAACGCGGCACGTTTCGTGCGCGCGGAGATACGCTCGATATTATTCCCGCCAACGCTGAAACCGCAATTCGCGTTGAATTTTGGGGCGACGAGATTGAGCGGATTGTTGAGCTTGATCCGCTCACCGGCGAGGTGTTGCTGAAGCATACTGCGGTCGAGATTTACCCCGCTAAGCACTTCGTTACCACGAAAGAGAAGTTGCAGCAAGCAATTGTCGCGATTCAGGATGAGCTGAACGAACGGGTGCGCGAACTTGAAGCTGCCGGCAAGCTGCTCGAAGCGCAACGGCTCAAGCAGCGCACGCTCTACGACCTCGAAATGCTGAGCGAAGTTGGCTATTGCAGCGGGATTGAGAACTATTCGCGCCATCTCGATGGGCGCGCTGCCGGACAGACGCCGTGGACGCTGCTTGACTATTTTCCCGATGATTTGCTGATCTTTATCGACGAGAGCCACATTACGATCCCGCAGTTACGCGGTATGTACAACGGCGACCGTCAGCGCAAGCAGACGTTGGTTGATTATGGGTTTCGCCTGCCGTCGGCCCTTGATAATCGCCCGCTCAAGTTCGAAGAGTTTGAGCAACACGTCTATCAGGTGATCTACGTCTCGGCCACTCCCGGCCCTTACGAACGGGAAAAGAGCGAGCAGATCGTCGAGCAGATTATCCGTCCTACCGGCCTGCTCGATCCCGAAATCGAGGTGCGCCCGACGAGAGGCCAGATTGATGACCTGCTCGGTGAGATTCGACGGCGAGTGGAGCGTAAACAGCGTGTGCTGGTCACGACCCTTACCAAGCGCATGGCTGAAGATCTGGCCGACTACCTGAAAGAGATGGGAGTGCGCACGATGTACCTCCACGCCGACATCGACACCATCGAGCGAGTTGAGATTCTGCGTGATCTGCGCCTCGGCGTGTACGATGTGGTGGTGGGAATCAACCTGCTGCGTGAAGGGCTTGACCTGCCTGAAGTTAGTCTAGTGGCAATCCTTGACGCCGATAAAGAGGGCTATCTGCGTTCGGAAACGTCGCTGATCCAGATCATCGGGCGGGCGGCGCGCCATGTCGAGGGGAAGGTGATTATGTATGCCGATACTATTACCCGCTCGATGGAGGCTGCCATCCGCGAGACGCAGCGCCGCCGCGATATTCAAATGGCTCACAACCTGCGTCACGGCATCACCCCGCAGGGCATCGCTAAGGGCGTGCGCGACCTTACCGATCGTATCCGCAAGATGGCCGAGGAGCGTGGCGAATACGTGACTACTCCGACCACTGCGGTGCCGGTGAGCCTGCCACGTGACGAGGTGCTGAAGCTGATTAAAGACCTTGAGAAGCAGATGAAGCAGGCCGCCAAAGAGCTGGCATTCGAGAAAGCCGCCGCATTGCGCGATCAGATCGTTGAGCTGCGCCAGACGCTGGCGTTGAGTGAGGTGGAGCGAAACTAGCATCCTCCCGCACGCAAGAGAAATGGCAGGGGGATGAGTACCACTACACAGTCGGACGTAGGAATGCAAATCATCCCTCTCACCCATTCTTCCCAAGCGGGAGCAGAGGGCGGGGGAATCAGGGCCACCGAACAAGCGAGTAACCGATGGCCGTTCAAGTCTGGATTGGTGAGAAGCCGGAACATCCCCAAGAGCGCCGCGCCATTCTGGCGCTGGCCCAAACCCTCGAAAAACTTGAGGGCCTGTTCCTGATTCTCTCCAATTTCAGCGTTGGCGGGCGCAGCATCGATCTAGTCATTATCAAACACGACGCGATCGTCATTATCGAACTCAAACACTGCGATGGCCGAGTTTTCGGCAGCGTCAACGGGCCGTGGATTGTCGAAGGGCGCAACGGCGAACAGAAGCGGCTCAATCCCGGTCGCAAGAACCCCTACAATCAGGTTATTTCCTATTTTCATGCCCTCACCAACTTTCTTAACGAACACCGGCGCGAGTTTCTTTCGGAACAAAAGGCGAACTCGATCGATTTTCGCACTTGCAAGCGACTAATCGTGATCGCGCCACGCATCGAAGAGGGTTCCCAGCTCGACCTTGACTGGAAGGTAGAAGTGCGCGGGCTTGACGAATTACCCGCCTACATGATCACCGAACGCTCCTCTGAGATCGAGTTAACCGAAGAGGAGATGCTGGCAATCCCTAAGCTGCTCCACTGCACACCTTGGACTGAGTTGAACGAGGTGGTGCAAGAGGAGCGGCCTGCCGCTACCACCCCAACTCCGGCACTCCCATGGCGCGAGCGGGTCTGGCGCGCCTTGCAAACCACTACCGGACGGCTGGCAGCGGTTTTTGCCGCGCTTACATTGGTTTTGTTGCTCTTCCTCTTTTTCCGCCCGCCAGCGCCTATCCCGCGGGCTGATGCGCCGATCACGATCCTATCCGCCGGCACTCCCACCGATGGTAGCGTGATAGGCTTCAATGCCATCATCAGCCAATGCCGGTGGAACGGTTATCAATTGGTTGGTAAGCGTTGGGATGCGAGCAGCCAAACATGGCAGAATGTTGCTGCCGGCGAAGCCACCACTGGCGCTTTGCCCGACATTATCGTTGCCCTTGAGCAGATCGATGCCTGTGGCGACCGGATCGAGCTTACATGGAGTGTGCAAAACAATACCGCGCGCCCGGTGAGTTTGCCGTTGCGCAACGATAACTTCAAGATCAGCGATGGGCTAGGTAACGACTACCCGCTCTCCAATGACGATTCGCGGCCGGGGACCATCACTGTTCCACCGGGCAGCCGGCAACGCGGCGTGGCCGTCGTTCGCCGCCAACTAGCCGCCAACGCCAGCACCTTGCGCATTACGCTGCTGGAACAGCCGTTTGGCGAAGCTAGCTTCATCGTTGCCTTGCAACCGTAGGCCTTGCGCGCCGCCCTCACCCCCTTGTCATTGCGAGCCGCCGCAGGCGGCGCAGCAATCCCCTGCTCAAGCGCCATCCCCTCCCGCGCTCGCAGGAGATTGCTTCGGGCGCTCCGCGCCCTCGCAATGACAGAGATCGCGGCGCAGCAATCTCCTGCTCAAGCGCCAGCTCCTCCCGCGCTCGCAGGAGATTGCTTCGGGCGCTCCGCGCCCTCGCAATGACAGAGATCGCGGCGCAGCAATCTCCGGCAAGAGCGGCGCCGCACCTCTGTCTGCATCGCCTCGTCGCACCCTCTTGCTTAGCTCATGACTGGCAACGAGTCGGATTGCGCGCCTGCTCAAACACCCGCTCAAACTCGGCTAGATAGGCGGCAGCCAGCTTTGGATCGTCGATAATAAGCAGATTTTCGTCATTGGTGCGCTCGGCGCGGGCTGTAAAGTTGTACGAACCGGTAATCACAATCCGCTCGTCAATAATGATCACCTTGTGGTGCATCGTATAACAATTGCCATCGGCCAGCACTTCAACCCCGCCATCACGCAACAGATTGAACTCTGAGCCGGTGCCTTCGATATTGCGCCGCTCAAACACGCCACGTACCGGCACCCCCGCCTGTTGGCGAGCGATCATCGCGCCGGCAATCTCGTCGCTGGTGAAGGAAAAAGCCATAAAGAGCACGGAACGGCGAGCGCCATTGATCAGCTCAACAATCCGTGCCGCCGGACGCTCG
>JANWYE010000106.1 GCA_025057175.1 Chloroflexus sp. | reverse complement strand
TTGATGGCGACGGATACGACATCTTTTTACGTATCCTCGATTTTGCCAACCAAGAGTTGCGCAATGTCAAGCTCAATTCCGGCCATGGCAATGGCCGAGTAAACCAAGTCATCGGCCCACGCATGAGCTTGACGATGCGCGGCCAGAAGATCTGCGCCGCATGGGAAGACCGGCGCAGTTCGGCTATTTACGGCACATGTTCGACAGATGGCGGCGCGAGTTTTGGAACCAACTTCCGTATCTCGCCAGCGGCCGGCTACTATCCCCGCATAGCCCTCGGCGCTGATGGCACGCTGTTTGCTCTGTACCAACAAGATCGGGGCCGTGGTCTTTTCCTGCGCCGATCGAGCAATCTTGGCAATTCTTGGAGTGTACCGATCGTGATCAGTCCGCCGAATGTGAGCGAAGCTGTGAGTGATTTCGACATAAAGGCGCTGCCTGACCGGAGGCTGGTTGTAACGTGGAATAGCATTTTTACCCTGACCGGCGATTTGCACTTTGCCGTTTCCACTGATAACGGCAACACGTTTCAGGTCTTCACGCCGGTCGAAGACAACCAAGGCAGCACGCCAATCGCGGCGAAACAATACCATGCCCGGCTCGCAGTCGATCACAGCGGTCGCCTGAATCGGGTCAATCTGATTTGGTCGGATAACCGCAATACGCAGTATCAAATTTGGTCAACCTTCGCCTTGCTGCGGCAGAACGTATACGTGCCGCTCGTGACACGGTGACAACGTTGAGGGCTAGCGTCCGTCTGTACACCCCTCCCGCCAGAATGGGAGATTGCTGCGGGGGCGCGCCGCCCCTGCGCATTGACAACTTATGTCATTGCGAGCCGTGTAGGGACAGCGCAGCGCACTATCCCTACAGCGACGAAGCAATCTCCGGCGGCAGCGCCACACCCTTGCTCTGCGGCAGGCACTCACCGCATCCCTGCTCAGGGGATGGTTGTGGAGGGCAGAACGCCGCGCGATGGCATGGGGAGGCCTGTGGGGGCAAGTAGCAAACGACAGAGCCATCTTGCCGGCAACCGCCTAGTATCCTTCTGGCGCGTGGTAGCGTTCGAGGTTCTGAAAGCGGGTTGTGCGCGACTCGAAGCGGAGCGGAATGATACCGAGCGGGCCATTGCGGTGCTTAGCGACGTGGATCTCGGCAATACCCTTCTTGTCGGTGTCTTTGTCGTACAATTCTTCGCGATAGATGAACATCACGATGTCGGCGTCTTGCTCGATTGACCCCGACTCGCGCAAGTCGCTGAGCATCGGCACATGGCTCTGGCGGCCTTCGACCGCGCGCGAGAGCTGCGAGAGTGCGATCACCGGCACGTTCAGTTCGCGGGCTAGCGCCTTGAGACCGCGGCTGATCTCGCTTACCTCTTGGACGCGGTTGTCGGTGCGGCGGCCCGACATAAGCTGCAGGTAGTCGATCATGACTAACGTGATACCGACCTCGCTGTGCAGGCGGCGAGCGCGGGCGCGCACGTCGGTAATGCTGAGGCCGGGGGTATCTTCGATGTAGATCGGCAACTCAGAGAGCACACCCAACCCCTCGATCGCCAGACTCAACTCGTCGCCGCGCAGATTGCCGGTGCGCAAGCGCTGCATATCAATACCGGTATGCATGGCCAGCATGCGTTGCACCAACTGCTCACGGCTCATTTCAAGGCTGAAGATGGCGACCGTGCCGTTGGCTTGGAAGGCGACGTTGTAGGCCATCGAGAGCGCCAGCGAGGTCTTGCCGACACTGGGTCTGGCAGCGAGAATGATCAGATCGCTCGGTTGCAACCCGCCGGTCAGCTCATCGAGATCGTGGTAGCCGGTCGGCACACCGATCACCTCGCCGCGCCGTTCTTGCATCGACTCGATCTGGGCGAAGAGGGTATTGACGACGCGGCCAATGTGGACAAAATCCTGATTGTTGCGCCGCTGCGACACGGCGAACAGCTCGGCTTCAGCCCGGTCGAGCGTCTCTTCCAGATCGCTCGCTTCGTCGTACCCCATGGCCGCGATTCGCCCGCCAGCCTCGATCAGGCGGCGCAGCAAAGCGGTGCGTTCGACAATGCGGGCGTAGTATTCGATGTGAACAGCGGTTGGCACTTCGGTGACCAGCTCGCTCAGCATGGTCAAGCCGCCGATCAGCTCAAGCTGGCCACGCCGGCGCAATTCGGCGGCAACCGTTGCCAGATCAGCCGGTTCGCGCCGGTTGTAACAGGCCAGCATCGCCTCGTAGATCAGCGCATGCTTTTCGAGGTAGAAATACTCCGATGGCAGCCAACCGGCGACCGCAATGATCGCGTCGCGTTCGAGCAAGATCGAGCCGAGCACCGCTCGCTCGGCCTGCAAATCAAACGGCACACTGCGCTCGAGGCGATCTTCCCGCTTTTCCACCGTTTTCCCCTCGTTGCCCACCGGTTATCCACATCATCTGGATAAAACGCCAATGTGCCGCAAATTGCGGCACATTGACAAAGAAGGTTGCTGTGCGTTACGCGGGCAGCTATTCGCCAACCACCACGACTTTGAGCGTGGCCGACACCCCGCTAGCAAGTTCGACTGGAACTTCATACTCGCCGGTGCGCTTGATCGGGTCTTCGAGCGCGATCTTGCGCCGGTCGATCTCGATGCCGGCCACCTCACGCAGCTTGGCGGCAATATCGGCATTCGTCACCGAACCATACAGCCGCTCTTGCTCGCCAACCTTAACCACAAAGGTCAGCGTCAACTCGGCCAGCTTGGCGGCCAGCGTTTCAGCCTCTTTGCGCGCCGCTTCGGCCTTGCGCCGTTGGGCAGCTAACCGCTCTTCGGCTTGCTTGATCTGGCTCTTAGTCGCCAATACGGCAAAACCCTTCGGCAGCAGATAGTTACGGCCAAAACCGCCGCTTACATCTTTGATTTCGCCCGCTTTGCCCAGATGCTCAACATCTTGCAGAAGCAATACTTTCATTTTCTTTGCGCTCACGGCGCTCTCCTTTACCTAGGCCGGTTATAAGCAACGGCCATTATCTTACCATGACCCAGCGCGGATCGTCAACGGCAGACCACCGGCGCATACACGCGGTTGAGCGTCGTAACCACGCGCAAGGTAATTGGGATGCTCTGCGTGCCGGCGCTGCCGGCGTTGACCGTGATCGTGGCTGTGTAATTGTCCGGCGTCAGCCCGCCGGGGTTGACTCGATAGCGCAGCAGGCTGCGATGGCCGCTGCCGCTGGTCGTTTCGAGCGTCAGCCAGCTCGCGCTGCCGCTCGCCGTCCAACTAATACTGGTCGAACCAAGATTTTGCACTGAGATGGCAGAACGCATTTCCGGATCGGTAGGCAACGCCAAGATGGTTACACTTACCGGATTGACCGCCAGTTGTGGCGGCGTGTCTTGGCGGAGATAGACCGGCGTGCCGCTGAGTGGTATCTGGGCTTGGCCGCCACTGATATTCAGCGGCAGCGTTGCCCCATCGCGGCTGAGAAGTTGCGCGGTGCGCCCCGCCTCTAGTGGCATTGCGCGGGTCTCGGCACTGCCAGTTGTCCACAATAGATCAACCAGCGCGCCAGTAGCGGTTTGAAAGCGGAGATGATAACGAGCAGCAGGGGCAAGGGCGTTGTTTTGATGCGTATAGCTATGCAATGGGCCAAAACCAACAAACGTTGCCCCGCCAAGCTGCGCGGTCAAGGTAGCGTAAGCGTTAGCCGCCGGTTTGCGCGCGTAGCCTTGGCTGCGGTTGCGCAGCAGCGCAGCGTTGCCCCACAGATCGTTGGCCGGGCTATCGAATTTGTCTTCGAGTTGGAACCAGTTGATGTGCTGCACGCCCAATGCTAGCGCAATGCCATGGCTGCGCACTAGAAAGCTGGCCTGCTCTTGCTCACTACGGCACGTAGCATTAGCGGAAGCGCATGTCGACCAGCCCAACTCGCTAATCCAGAGCGGCATACCCGGCCCGCGCCGGGCATCGAGCCAGCCACGGGCATTGCTGATCCGCCCCCAGAGCGTAACCAAACCAAACAGACCGGCGCGATCAGGAGCGGTGTCGGGCATGTAGGGGTGAATGGCCAGCGCGTCAAAGCTAGTTTGGGCAGCGGGCACAGCCGCAAACGCCGCACCGAGAAACTCAAGCCCGTCGCGATTGCCGCCGGTGCGCGTGCCGCCATCGAAGACATAAACGCCGCCGGTAGCAACGATGGCCGTCGGATCAGCGGCTTTGGCGGCGGCATAACCGGCAGCTAACAGCGCGCCATACTCATGAGCCTCACCCGGCCATGTCGCCCAGTTATTCGGTTCATTCCAGATCTGCCATGCCGCCACTCGTGGCGAGCTAGGGGCATCATTGAAGCCATCGCCATCGTAACGCTCAACCGCTGCCGCAACAAAATCGGCAAAATCTTGCGGATTGGCCGGCGGGCACCAATAGTTGAGCGATCCACCATTGCGCGTAATCCGGCTGTTGCAATCACCAACCCGCGCCCACGCCGGCGTGGTCAACAGCATACCGATCACACCAAACCCCGCGTCTGCTGCTTGGGCAAGGGCAGCATCCATCAGACCCCATGTAAAATTCCCCTTGCTTGGTTCGAGATTAGCCCAACTGATCTCCTCGCGCACCCACTCGGCGCCAAGGTCGCGGGTGGCATCTATCAACGCAGCGAGATCATCATTCCGGTTCTGCGGCAACCGCTCTAGCCCACTGAAGTAGGTATTCATGCCAAACGTGGTGATGCGGCTAGGTTGGCTGGGAGCGGCGATGCTGGCTACTGGCGACGCGGCAAGCAAGATGGCGCCGATCAGATAGAGAACGAGGAGCGAAAACCAGCCTTGGCGCATAACAAACTTCCTATCGATAACGACATCATCAATGACCGGCGGATGATTGCCCGCCAGTAGTGTACCGGATGGTTGTAAACAGTTCGTGACCTGACATGCCATTGCCAGTAAGAAGCTTGGCGAGCCGTCGCAGTTCAACTCAACAATAAGGTTTCAGCGGTAGTCACCGGCAGATCACATTGGAGAGCGTTGCACTACAACGATTCAGCGAAAACCGAGCCAATTATAACAGAACGTCACCTCCTAAGCCTATCCCTGTCATCCAACTGACATCTCAGCCCGCTACGATAGCAGCGTCCCGTAACAACACTGCTCAAGGAGCTGCTTATGTACCGCCGCTACGGGAAACGGCTGCTCGATCTGATCATCGTTATTCCGGCCCTGATCGTGCTCGCGCCGGTGATGGCGGTAATCGCCTTGCTAGTGCGGATCAAGCTTGGCCCCGGCGTATTCTTTCGCCAACGCCGGCCCGGCCTGCACGGACGGCCATTTACGATGCTCAAGTTCCGCACCATGACCGATGCCCGCGACGCGCAGGGCCGGCTGTTGCCCGACGAACAGCGGCTGACGCCGTTTGGCCGGTTTTTGCGCAGCACCAGCCTCGACGAACTTCCCGAACTCTTCTGCGTGTTACGCGGCGAAATGAGTCTGGTTGGGCCGCGCCCGCTGCTCATGCAGTACCTCGATCGCTACACCCCCGAACAACGCCGCCGGCACGAGGTCTTGCCGGGCATCACCGGGCTAGCCCAGATCAATGGTCGCAATGCCATCTCGTGGGAGGAGAAGTTTGCCTACGACGTGCAGTATGTCGATCGCCTATCGCTCTGGCTCGATCTGAACATCCTCGCACTCACGCTCTGGAAGGTGATCAAGCGGGAAGGAATTAGCCAGCCGGGGCATGCCACCGCTGAAGAGTTTCGCGGCTCGCCGCCGCCAATGCCGCCACGACCACAGCCGCGCATTACCGGCAGCGATTAGGAACGTTTCCCGGCAAGAAGATGCACCGCCTGCGCTCCGAATCACCCGACACGGATGAATGGCGGGCGCACCCAAGGCTCTACACAGCACTGTTGCGGATCACGCACAGCGAAAGCTTGTTTTGCTTATGACCCAACGCATTCTCATCATCGGCGCCGGCGGGCACGGTCAGGTGGTAGCCGATATTTTGTTGCAAGCAATGACCGGTGGTAGCAACTGCCGGCCTATCGGCTACCTCGACGACAACCCGCACCGTCATGGCCAACGCCTCTTGGGATTGCCGGTGATGGGGCCATTGGCGGCATTGGCGGATATTCCCCACGATGGAATTGTGATTGCAATCGGTGACAACCGCACGCGAGCGCGCCTGTTTGCTGAACTAACCGCACGCGGAGAACGGCTCGTCAGCGCCATCCACCCCTCGGCAATCATTGCCGCCGATGTCGTCATCGGCCCCGGCACGATGATCTGCGCTGGCGTGATCGTCAACCCCGGTAGCGTCATTGGCGCTAATGTCATCCTCAACACCGGTTGCACCATTGATCACCACAACCAGATTGGCGATCACGCCCATATCGCCCCCGGCGTTCACACCGGCGGCGAGGTAGTCATTGGCACAGGGGCGCTCATAGGGATTGGCGCAATTGTAATGCCACGCCGCCGGGTGGGATCGTGGAGTATTGTGGGCGCCAGCGCGTTAGTGCAACGCGATGTTACGGATGCAGCAACCGTTGTTGGCATCCCGGCGCGACCGTTGCGCGCCAATCCGTAGGACACCACCAACACTTGCCGCGCCTCGCCGGATATCCTGTAAAAAAAGGAGGAGCCTCGTGCCGATACCGATGTCTTCACCGGATATTACCGCCGCCGAAATTGCCGCCGTCAATCAAGTCTTGCAGACCAGCTATCTCAGTATCGGGCCACAGATCATGGCCTTCGAGCAAGCAATGGCCCGTTACGTAGGCGTGCCGCATGCAGTGGGCGTCAATTCCGGCACTAGCGGCCTACATCTCTGCTGCATCGCTACCGGCGCGCGCGATGGCGATTTGGTGATCACCACCCCCTTTTCGTTTATTGCTTCCGCCAACAGCATCCTTTACGAGCGGGCGATTCCCGTCTTCGTTGATGTCGATCCGGCAACCGGAAACATCGATCCGCACCTTGTGGCCGAAGCTGCTGCCGATCTGATGCGGGGCGGCGCAGCGGCGGCGCGTTGGCTGCCTCGCCGCCATGGCCCGATCGGTGCGCTCAAGGCAATCATGCCGGTGCATGCCTTTGGCCAACCCGCCGACATGGATCCTATTAATGCAGTGGCAGCGGAATATGGTCTGCGCGTCATTGAAGACGCTTGTGAGGCAATCGGTTCGACCTACAAAGGGCAGATGGCCGGCACGCTGGGCGATGCAGCGGTCTTCGCCTTCTATCCCAACAAACAGATGACCACCGGCGAAGGCGGCATGATCGTTACCCGCCACGACGACTGGGCCGCGCTGTTCCGTTCGCTACGCAATCAGGGGCGCGATGTCTTTGATGCGTGGCTCAACCACACCCGCCTTGGCTACAACTACCGGCTCGACGAACTCAGCGCGGCGCTAGGGGTAGCCCAACTTCAACGGATCGAAGAGCTGATTGCAAAGCGGGCGCAAGTGGCAGCGTGGTACCACGAACAACTCGCCGATCTCGAATTGGTCGAACGGCCTCAACTCAGCCCGCACACGACCCGCATGAGCTGGTTTGTCTACGTGGTACGCATCCTACCGCCAGCCGATCGCAACACCGTGATGCAACGGCTAGCTGCTGCCGGCATTCCCAGCCGGCCCTATTTCACACCGATCCATCTGCAACCATTTTACCGCGATCGGTTTGGCTACGAACGCGGTGATTTTCCGGTGACAGAACGGCTGGGTGATATATCGCTCGCGCTACCCTTTTCGAGTGTGATGCGGGAAGAGCAGGTGGCAGAGGTTGTTCATCACCTCCGCGCAGCACTCAAGTGAGAAGAATTACTGCTATCTAACAAGATTTTCATCCATTTCACGAGAGTACACATCACTTGTTCACCTACAGCCCGTAGCATGAAGCTGTCGCCCGATCACACAATAAGCAGCGTTCCTCTTGCCAGCTTCATCCTTCACGCTGCGCTACAACTATAGCAGCGATCGGAAAGGAGCCCGGCTTGAAGCTCATTCCTCCAAAGCCTACTCGCAATCGTTATTTCTTTTTGCTCGATGTTGTATTGCTACCCTTGGCAGCGTATGTGAGTTTTTGGGTGCGGCTCGATCACGTACCAACAGGGCCAGCCTTGACGGGTTGGTTCTTGTTGGTAGTGATTGCGACTCCAGTTCATCTGCTTATTTTTCAACGGTTAGGCATCTATTCGCGCTATTGGCGCTATGCCTCAATCGATGAGTTGCTGCTCCTCATCTCGGCCATATCACTTGGGATGACCGTAGCGACGCCAGTGGCATTTATAGTGGCGAGCATTACACCGTTAGCGCTTGTGCCCCGTTCGGTGCCAATCATCTTCTTCTTCTTTGGCTTAGCGGCCACAATCGGCCCGCGCCTGTTGGCGCGCTTGCTTTGGCACCACGACACGCTCAAACGCAAGCGCAAAGGTGAATTTCTTGGCAAGACGCAGCGCGTGCTCATAATGGGCGCCGGCTCAGCCGGCACGATGATCGCGCGCGAATTGCGCGATAACCCGCAGTTGGGAATGGTGGTCGTCGGTTTTCTCGATGATGATCCGCTGAAACACGGCATGCATATCTATGGTGTGCCGGTTTTAGGTAACCGGTTTGATATTCCGCGCCTTGCCCGCGAACATAGCGCCCAATATGTCATTATTGCTATGCCATCGGCAGCCGGCAAAGATATTCGTAGCATCGTCGAACTTTGCGAACGCACCGGTGTGAAAACCAAGATCATGCCCGGCCTCTACGAGATGCTCGATGGCAAGGTGAGCGTGAACCAATTGCGCAACGTGCAGATCGAGGATCTGCTGCGCCGAGCGCCGGTGCAGACCGACATCGCCGCTGTTCATAACCTATTGCAGGGCAAGCGCGTCCTTGTCACCGGCGGCGGTGGTTCGATTGGCTCGGAACTCTGCCGCCAAATCCTGCGCGCTCAACCAGAGGAGTTGATTATCCTCGGCCATGGCGAGAATTCGGTTTTTAATATTGAGCAAGAGCTGCGCCGCGTCGCACCGCCTACAACAAAGCTCACAACCGTGATTGCTGATATTCGTTTCGCCGAGCGGATCATGTACATCTTCGAGCAGTATTGCCCGCAGATCGTCTTCCATGCGGCGGCTCACAAGCATGTGCCGCTCATGGAATTACATCCCTCTGAGGCCGTCACTAACAATGTGCTCGGCACGCGCAATGTGCTCAGCGCAGCAATGCAGGTCGATGTTAGCCATTTTGTGATGATTTCGAGCGATAAGGCGGTCAATCCCACCAATGTGATGGGGGCAACCAAGCGGGTGGCGGAGTTGTTGGTTCACGAAGCGGCTCGCCAAAGCGGGCGCGCCTACGTAGCAGTTCGCTTCGGCAATGTGCTCGGTTCGCGGGGATCGGTTGTGCTAACGTTCAAACAACAGATCGCCGCTGGCGGGCCGGTGACCGTAACCCATCCCGATATGCGCCGCTTCTTTATGACCATTCCCGAAGCGGTGCAGTTGACCTTGCAGGCGTCGGTGTTGGGCAAGGGCGGCGAGGTCTTTGTGCTCGATATGGGTGAGCCGATCCGGATTATCGATCTGGCCCGCGATATGATAGAGCTTTCCGGTTTGCAAGTGGGCCGTGACATCGACATTGTCTTCACCGGTTTGCGCCCCGGCGAGAAACTCTACGAAGAGTTGTTTGTCGAGGGCGAAGAATACGAGCGCACAAGCCATGCCAAGATCTTTATCGCGCGCAATGCTTCGCATCTGATTCCGCGTGCGCTGGCCGATCAAATCCGGATTCTTGAGCTAGCTGCGCTTCGTGATGACACTGCCTTGATCCTGCGCGCATTGCACCGGCTGGTGCCAACCTTCAAGCAACCGGCGCCAACGCCGATGGCCGAACCCAAACCACGCGAACAGGCCGTCGGCGAACCGCTTTGGCGGCGGCATCTAGCCAGCGATTGATGCGGAGGTAGCTGGCCGTCTGAAACAAGGGCGGAGGCGCTTGCGCATGCCACGCGCCATTGGCGCAGTGAGTAAGGCGCAAGATGAGGATGGCAGCCATATCGGGGACGGAGTGCCTTGGAGCCGGTGACACGCGCTTCTCGTCCTGCCGAGGAGCGCGGGCCGCTGGCCAGCTACCGTAACGAATATTCGTGACTAGTTGTTTACCGGCGAAACACTTGCATTCACGTTATGAAGCTTACGCGCATTTGCCACGCCTTCTTGATCGTGCTATTCATTTCGCTCTTCGCTGCTGGCGGCATCCGTGGCCTCCGCCCGCAGGCTGCCGCTCAACCGCTGACGGTGGGACTGAGCGCACAGACTGCGACCGATGGCCGGGTGCTGATTACAATGCCCGGCCGGTTCGCGCTCACGTTTGACTCCGCAGGGATCAGTGAATGGCGTGATCTGCGCCGTGATCCAACCGGCAAGCGTAACCTTGTAGCCCCATCAAGCGAGTTGGTCACAGTGCAAGACGCTGCCGGCCAACCATTGGCAGCAACCCCGGTATTGGCGCGCGCGTCGTCGCTGCGGGCATTAGTGCGCTATACGAGCGGCGGCATAGTGGTGACGTATGAGGTTTGGGCCGGCGGGCAGGTGACTATCAGCATTACCGGTGGCAAGGCCACCATCACCGGCCCGCACCTTGCGCCTGATGCGAGCGCTGGCGCAGCCTTGCAGCCGGTAACAATCACGCCTGCCGCCCAGCATTGGCTGCTCTACCTCGATGCATGGACAGTTGATGAATTGCCCAAGCGAACAGTCGAACCGGCGCTGGCCGGTGTCACAACCAGCAGTAGCATGAGCTTGGCGGCCAGTGGCGTAGCGACGGTAACGCCACCAGATGGCGTGGTGCGTTATCCTCGGTTGCGCATCAGCAACTGGTCAGGCAGTGAACCACTCGTGCAGCGCGCTGGAGTAACGCTAGCGCCGGGAATTGATTATCTGGCCGAGTATGACGATGAGAGCGGCGACTTACTCATTCAGTATCTCCATTTGCTGCCAGCCGGTTCTGGCGCCGAGCGCACCTTTACCATTCGCCTAGCGCAAAGCGAACCGGTGCTCGCGCTGGCGATTCTTGACGCCAACGGCACACCACGCCCGGTTGATCCGGTCACCGGCATGTTGATCGTCGATGCCGATCTGCCCGCCGGCGCCACGCCAGCGCCCGGCCCACTGACAACCAGAGATGTCTTTCAGATACCGTACATTCAGACCGATCCAGTCTTGCGCTTGCAAGCGACCGTTATCAATCCGCCGGCTGGCTTCGATGGGATTCGCTTTGCGGTCAGCGGCACCAGCTTTGCACAGACCATCGATGATACTGCCGCTAGCGATGGGTTCACGGCAACCTTCACCCTCCCCCGGCGCGCAGAATACAGTGTGACTGCCACCATCCTTGTTAATGGCGCCGCCGGAGAACTTAGCCGCGCGATCAATCCGGTTGGATACGGGCGGGTCTTGGTAAGCATTGGCGATTCAATCACTGCCGGGAAGTGGGCCTTCTACCGCTTACCACCGGGTTCGAGCCTCACCGGATCGAGCGACGGCTACCCCTTCACCAGCCCCCCGGCTGCCGGCAGTGGCTACCCGCGCAGCGTCGATGGCCGCAACTATCCGCAATCAGACAATACCCAAGCCGATAGCGCCGGCTATCAGAATATCTATTACGCCGGCTATCAGATCGAACTCAACGATCGGCTAGCCACCTGCCTCAACAGCCCTGTCTTCATCCTCAACGATGGTTTCAGCGGCATCCGCGCCGCGCGCGACCTCTACGGCAACACCACCGGTCCGGATCGGATCGGGGTAGCCGGATATATGAATGTGTTGGGCAAAGCCGCGGTCTATCGCCAACACATCGCCGATCTCGGCGCCGAGCAGGTGCTGCTGCAAGTCGGCACGAATGATGCTACCGCCGTGGCAACCAACAATCCCTACAACAACCTCATGCCGGCGAGCGTTTACAAAGATGATCTGCGCTCCGTCATTACAGCGTTGCGCCAAAACCGGCCTACTCTCACGCTATGGGTAGCGCGTTTGCCATGGCGGAATGATGGCACTGCGGCGCAGGCGGCAACGCGCCGCGCTACCACACAAGCGTTTAACCAGAGCATTGTCGAACTGGTTGATGAGCTTGACGACAACGCACCCATCCGGCTTGGTCCTGACTTCTACAGCCATTTTGCGGCCAATCAGAGCCAGATCATCACCGTCAATCCTAGCAACGGCAACGCCGACAATCTGCATCCGAATGCAACCGGCTTTAGCGCGATGGCCACGCTATGGGCTAATGTGCTCTGCGCCGATTTGCCGCGCGAACCAGATCCATCACCAACGCCAACGAGTACGGTTTACATTCCCACGGTGATCAACACTGCCTCGCCAACCTTGACCGGCACGGCGAGCGTAACGGCTACCTCCACTGGTACCGCCACGATAACGCCAACGGCCACCCCTACCGCCACCGCCATGATGACGCCAACGGCCACTCCTACGCTAGGAGCAGCGCCACCAAGCCAGACCACGCCGGCGCCGATTTATATTCCGTTGGTGAACCGGTGAAGGTTACTCGCGCAATATAGAAGAGG
>JANWYE010000105.1 GCA_025057175.1 Chloroflexus sp. | reverse complement strand
TTCGCGAGATTATCAACGATCTTTTTGATGAAACTCATGAGCGAAGGCTGGCTATCATCGTCACACGTAATCAGCGATGGGAAAAAGGAAACCCGCCATGTGCGCTGCTTGAAAGCTGCGGCCAATGCCGTGTGCAGCGTATGGCTGTCAATTTTGGTTGTCACAGGATAGAGTGTGTAATTACTGCGAAAGAGGGCTAAAAGCCCAGCAAGGCTGTTCGTAACATTAGTCAGTGAATTGATAACGTTTGTGAGGTTAGTGAGGGTATTAGTTATCGGCTCAAAGCTAGTCGTTCTTTCCTCTGCCGCCTTGCTCCTCGTTTGATTGGGCTGAGATGACTCCAGTAGCTGCGCTACTTCTGAAAGACGAGCGCGAATATAGGATAGCAACAATGCGTCGCGCTCATCAATAATCCGATCAACCAACACGATCGGGCGACGCTCTATCCCTATCTGTTCAATTTGCGCTACGGCTGTTGTGGCGCAGCGTTGCAAGGCTCGATAGGCGGCGAGATGGGAGATGTGGCTAAGGTTCTTTTGTTCGGTTGCGTCTAAGGTAATGGTGTTGGCAGCGGGTGTAGATGTATTCTGATCGCTCATAACCGCCTCCTATGTAGGTAGATTTTATTGTAGCACTAACAATGGTATTCTTATAGTCGTATTGTCATATCAAAACGTTAACAAGATGTTCCTATGCACGATATGGCGCAACATCATAAGCGTTATGCAGTATCGCTTTGCGGAATGTCGTCAGGCGCGCTCGGATAAGGCCGGCTGGTGCGGTGTCTCCGGCGCGTAACGGAACTACGTCACAAGCGTAGCGCCAGCCGTTTGGTTAGCACGGTTGTAGCAATTGCCATAATGACTGTCGCAGTGGTCTCAACCACAACACGATTTAGGCGCCGGTCGGTGGAGCCTGCCCATCAGGCATTGTTGCGGTTTACCGCTTGCGCCGGTAGCAGCAACGCTGGGCAACGCTATACCCATAGAACCTCAAGCAATTGTCAGCCCGCTATAAGCTTCGGTTCAGGCCAATTGGCGGTATAATGGCCGTCGGCATTGGGCCAATCGAGTAGAAGTGTCATGGCTGTTAGCGATCGTTCAACCCTAGCCAACTATCTGGGCGCCAGCGAAACCGGGCATGCTGTCCGGTCAACCCTGCGCGCCTTGCTGCTGATTTTGGCGTTGGCCTTGCTGGCCGGGGCAATGGCTTACCAAGCGCCGCCGCAGGGCCGGGTGGCGATCGGTTGGCCGGGTGACCGGCTCTTCTTCGGCGTGAATCCGGGTCTGGGCATCGAGCCGGTGCGGCGCGGCGATTTGTTCGCCGATGAATTGACCCCCGACTCGCCAACTGGCCGGTCGCGCTGGACGCGCGAGCGGGCGGTGTTGGTGTTGCCCAATGTGGGGGCCGGCTCGCCGTTGCAAGTGACGCTGGTAGCGCAGGGCTGGCCGGCAGATGCTGGCGCGCAACCGGTTGTGACGGTCACAATTGACAACTCAGTAGTGGGTGAGTTTACGCCAACCGGCGTGTGGGCTGAATATACCTTTGCCGTGCCGGGCATTGCCCATCAGCATGGTGATCTGACTATCACGCTGCAAACCTCGGCGACGCTGGCCGATAGCCGCGATCCGCGCCAAAAGGGGGTGCGGCTGGCCGAGGTGCGGATTGCGCCGGCGAGCGAACCGGCGCCGCTCTTGCCGCCGGCGTGGCCGGCAGTGGCGTTGCTGGGCTGGAATGCGGTGTTGCTGTACATCTTGTTAGCGCGGCTGCGCTTGAGTCCGGCGCTGGTGTATGGCGGCACGGCGGTGGGCATCGGCGCGGCGGCGATAGGCTTGGCGCTGGCCCGCATCTGGATGGCGGCGATCTTGAATGTTGCCATGACCGGCTTGCTCGTGCTGCTGGTGATCGCTTATCGTCAACCGTTGGTGGCGCTGCTCCAGATGCTCGTGCGGCGGTATAGCCAAGGCCGCGCGCTCGGTTACGGGCTGGTCGGCGTGGCCTTGCTCTGTTTTGGCTATGTGCTGCTGCATGCCATCAATTGGGCGGCGGCGGCTGGAGTGCGGTTGTTTTGGCAGACCTTCCCCGATTCGTTGCTGCTGGCGCTGTTGGGGACGGCGCTGATGGCCTTGGCGCTGAATTATGGCCGCGCCGGCTTGCCGCGCCTCAGCGATGCCATCGTCGATTGGTTTGCGGCGCGGCGCGGCGCATGGCTGGTGTTAGGGGTGTTTGCGCTGGTGTGGTTAGGCTTTGAGGCGGTAGTCGCTGCGACGTTGCCCTATGTTGGCCACGCCGATTACAGCGACAACGCGATCGTAGCGCGCAACCTTGTCCGTGGGCGGGGCTGGGTGGTTGATTACATCAGCCAGTTTTATTACCGTTACGATAGCCTCACCCGGCCTCAAGAGACGTGGCCGCTGCTGCAACCGGTCTGGATTGCGCCCTTCTTTGCGTTGTTTGGCCCGACGGCATGGGCGGCGAAGATGCCAAATTTTATTTTCGACCTCATCCTGCTGAGTCTGATCTACGCCGTTGGAAGCTGGCTCTGGGATCGGCGGGTTGGCGTGACGGCGGTTGTGCTCGTCCTGACCAACTACCTCTTTTTTCGGCTGTCAATCTACGTCACCAACGATCTGGGCTTTGTGGTGTTCAATATGGCTGCAATTGCAGCCTTGCTGCGCAGCCAGACCGATCCGGCGCGGCGCTGGCGCTGGCTGTTGATCTCGGCCGTCTGCACCGGGCTGATGATGCTACAAAAACCGAGCGGCGCAATGTTCGCGCTTGGCATGGGCCTTTGGCAACTGTCGCTGGTAGCGAACGAGCTGCGCACCGCGAGTGATTGGCCACACGTTTGGCAACGGCTGCGCACTGGGCTAGCGCCGGTGATAGTGTGGTCGGCGATCGCGCTGCTCGTGCTTTCGCCCTATCTGGCGCGAAACCTGATCCTGTTTGGCAAACCAGTCTACAGCACTGAAAGCTACGATGCGTGGGTGCTCGACTACCGCGGTGTCAGCGGCGATGCGTGGTCGGAAATTTACCGCGTCTTTGCGCCGGAATGGGGTGGGCCGGGCTTGCCCGATCGCAGTTGGATCCTGCGCTGGGGGTTTGACGCGACGCAGACTAAATTCGAGACACAGGTGCGCGAGTTGCGCGCCTACCTGATGCCGGCATGGCCGGGCGCTCCTGCACCGCTGGCGGCGCTGTTTAGCCACGAGGCCAACAAGAATATTCTCACGCCACTGGGAGCATGGCTGGCGCTGGCCGGCGTGCTCGCGGCGGCGGCGTACCGGCGGCGCTGGCTGAGCCTCATACTCTTTGCCTATACGCCGTATATTCTCTTCATGCTAACCTACTGGCGCGCCAACGAGGAACGGTACTGGGTGATGATCATCCCATGGTTGGCGCTGCTCGCGGCGTGGATGATCTGGGCCGGCTATGATAAGCTAGCCGCGATTGGCGACCGGCGTTGGGCGCCGCTGGGGCTGGTGTTAGCGGTGGCGGCCATTGTGACGATTGTGGCCGGATCGCAAGCCGATATTGCCGACAAGGTGCGCAATGAGCCGCGTATTTGGCAGCAAGATCTGGCGGCATACGAGTGGTTGCACGCCAATACTCCGCCCGATGCGGTGATCATGACCCGCCTGCCGTGGCAGGTGAACTGGCACACTGAACGTCCGGCGGTGATGATCCCCAATACCGGCGATCGCGATCTGCTGCTTGAGATTGCCCGCTACTATGGAGCACAATATCTGGTGTTAGAAAATCAGATGCGGGTGAAGGGCGACGTAGGGCGATTGTTGGCGCCGCTAATGGATCATGCCAACCAGCCCGGCATGGTGATCGATGGCTTTGAATTGCTGTATGCCAGCCCTACGCCAGATTTTCGCGCCTTTATCTACCGCATTCCCGATTCGTGATGGAACATACTACGCCATGCGTATCTTGATGCTGGCCTCGTCATTGCCCAAATATCCCCGCGAAACAACCGCGCCCTTCATCGAAGAGATTGCGGCGGGTATTGCTGCGCGTGGCCATCAGGTGACACTGGTAGCGCCGTGGCATCCCGATTTGCGCCGCCAACCTTGCGAACGCGGGATCGAGCTGCGCTTTTTTCGCTATGCGCCCCATCCGGCGTTGAACATCTGGGGGTATGCCCAGTCATTGCAGAGCGATACACAGGTGCGCGAACGGGCATGGTTGGCAGCGCCCTTTGCGTTGACCGCATCATTAGCGGCGTTGCGGCGCGAATTGCAGCAAGCGCGCGCCGCCGGTCGCCCGTTTGATCTGGTGCAGGCGCACTGGGTCTTGCCCAATGGCCCGCCGGCAGCATTGGCGGCGTTGGGCGCGCGTTTGCCGTTGGTCGTGAGCTTGCACGGTAGCGACATCTATTTGGCCGAGACGCAGCCGGTGATGGGAAGGTTAGCCGGCTTGGTATTCCAGCGAGCCGCGGCTGTGACGGCGTGCAGTGCCGATCTGAGCATGCGAGGCGTGCGTTTGGGCGCCAATCCGTCCCGTACCTTCGTCATTCCCTACGGAGTCAATCCGGCCCAATTCCGGCCTGATCCGGCGGCAGCGCACCAATTCCGCGCTGAATGGGGCATTCCTGCCGATGCGCCGTTGGTGTTGGGGTTGGGGCGACTGGTGGCCAAAAAGGGTTTTAGCGTCTTGCTTGATGCATGGCCGGCAGTGTTGCGCATGCATCCCACGGCGCGGTTGGTGATTGTTGGCTACGGCGACCTACGCCCGGCGCTGGAAGCGCAGGCAGCGCGGTTAGGCATTGCGCCATCGGTGCTGTTTACCGGCCAACTCGATCGTGAACGCACCGCGATGGCGATGGCGGCGGCTGACGTCTTTGCGCTGCCGATTGTGCGCGAGGGCGTTGACGGTTTGCCCAACGTCTTGCTGGAGGCAATGGGGGCGGCGCGGCCTATTGTGGCGGCGCGCGTGGCCGGCGTGCCCGATGTGATCGATGATGGCACGCACGGATTGATCGTGCCAGAACGAGATGCAGGGGCGTTGGCGGCGGCGATTGGGCGGTTGATCGCCGATCGGGCGCTGGCCGAGCGGTTGGGGGCGGCGGCTCGCCAACGGATCGTCACCGAACTGACGTGGGAGAATACCGCGGCGCGCTACGAAGCAGCCTTTGCCGTCGCGCTGCGCGGTGAGGGATGGCGATGAGCCGCCGTTGGCTGGTGTTCTGGATTCTAATTGGCTGCGTGGCATTGGCCCTGCGCCTCTACCGGCTCGATGCCCAGAGTCTGTGGCTCGATGAGGGCAACAGTTGGGCGATAGCGATGCAGCCATGGCCGGCGCTCGCACTTGAACTAGCGCTGCCCAATGCGGCGTATCCGCTCTACCATCTTTTGCTAAAAGGATGGATTGGCATCGCCGGCGCGAGTGAATGGGCCTTGCGCTTTCCCTCGGCGCTGGCCGGCGCGCTGAGCGTGCCACTGTTGGCGCTGGCGGCGCGGGCGGCAGTGAGCGATCCGCAGCAACGCGCGGTGGTTACGCTAGCAGCGGCGCTGATCAGCTTGGTCTCGCCCTTTGCCCTGTGGTACGCGCAAGAAGCCAAGGTCTATGCGCTGGTGTTGCTGGCCAGCGCAGCTATGCTCTGGCTAGCGTTGCGCGCTGCGCAGAGCGATCGACCGGCTGATTGGGGGTGGCTGCTTGGGTTGGCGATCGTGGCCTTCTTTATCCACCGGCTGACGGCGCTGCTGGCGTTGAGCGCGGCGCTGATTTGGTTGTTTAGCCGGCCTCGCCGCTATGCATGGCCGATTGCGATTGGCTTGCTGCTGGTCGGGGTGGGGATGATTGCCGCCATGGCTTCCGGCATCGGCAGTGACCGCGCCGCTCGTGGGGCGTCAATTGCGGCGGATCCGCTGCGGGCGCTTTGGCTGACCTTTACCCGGTTTAGCCTTGACCGCTGGCCGGGTGATCTACCGTGGTTTTGGTTAATGCCGTGGTTGTTGCTGTTTGGCTTGGGGTTGCTGCGCGCGCGCGCCGTCCCGCGCCAAACGGCGCTAGTGATTGGAGTGATGGGCGGCGTGCCGCTGGTGCTCTTTGCGCTGCAACTGTTCTTCACCCGCCTCTACGAAGCTCGCTATCTGATGATCATCTTTCCGGTCTGGGTAGTGGTATTGGCGATTGGCGTGATACCGCAACGCGCAAGTGCGCTAGGTATTGGCTTAGCGCGTGGGATAGGCGCGCTGGCCTTGGCCGGTGCGCTGATCACGAGCGGTCTCTCGCTCTTCCAACCACGCTTCGGCCTCTTTTCTGGCGATCCGGTCAAAGAACAGTACCGCGAAGCCATCGCCGAGCTAGCCCGGCGGGTGCATCCCGATGACGCAGTGGTGATCCATCCCGGCTACTTGCGCCCGCTCTACGCCTACTACATGGCGCGGCTGAGCGCCGATCCGGCGCCGCCGCCGATGACGTTCGCCAACTTTTGGATGGGTGAGAACAATTATAGCCAACGCGAGTGGGATGCCGAGCGGCGAATGGCATTAGCCGGTTACACGCGCAGCTTCCTTGTGATTGCGCCCGACCATGCTCGCACCGTAGACCCGCCGTTGCCCGGTGATGAATATGGGCTAGTCGGGAACTTTTGGGCCTTCAGCCGCGAACAGCGCGCGTGGCCGTGCGGGATCTGGCGATTTCAAGGGGTTCATCTCTTCTGCCAAGAAGCGCCAGAAGCCTACATCACCGGCGCGTTGGTGCAGCCGGCGACCCCAGCAACAGCGACGTTTGGCGACGATCTCCAGTTGCTGGGGTACACGCTCAAAGCCACCACCCCCGCCGGGCCGGGAGTCTATCGCGCTGGCGGCAATATCCCGCTCAGCCTATTCTGGGATGTGCGCCAGCCGCTGCGTGAAGACTATAGCCTCTTCATTCACCTCTGCCGTGATTGCGACCAGCCGCCGGTGGCCGGCGATGATGGGCAACCATTAGCCGGCTATCTACCGACCAGCACATGGTTGCCGGGCAAACCGGCCCGCGATGATCGAGCGATTCATCTGCCGCCTGATCTGCCGCCGGGTGAATATCGGCTGCTGATTGGCTGGTACCGGCCGGACGATCCATCGCCAGACGGGCGCTTGCCAGTGCGCGGCGAGGGCGCGCTGAACGCTGGCCGGCTTTGGTTGGCGACGATTGAGGTGATTGGGAATGATTAATGAGCGCGGGCCGGTTCACAGCACACTGTGCCATACGGTGAAGAAGGCTGAATAGTCGTGCGTTTACCTAACGATAATCGCTCTACCAACCATTGGCCATTGCTGCTAGCCCTCCTGATCGGCGTGGCGCTTCGGGTGGCGCTGTGGGGCAACCTCCCGCGGCTCGGTTTTATTTCCGATGAAGCCGAGTATCTGGCTGCCGCCGATTGGCTGGCCCATGGGCGCGGGTTTGCGTGGCATACCGGCTACCTCTGGACGCGAGCGCCGCTCTATCCGCTGTTTCTGGCGGCGCATATCGCCTTGTTCGGGCGAGATCTGGCGGTGATCTTCGCCAGCCAGACCTTGCTCAGCCTGCTGAATGTGGGGCTGGTCTATGCCCTCACCCGGCGGCTCGGCGGGGGGCCGCTTGTGGCCGGCGGCGCGGCGCTGCTCAGCGCGATTGCTCTGCCGTTAGCGATGTATCCGCAGTTCTTGCTCAGCGAGACCCTGTTCATTAGTCTGCTACTGGCAGCCTTGTTGCTGTTGGCCGATCCGCAACGGCGGCGGCGCTTACTACTGGGCGGGGTGTTCCTCGGCCTCGCTACCCTTACTCGCGGCCTGTTGCTCGGTTTCTTGCCGCTGGCCGCGCTTTGGATCGGCTGGCGGGCCGGCGGCGGCTGGCGTGAGCGGGTCATTGCGGCGTTACTGCCATTGCTAGCAGCCGGGATGCTGATCGGGCCGTGGGCACTCTACGCTTCGCGCACCTACGGCGGTCTAATCGTGATTGATACTACCGGCGCGTACAATCTGGCGCTAGGCGGGCGCACGGCCTACGACGGCGGGCGCAGCGATGCGCCGACGCGCAACTTCACGTTGGCCCTGCTCGATCCCACCCTCGATGGCGCAGCGCGCGCCGGGCTAGCCGCCGGATCATGTCTGGCCCAAACCGGCGATCCTCGCCTGAGCGCGGCATTGGCTAAGCCGGCATCTGCAATCACGCAGGCCGAACGGCAGCAACTGCTCAGCGCCGAAGGTTGGTGCTTGATCTGGGCCAAGCCATGGGCGTTTGTCGAGAAGACATTGATCGAGCTGGTTGATCTGTTTCAAATCAACTACAGCGGTGACGAGCGCTTGGCCGAAGGGTTTGCGTTAGGGCGGTTGCCGCGCTGGTATACGCTGGCGATGCTGGCGCTCGACGATACCCTCTATGTCATCATCTTACCGCTAGCCGCGCTGGGATGGGCCGCGCTGCGGCACAAGGGGACTGGTGGCGTGTTGCTTGGATTGATCGGGCTATGGCTGCTCTACAATGTCGCCGCTGCGCCGTTGCTCTTTGCCATCAACCGCTTTCGCACCCCACTGCTGCCGTTTCTGTTCGCTTTAGCCGTGTTTGCGCCGGTCACGCGCCGGCGTTGGCAAGAGTGGCTATCTCACCGGCGCTCGCTGCGCTACGCGACGCTAGCCTGCGGCTTGTGGCTGATCGCCGCTACACCCTACGCTTACCTCGAACCGTTAGCGCCGGGCGCGCCCGCGCGCTGGGCATCGTACTTTGGCCCCTACCCATCGGCGTTGGCAGCGGCCCAAATTGCGTGGCAGAGCCGTCCGCAGTATGAGGCGTTGGCCCGCTTAGAAGCGGCGGTTATGCGCGACGATCTGGCGGCGTGGGAACAAGCATTAACCGATCCCGATTTGCCGGCGTATGCGCGGGCAGTGGCCGAACCGTTGCTAGCGGCGCGACGCGGCCAACCTGAGCAGGGGCTGGCACTCTTGGCCCAGAGCCAGCCGCTCTACCCGTGGCAGGCAGCCGTTGTTCGCGGCGAGTTGTTGCGCCAGATGGGTGATTTAACCGGCGCGCGCCAATCGCTGGGCCTGACACTGGTTGATGACTGGAACCCGACCGGGTGGGCGTGGCGTTGGCTACACCCGCCACCCTTGCCCGGCGACCGGATCGATTTGGCCGATGACAACGACCTCGGCTACATCGACGGTTTTTACCTCGGCGAGTTCGATCCGGCGCTCGGCGCGACAGTGCGGTGGGCGAGCGAAACGGCTCGCTTGCGCTTTCCGGCGGCGGCGAGCGGCAGGCCACGCCAGCTTTGCCTGCGGGCAGCGGCTAACTGGCCATCCGATCTGCCGCAACCAACCGTGCAAGTCGCGTTAGGAGAGACCAGACTGGGTTCGTTTACGCCTGATCGTTCGTTGCAAGAGTATTGCTTACCATTGCCAGCTTTGCCGGCGGGGACTGATTATGTGATCGAGCTGACCAGCCCTAGTTTTGTGCCGGATGCACTCGATCTGGTGCGCCGGCAGGGGCCGCAGGTCGGGCAAGTGCGGATGCTGGGATTTCAACTCGATTGGGCTGAGGTGCGGTGAGTGGAGAACCATAGTTAGTGAGTAGCGAGCGATGAACCAGCTCAGGGTGACGGTTGCTATGGAGTGCGGCAGTCACCCTGCCGCATGCCGCGCCAGAGCGAAGTCCACCTGGGTTTTGTCTCGCTGCCGTGAAGGCGCAGTCGCGCCGTTGCAACGCCAAGTATGCGCGGCCAACAAGGGCATCTTCACCGCATCGTTGGGTTGTGCCGAGGTCTCGGATGGTCATGTTGCGACAAACTGAACGACGCTGGTGGGGTGTGGTAGCGGCGCTGACAGTGCTGGCGCTGTTGTTGCGCCTGCTGGTCTGGCGCTGGCGTGAATTCTACCCGCTCGGCGGCGACGAAGCCGAATATCTGGCACAGGCGCTCACCCTCTTGCAAGAGCGGCGCTACGTTGAGTTACGCCTGATGCGCCCGCCGCTCTATCCGCTTTTTCTCGCCGCTGCTATCCTTGCGGTCGATTCGCTGGTGCAGAACTTGCGGCTCGTGCAGGCGGTGATCAGCGCGTTGACTGTGCCCCTGATCGCGTTGCTGGCGCGGACGCTGGCCCAACGGAGCGGGCCGCAGATGCCGCCGTCGTTTGCGCGTTGGGCCGGGTGGTTGGCCGGGCTGCTCACGGCGCTCAATTACACACTGGCTGCTAATGCCACCGAATTGTTGACCGAGACGCTCTTTCTAGCCGGTTTGAGCCTTGTGCTCTGGCTGATCTTGATGCCGGAACCATCGCGGTGGCGCGCGCTGAGCGCAGGGATCGGGCTGGGGGCGCTGTGTCTGGTGCGTTCAGTTGCGCTGCCGCTGCTGCCACTGGCGATGGGCTGGTGGTTTATCAATGCCTTGGTAGCCGGCCAATGGCGGCAGGGGGCAACGCGAGCCGCCATGCTGCTGCTTGGTTGCGCGCTGGTGGTAGGACCGTGGACGGTGCGCAATACGCTGACGTATGGCGGGGTGATCCTGATTGATACGACCGGCGCCGAGAATCTGTGGCTCGATAACGACCCGGCTGGGCGCGAAGCAGTGAAGGCGCAGCTTTACGCGCTAGGAGAAGACCGGCTGCTGCGCCAGCGACTCGCCACCGAGCGCGGGATCGCGGCTATTACCGCCGATCCGGCCCGCTTCATTGCCAAGATGAGCCGCGAACTACGGCTCCTCTTCGCGCTCGAACAGACCGACGACATGCGGGCGCGTCCGGCGATTTGGGTCTCGCCGGGTGAGGTTGTGGCCCGGTTATTATTGGGAGATGGGGTTTGGCTACTTATCCTGCTGGCCGGCAGCTACGGGTTGGCGCGGCGCTGGCAGCCCGCGCCGGCAACCGCAGAGCGTTGTTGGCCCTTACGGTGGGGTATCTTCGCTGACCCGCGCTGGCTGCTCGGCGCATGGGCGGCGTATGTTGGGCTAACGACGCTCATATTTCACGTCGAGCTACGCTACCGGTTGCCGCTTTACCCAGTGCTCTTGGCCTATACCGGCATGGTCGGCGCGGCATGGCTAACCGCGCGGCGCAATCATCTGCCGCGCGCGCATCCGGCGGCGCTGCTCTTGCCGCTGCTGGCGCTCACGATCACGCTCTGGCATGCGCCCTATCCAGCATTGGCATGGCAGTTAGCCGGCAAACATGTGGCGCTAGCGCAGGCTGAACGGGCGCTAGCTGCCGGCGATCCGGCGACAGCCACCCAAGCCGCCCAACAGGCACTAGCCCGCGACCGCGCTTCGGTGTTGGCGCGTGTGGCATTGGCGCGGGCAGCGCTCGTAGCCGGCGATGACGTGGCCGCAATGGGTTGGCTTGATGAGGCGATTGCTGTGTTGCCCGCTCACCCCTACCCACACCTGCTACGCGGTGATCTGTTGCGGCGGCAAGGCGATCTGGCGGCAGCTCGCGCTGAGTTGGCCGCGTTTGAAGCTACCTCTCGCGAAGATCTGGCAACGTGGCTGTGGCAACGGGCAATCACGCCGCCGCCGGCAACGTTGGCGCTAGGCGATGGTCTTGACCTCGGCTTCATCCGCGGCATGCATCGTCCCCTGCCGGCAGAGCAAGGCTGGCGTTGGACCACCGGTTGGGCGCAGGCACGGGTCATGGCCCCGGCAGGCGCGCAAACGATTGAGCTGGTTATGCGTAGCGGGCGGCCCGACGGCAGCACAGTGCGAGTTTGGATCTCGGTAGATGGCGGGGAGCCGCAGCCGTTTATGATCGGGCCGGATTGGCAACTTATCACGGTGCCGTTGCCACCGGCAACCCAGCCGCGCGTAGTGACTGTTGCTATCGTCGCCCCCACCTTCTGGCCGCGCCAATACGACCCGGCCAGCCCCGATGGCCGCCGGCTAGGGGTGCAGGTGCGGCAAGTGGCTGCGCGATAGGTATGAGGCAGAAAACGGATGAGGGATACCGCAGAGGGCGCACAGAAACCCCTCCAAACTCTCTGCCTCCTCTGCACTCTCCGCGTTAAAAAAACCGACGAAATCCTGCTGAGCGATGAGTGAGTGTATGAAACGCGATGCGTGGTGGCTGATTGGCATACTAGGGTTGGCTACGCTGATACGGGTAGCGTTATGGTTGCAACCGCTTCATTTGCCGGCTAACGATGAGGTCGAGTATCTGACGGTCGCGCGCGATCTGCTTGCCGGGCGCGGTTGGAGTTTCTACGAACGCTACCATTGGCTGCGCGCGCCACTCTACCCGCTCTGGCTGGCCGGATCGCTCTGGCTGGCCGGTGGTAACGTCTGGCTCGCTGCGTTGCCCAACATCGTCCTCAGCGTGCTCAACGTCTACCTGATCTACCGTCTCTCACGAGCAATTGGCGACAACGCCAGCCCGCTGGTTCACCGGTTGGCGGCGCTTACCGCCGCAATCCTGCTCACCCATGCCACCTTCGCCGCACTCTACATGAGTGAAACTCTCTTCACCACTCTCTTCAGCGCCGCGCTCTGGCTGCTGCTGGTATGGCGGCAACGCGGCGCGCGCTGGCCCGACTGGCGGCTGTTTGTGGCTGGCGGGTTATGGGGCCTTGCCCTGCTCACCCGTTCCATGCCACTCTACTTTACGCTGGTAGCGGCGCTATGGATCGCAGTCGTCGCAGC
>JANWYE010000104.1 GCA_025057175.1 Chloroflexus sp. | reverse complement strand
TGTCTGACCGCTAATGCTTAGCTCATTCGCAATCTCTTTGTTTGAGAGGCCGCGGGCGATGCAGTCGAGAATCTCGATCTCGCGCGAGGTAAGGGGGGCAAACAGACTAGCGCCATCTTCCTCTTCGGTGGCGGCCAGTTCGCGGAATTGGTGCAGCACCCGCGCCGCTACGTTGGGCCGGGCCAGCACGGCATCGTTGATCAGATAGCGCCCGCGAGCGACATCGCGGATCATCTGCACCAGCTCTTCGGGGCTGATGTCTTTCGACGTAAAGGCGGCAGCACCGACCTTAATCGCCTGAAAGAGCTGGTCATCGTCCTCGTAGACGCTGAGCACGATGATGCCGGTGCGCGGCTCGCGCCGCTTAATCACCCGCGCCACTTCCAACCCATTCAAGCCGGGCAGGTTAATATCTACTAGCACCACATCGGGCATCAGGCGCTCGGTAAGCTTGATGGCCTCTTGCCCATTCTCAGCCTCGCCAATGACCTCAATATCGGGCGCGCTCTCTAAACTCCAGCGAATGCCCTGCCGGAAGAGCGGATGGTCATCAATCACTAGTACTCTAACTTTAGTTGGTGCCGTCACGAGGGACTCCTCCACACTTACGCCGGTTGCGGCAGTGGCATCGTCACTTGCACTTCGGTACCAGCGCCACGTCGGGTCGTTACCGTCAATTGCGCACCGATCAACTCGGCCCGCTCGCGCATGCTGGTTAAGCCCCAGCTCTCACGCCCGGCGCGCCGGACAACCTCGCGTAGATCAAAGCCCGGCCCTTCATCGCGGATCGATACGTGCAAGCGTCCGCTGCGAGCGGTCAGCGTTACTCGCACTGGCGCGCCGCGGGCATGTTTGCGCGCATTCTGCAAGGCCTCTTGCACGATGCGGTACAGCACAATTTCGGCTTCAGCCGGCAAGCGCGGCAGTGGATCGGCTTCGAATACGACTGGACTGCTCACTGTATCGCGGTAGCGGCGGATGTAGTCATGTAGCGCGGGCACAAGACCCTGTTCTTCGAGTTTGCCCGGACGGAGATCAGCGATAAAGCTGCGCACCTCGCGCAAACCTTCGCGCACGTTGTCTCCCAATTGGCTAAGGATTGAGCCGAGGCGTTCCAAATTCTGCTCTTGCAACAGGTTTTGGCATACCTCGACGCCCATCAGGGCATTTGCCAGCACCTGCGCTGGCCCGTCATGCACTTCGCGCGCTAGCCGGATGCGCTCTTCTTCGCGGCCTTTGATAATTTGCGCCCGCAGCGCTTGTACCCACGGATCGGCAGCCACGCCTTCGGCATTGTGGGTAAGGGTGGCGCTGCTCATCTCAATCTGGCGAATAAGTTGGTCGAGTTGACGCAGCGATCGGCGCAACTCGGCTTCGGCCTCGGCAGCAGCGGCATGCTCAGCGCGCAACTGCTTGACTCGCGCCGAGATAGCGACAGTGGAGAGGCCCCGCTCGCGGGCAAACTGTTCCTGTACCACCGCTTCGTCGAGCTGGCGCGCGAGTTGACGCGCACGCTGAACCACGCCTTCCTGCTGTTGCAAGGCGGCGTGGTAAAGTTCGCGCAATCCGGCTAGTTGGGCGGCAACGATCGTTTTAGCGCGCTCTAGTAAGGCGGCTGGCTCCGTGCTCAAGGACATACTCCCGCGACCGATTTCGTTGATGGTGTAAGTATAGCACGCAACTGGCCGGCAATGAAGCAGGGAAGATGATCAAACGTTCATTTTGCAGGCGCTCTTCGTGTAATGATGCTGCTCATGACCGAGACGGCCTAGCAGGCCATCTCGGCGGGTTCATTGGGCCGGCGTAAAGCCCAACACTTCGCCATAAAATGCCAGTTCGCGTTCGATGGCGGTGATGATGTTTTCGGCTTTGCGGAAGCCGTGCTGTTCGCCGGGAAACGGCACATACTCGGTGCGAATGCCGCGTGCGCGTAGGGCCTCATACATCGCTTCCGATTGAGCCGGCGGCACCACTTTGTCTTCCAGCCCCTGAAAGAAGATGACAGGGCAGGTGATCTGGTGAGCATGGTAGAGCGGCGAACGGGCCTGATAGAGATCGGCCCGTTCGGGGTAGGGGCCGATCAGCCGGTCGAGGTAGCGCGACTCGAATTTGTGAGTGTCGCGGGCCAGCGCGGCCAGATCGGCGACGCCGAAGTGGCTTGCCCCGGCGCGGAAGGTGTGGTGGAAGGCAAGCGCCGCCAGCACAGTGAATCCACCGGCGCTGCCGCCGGTGATCAGCAGCCGTTCGGGATCGGCCTTGCCGCTAGCAGCCAGAAATTGCGCGCCGGCCACGCAATCTTCGACATCGACAATCCCCCACCTGCCGTCGAGTAATTCGCGATAGGCGCGGCCAAAGCCGGTGCTGCCGCCATAATTCACATCGAGCACCCCAATACCCCGGCTCGTCCAGTATTGGATTGAGAGGCGCAAGGTGGGGTAAGCGGCAGAGGTCGGCCCGCCGTGGATCATGACTAGCAGTGGCGGGCGTTCGCCTTCCGGGGCAATGAAATCGGGGTTGTGGGGCGGATAGAAGATACCGTAGGCGGTACGCCCACTGGCGCTAGGAAAGCTGATCACTTCGGGTAACGAGAGGTAAACCGGATCGACTGGCAGCTCGCCGCTGCGCCGGATGGGAGTCAGTGAACGATTGGCCAGATCGAGTAGAAAGAGAGTGGCCGGCATCGTGGGTGAGCTGCCAATCACAAGCGCGCGCTCACCCGTGCCGTTGACGATGTTAATCAGCGAAACCGGCAATTCGATCGGTTCGGCGCGGCCATCTGGCCCAATCACCACCAAGTGCCATTGGCTCTGCCGGCAGAACGCTGCCAGCACGCGCCCATCAGGCAGCGGCAGGTAAGTGCGCATGCCCGGCTGCCACAGCGGTTGGCCAAACTCGGCATCCAGCGGGTAGAGGGGGGTAGCATTGCCGGCGTGATCGAACCGGTACAGGTTCCACCAGCCGGTGCGCTCGGCTACCACCAATAAGCTGCCATCAGCCGCCCATTCCGGCTGGAAGCACGAGTCACCGAGGCCGCCGGCTAATTGGCGCGCGGCACCCAATCGGCCATCAGCCAAGATCGGCGCAACCCACAACTCGGCGGCATCCCACGGCATATTGGGGTGATCCCACGCCAGCCATGCCAACCACGCGCCATCAGGGCTGAGGCGCGGCGCGGCCACAAAGTCACGCCCGGTAAGCAATGGCGTGACTGTGCCGCTGGACAGATCAACCGCCACCAGATAATTCTGCGCTTCGCCAGCGCCGCGGTGGTCTTCGCCAATCGCAATCAGCCGGTTACGCTGGCGATCAACCACCATTTCAGCAAACCGCAACCCGGCTGGAGTCCCCAACGGCACTGGCGTCTCGCCGGGGCGCTGGCGGTAGAGCGCCTGATCGCTAAACTCAACAAAAAAGATCTCGCCCTGATCGACCACATAATTGAGGCCGCCGTACTCATGCACCAATGTGCGCACATTCATGCCGCTTGGCGTCACATCAA
Source organism: Chloroflexus sp. (assembly GCA_025057175.1). Classification (GTDB taxonomy): domain Bacteria; phylum Chloroflexota; class Chloroflexia; order Chloroflexales; family Chloroflexaceae; genus Chloroflexus. Next base: position 9,105 of record JANWYE010000104.1, on the reverse strand, counting down.
CGATAGTGCCGTCAGCGGCGCGGCGCACCAGCACATTCCGTCCACCTTCTTGGGGACGGCCTTCAATCCAATACAGATCGGCGCCATCGATCTGCGGCCAACCGAGGCTCACCTGCTTGGCGACGAGCATCGCGGCGGTGATCGGCGAGCGCCAACTGCCGTAGGGTGCGATCTGGGCCATACCGTATTCCTTGCTGTTATCAGAATGCTCTCACATTGCATCATAACACAAGGCGCCGGTTTTGAGGGCGATGGTCGGTGACATCAAGCCTCCTGCGTTTCTGTCCGATCCGGTCGTCGCCACAGCCAATAGCTGGCGATCACTGCATAACTGGCCAGCAACAACCAGAGCGGAAAAGCCGGCACTGCTATGGCTGCCCATGCCGGCTGAGCCAAAACCATCGCCACATTAGTGATCCAGCTCAGTGGCAGCCACGCGACGGCTGCAAGCCATTGGCCGAGCGGCAACCAGATCAACCCGCCGATCAATGCCACCATTCCCAATAGCATCGCCACCGGCACTACCGGCACGATCAAGATATTGGCTAGCGGCGCAACGAGCGACAAATTGCCGAAATGGTACAGCATCAGCGGCAGCGTCAACACTTGTGCCGCCAACGTGGCCGTCAACGCTTCACGCACCGCTGCCAAAGCCGGATGCGCCAGCCAGCCAAACCCGTTGAGCCAGCGTTCTACCGGCTTGCCAAAGGCGAATAGGCTGGCAGTGGCCAATGCTGACAGTTGAAAGCCCAAATCCCAGAGCGTATGCGGATTGACCAGCGTCAACAGCCAACAAGCGGCCAACAACAACCGCCATGGCTCGCTCTGCCGCTCGGCGGTGCGGGCCAAGAGAGCGAGACTCGCCATCATCGCCGCCCGCACCACCGCTGCCGAGGCGCCGGTAAAGCCGGCATAGATCCACATCGCCGCCAGACTGAGCCAAAAGGCCGGCCATGGTCGCAGGCGCGTCAGCTTGGCGAGGGCGGCTAAAGCTGCGGCGACAATGGTGAAATTCCAACCTGACACCACCAGAATGTGTGAAGTGCCGGTCGTAGCAAAGGCAGCGCGGGCTGTTTCTGGCAAACCAGCCTGTATGCCGAGCAGAATGCCGATGGCCAGCGCCGCTTGTGGTTCGGGCAAGAGCCGGAGCAGCACGCGCCGGCAATATTCGCGAGACTGGCTAATCTGGGCCAACCCCCACGCCGGTTCGCGCGTGGCTAAGACTCGGATCGCGGTTGGCCGGTTCAAGAGCACAAAAATACCGCGCCGAGCAAGGTAAGCGCGATAATCAAACTCACCCGGACGTTGGGCGGCACGAGGCAGACTCAAGCGACCGCTGAGCAGCAAGTGATCACCCGGATAGTAGGGAGGATAGGGTGGCGCGCGCACGAGCACCCGCCCTTCGGCTGGCGCGAAGCGGTCGGAGGAGCTGGCGTGGGATACGATGACAACGAGTTGTTGGCCGGTGTCATCACGACGCGGTTCTTCGTCAACGCGGCCAACGATTGTTACTTCAGCGGTGCCGGCCCAACGTTCGATGTGGTGCGGTCCCAGCAAGGGCTGGGCAAGGTGATAACGGATGCCGCCGAGCGCCACGCACAACATCACCGGCGCGAACCAGCGGCTGCGATCAACGACAATGCCAGCTATCGCTACCCCTGCTACAATGGCAAGCCAGTGCAGCGGTAGCGAAACATTGCCGGCTAACGCAATCCCAACTAGCCAACCTAGCGCCAGTCGAATCACATTCATGCACTTGCCCGTCATCAAAGAAGCGGTATCATGAAGAATACCGTTTGAAAACGGGCAAAGATTCGCTGTCTAGGAGAAAATGGCTATGTTTCAGCCTCGACAGCTTGCTGGGCAGCCAAGTCAGCCGCCAACCCATCCCGCAACTTCAGTAGCAAGCGGGTGAGTTGCTCTTGCTCTTCGGCGTCAAGCAGATTCATCCGGCGCTCAACCGCAGCATTGTGCATGGCCAGTGCTTCGGCGCGCACTGCCGCGCCGCGCGGAGTGAGGATTAGTCGTTGCGCCCGCCGATCATCAGGATCGGGGTTGCGCCGCACTAATCCGTCACGCTCAAGCCGGTCGACCAACCGGGTGATGGTGCTCTTGACGCAGAGCAGCTTCGCGCCCACATCGGTTAACCGTTGACCCTGCTCGAGATCTAATTGCAGCAGCAGGTTAAACTCGAGCGGCGTCAGATTGGTGTGCGCCAGCGCGCGTCGGTCACCGTCATCCAGCAAGACGTAGACATCGTGGATAAGCTGGTGCGGCAAATGAGAACGAACGTCGTGTTGTTTCATAATAGTAAACCTGCACATGTGCAATCGTTTTCTTTGCAAGCAGTATACCGCTCTTATCAGGGGGTGACAAGTGATGAAGTGATACCGTAGGTGAATATGCGGCAAGCGACAGTTGCGAAGCACGTTCACTCGTTTTTGCATGCATCACGGGGAGGGTGCTATGACGAAACGCGAACTAGCTTCTGTGCCAACGACAGCGCAGACCTCACAGTTGAAGCTGCATAGCGTTCACCGTTGGGCGCGCGACTATGCCGTGCAACTACTCGACACTGCTGGCATTACGGTTAATGGCTCGCAACCATGGGATGTTCAGGTCTACGACGAACGGCTCTACCTGCGTTGTTTGCTACGCGGCTCGTTGGGTCTTGGCGAAGCGTATATGGATGGCTGGTGGGATTGTGCGGCGATCGATGAGTTTATCTGCCGGTTGCTGCGCGTGCAAGCGCCAGCACAGGTGGGGTGGTTAATCAATCTGCCGCTCTGGCTTGATAGCCGGTTTGTCAATCGCCAGCGTGGTCGCGGTGCGTTTGTCATTGGGAAGCGCCACTACGACATCGGCAATGATCTGTACGCTGCCATGCTTGACCGACGGATGATCTACAGTTGCGCCTATTGGGAGAGTGGCGCGCGCACGCTTGATGAGGCGCAAGAAGCGAAGCTTGACCTGATCGCGCGCAAACTTGATCTGAGGCCGGGCATGCGCGTACTCGATATTGGCTGCGGTTGGGGCGGCACTGCCCAGTATCTGGCCGAACGCTACGGAGTGCATGTCGTTGGGATTACCGTCTCGCAAGAGCAAGCCATCCTCGCGCAAGAGCGTTGCCGCGGCTTGCCGGTAGAAATTCGGCTAGAAGACTATCGCCAGACGCGAGGCACATTTGATCGGATCATTTCGGTCGGCATGTTCGAGCATGTTGGCTATCGCAACTACCGCACCTTTATGCAGACGGCGCGCCGGCTATTGGCCGATAATGGCCTGCTGCTGTTGCACACCATTGGCGCCAATGTCGCCTATCAAGGGCGCGATGCGTGGATCGAGCGCTATATCTTCCCTAACTCGATGTTGCCGTCGCCGCGCTTGCTCACGGCGGCGTTTGAGGGCCTATTTGTGCTAGAAGACTGGCACAACTTCGGCATCAATTACGTGGCGACGCTTAGGGCGTGGCATACCAATTTCGAGCAGGCGTGGCCGCAGTTCGCGCGTCAATACGGCGAACGCTTCTACCGCATGTGGCGTTTCTATCTCCTGATGAGCGCCGGCAGCTTTTTGGCGCGGGCCAGCCAGCTTTGGCAATTGGTCTTGTCGCCACGCGGGGTGCCGAGTGGGTATCGGTCAGTGCGGTAGACTATTGCATCGGACGGCGTGCGGCGCGGTGTTGGCACTCACGATCGCGCCAGACGCCGTTCCATGAACACCGTTTCGGCGATCGGGGTTGGGTAATACGGCGCGCAGCGAGTGAAGCCGATCGCTTCGTACAACCGGATCGCACTACCCATCGAGGGCAGTGTATCGAGCCGCATCAGTTCGTAGCCGATGGCAGTTGCCTCGGCGACGATATGATCGGCCAACTGCCGGCCCAACCCGGCTTTGCGAAACGGTGGCCGCACGTATAGCCGCTTCATCTCGCAGACTGTCTCGCTTAGCGGGCGCAACCCGACGCATCCTGCCGCTTCATTGGCAACAAGCGCCAACAACAACCTGCCCCGCGGCGGCGCGTAGGCGCCGGGAAGTGAGGCTAGTTCAGCTTCAAATCCTTGATAGCCGAGATCAATGGGCAGGCCGGCAGCGTATTCGCGAAAGAGGGAGCGGATGAGTTCAAGCTGCGCCGGTGTTTCAGCTTGCATCACAACGCAATGTAGTGAAGAACCTCTTGACATAGTAAGCTCAATGTGCTATAGTGACAGACGGTGACGCGGCGTGGAGCAGTGGCAGCTCGTCGGGCTCATAACCCGAAGGTCGCAGGTTCGAATCCTGCCGCCGCTACCAAAGTTAGGACAAAGCGGTACGGACACAGCACTGCTGTGTCCGTATAGTTTTGTCCTTTTATTATACCCTAAACAGCGCCCTATTCTTCAGAATATCATCTTGACAAAACCGACCATCTTATTTAAGATACCAATAGGAAACTTGAAAAGTGACGCAAGGAAGTCAACAATGTCTGCCCAATCGCTCTCCTCGCCTCCTTCACTGGTTGATCGCACGGCGCTGCGGGTCAATCAGGCCATCATCATTGGGTTGCTGGTCATCTCATTTGTTGCCAATCTCCCGTGGCTGGTCGCCGTAGTTGCGGTGGTCATGGCGCTCGGCGCCATTACGCCCACACTGGCGCTCTTCCAACGCCTCTACCGCGATGTTTTGCGTCCACTCGGCATTCTGCGCCCTGATCTACATCAAGAAGACCCAGCGCCTCACCGATTTGCCCAAGGGATGGGTGCGGCGGTGCTGGTCTTTGCCACGCTGGCACTGTGGCTCGGTGCATACCTGCTGGGTTGGACGCTGGCATTGCTTGTGGTCGTGCTAGCGGCGATTAATCTGATCTTTGGTTTCTGCGCCGGCTGCTTCATCTTCTTCCAGCTCCAGCGGTTGGGTCTATGGAAGTGATCGAACGCCTTTTCATTATTGCTGCACTGGCAGCCGGCATACTGCTGATCTGGCGGGGGCTGCGTCGTTGGCATGCGCGCCGGCTGCATGCCCTACACCAAGCAACCCCCTTTGCCGGCATGGTGCCACTCGGCCAACCGGCTGTGATCGCGTTTTCCACCCCCGGTTGCCGGGAATGCCGTACCCGTCAAGCGCCGGCGCTGGCCCAATTGGCAACGTTGATGGGTGAACAGGTGGTGGTGGCTACGCTATCAGCGCCCGAACACCCGCAGCTTATCGCGCGGTTGGGTATTCTCACCGCCCCAGCGACAGTGGTGCTCGATGCCTATGGCGTGGTGCAGCAGGTGAATCAGGGTTTTGCCGATGCCGCAACCTTGGCGCGACAGGTGCGCGCAGTGCTGCCTCAGGCAGCAGCGCTATCCACTCCTGCCGCTGGTTCTGTCTCGCCAACCACCCGGTAGTAGAGATCGGCGCCATAGCCGGTGGCCTGCGGCTCGGCTACCTGTAATTTAAAGGTGCGCGATCCGTCAGCTTGCCGTTCGGCGCGCAAGAAGATCGTATCTGCCCGCTATTTGCGCGACCGCCTTAAATCAGCGTCCGTCTCTCCGCAGATTTACATATACCACCTTGCCTATCCTGCCTTTACGGCCCCTTTGTTCCTTTTGCCCGCAGCAACGGTTTAGGTGGCTCACCTCATCGTATACCTAATTCTATCCTCCTGCTGTGGGTCAAGTAGAACACGCGTCCCTCACCCCCTAGCCCCCTCTCCCCACCTTGGCGGGGAGAGGGGGAGCTGCTGTATGCCCGCGCCAAGCTTCCCTTGCGCGGAACGAGAATAGCGCCCCTCTCCCGCGTGAGTGAGAGCGGGGGAGGGGGTGCGGGGCGAGGGGGCCCATAACCTGCCACACTAGCTACGAGCAATCAATTCTCTGTGTTGATGTGACAGTAGATGTCACATGTCTCTGCTACGATACGGCTAACCGTACCAATCTGAACGCTGGAGATACGGAGCACTACTATGCACTCACAACGCGCACTCTTGGTCTGGTTCGGTCTGGTTCTGTCCCTGTTCACGCTTAGCGGCCAGATGGTTTTCGCGACTGGGCTGACACTGCCTGAATCTGCTACTACTGCCACCAATGCTTCATCGCCGGCGTCGCAGCGGGTAGTTGCTGTTAATGCAGGGTATATGCATACCTGCGCGTTAACTGCTGATGGCAAGGTGTGGTGTTGGGGTGCAAATGACTACGGACAGCTTGGGGATGGCACTACGCAGTCGAGCAGTGTGCCGGTGCAGGCAACGCTGCTTGGCGCTAACGCGGTTATGATCGTGTCCATGATGTCTGAAACGTGTGCCCTTACCACTGATAATCGAATTGTGTGCTGGGGTGATCGTTCTGCGAGCCAAATTCGGGTACGGGAACTGGGCGGCTTTACTGGAAGGTTAACTTCCCTCTCGACCAGTTCAAATCTTTGCGCCGTTACTGACAGCGGTCAGGTTATATGTTGGTACAGCAACTCCTCGACCGCTCCACACACCCATATCACAAGCGGCGCTGTGTCAGTATCAGGTGGCTTTGGGCACACATGCGCGGTCATGGCTGATGGTCGTGTGTTGTGTTGGGGTTTCAATCAGTTAGGCCAATTGGGCGATGGCACAACTGAAAACCGATATGTGCCGACCGCCGTGGTTAATCTGCCAAATAACATTATTGCGGTTGCAACCGGATGGTTTCATACTTGCGCGTTAAGTCGCGATGGCCGCGTCTGGTGTTGGGGCTACAATTCGCATGGCCAACTCGGTGATGGCACCATCCAACATCGCACTGTGCCGGTCGCGGTAGCCGATCTTCCCGCCGGTATTACCGGCATTGCTGCCGGCTCATACCATACCTGTGCGCATACCGCATCTGGTAGCGTGTGGTGTTGGGGCAATAATTTCCATGGCTCGCTCGGCAACAATGAGATCAACACCTATCGCACCAAACCGGTCGCTGTAACCGGTATCACTAGCGGGATCGTGGCGCTGACTGCTGGACTTGAGCATACTTGTGCGCTGACAGTTGGCGGCGGTGTGTTGTGCTGGGGGCGTGATCTCGAAGGCCAGCTTGGCAATGGCCGGCTATTGCGGAGCGATGTTGCGCGGTACAGTGTGCCGTTGTCTGGTGGCGCGCAAGCTATCACGGCGGGTGGCGCTCACACGTGTGCTCTGGCCGCTGATGGTCGCGTCATGTGTTGGGGTATCGAATATGACAAGAACCTGTGCGACTCCATGGCACTGTTTCGCGGCTTTCCTACAGTTGTCAAGAACCTGTCAGGCGTCGCGGCGCTTGATGCCGGCGCCGGCCATACCTGCGCGCTGACTAGTGCCGGTAGCGTGATCTGTTGGGGTGAGAATCACTACGGTCAAGCCGGTAATACTACGTTCGCCCACCGGAGCGACCCGGTTCAGGTGTCCAGTCTTTCGGTAGGTGTACGCGCCATTGCTGCCGGTGGTCGCCATAGCTGTGCGCTGAAGCAGAATGGCGAAGTGGTTTGTTGGGGCAGAGGATGGGGGGCGACACCAACTGCTATCTCCGGTATGCCGCGTGACACGCGCGCAATCGATGCCGGCTACGAACATTCCTGTGCTTTGGCTGCTGATGGGAGCGTGCGATGTTGGGGTAGCAATAGCAGTGGCCAACTCGGCAATGGCACGTTTACCAGTTCGAATGAGGCGCCGGTGGTTGTGAACGGCCTTTCCGGTGCGCGCGCCATTGCGACCGGTGGTGAGCATACCTGTGCCATTACGGCGACGGGTGGGGTAGCTTGTTGGGGTAAGAATGAAAAAGGCCAACTTGGCGATGGCACCACGACTAATCGTGCAACGCCGGTTGCTGTGCATAGCTTGGCCGAAGGCGTGGTCGCTCTCGCTGCCGGTTTTGACTACACCTGCGCTCTGACGGTTAACAATCAGGTGAAGTGTTGGGGTGCGGGTTTCAGTAATCGGTCCAGCGCGGCATCAATTGACAGCACGGGAACACCGGTAACTATTGATGGCTTGAATGGTCAAGTGGTGGCGATCGCCGCAGGAAATGGTCACTCATGCGCACTGTTAGCCAACGGCTCGACGGCGTGTTGGGGAAGTAACTATGCTGGTCAGTTAGGTCTCGGTGATTATCCATCTCGTGGGGTGCCGGTGCTTGCGCAGCTTGGTTTGTCACAATTGTACGTGCCGTTGGTAAACCGGTAGCGGTTATTGGAGGGTGGTTTTGACTTTCCTCTTCTGAAAGGGAAGGGAATGACTCGCACCCCCTAGCCCCCTCTCCCTACCTCGGTGGGGAGAGGGGGAGCAGCGTTGTTCCGAACACCGGCTTCGCTCCTCCAAATTCACATCACGCCCCTCTCCCGCGTGAGGGGGAGGGGGTGAGGGGCATCAGCCCCCACCGCAGCCCTCCCCCTGCGGGGGCGGGAGGAGGCAGCGCCCCTCTCCCGCGTGAGGGGGAGAGGGGAAGGGGGTGAGGGGCGCAATCACCACTAATCGGCTGCCACTGCCGTTTTCGCCTCAACCGGCGGGTTCATTGCAAACACTGCCGGCGTGCTTCCTAGTTTGCGGCCTAACGCATGCACCGCTTCAGCGACGATGCGGACGCAGCGATCGGCCTCTTCGCGGGTCAGGATCAATGGCGGGGCAAGCTGGATCACCGGTTCGAGCCGGTCGTCGGCCCGGCAGATCAAGCCGCGCTGCTTCAACTGGTCGCTCAGCCAGACCATCAGCCGCTCTTCGGCCAGCGATTCGCGGGTGGTGCGGTCACGCACCAACTCCACCGCCATAAACATGCCCATCCCGCGCACTTCGCCAACATTTGGGTGATCGCCAACCGCCGCTTCTAGTTCGCGCATTAGGTACGCCCCCATCTCGCGACTGCGCTCAAGCAGGTGTTCGCGTTCGATAATGTCGAGGTTGGCCAGCGCGGCAGCGCAACTGGCTGCGTGCCCGCCAAAGGTGATGCCGTGCATGAACTTATCGGCGTCATTATCAGACACAAACACGTCTGCGATCGCGTCGCGCACAATCGCTGCGCCGAGTGGGGCGTAGCCGCTGGTCATCGCTTTGGCAGTGGTGATGATGTCGGGCTGGACTCCCATTGCAGTCGAGCCAAACCAATCGCCGACCCGGCCAAAGCCGCAGATCACCTCATCGACGATCATCACAAT
>JANWYE010000103.1 GCA_025057175.1 Chloroflexus sp. | reverse complement strand
TGGCTCGGGAACGGGCGGCGGTGGCACATAAATAGCGAAGAAGCCGCCGCCAAACCCGCCGGCGCGAGCACGCGGCAGATCGAGGTGGCCATGCGGGCTGGCGGTAAAGAAATCGCGTTCTTTCCCCGGTTCAGGCCGGTAGAGGTCGAGCACAACATCGTTGTGCCCATCAAAGACCGGCGGCCAAGCAGTGGTAGTCATCGGGTTGTTTCCTTAACTATGCTCCCTCATGCCTCACCCCTCTTACCCCAAGCAAAGAGAGGCGCGAGGCTGAGTGGGCAGATGCGGTGATGGCGGTGACAGAGGTGATGCCTGATAAGTTCATTTTTGCCACGTGAGCTATCCCGTACCCTAACTATATCCACATTAGCAGCAATGCCAGCGACGATATTGTTTGGCTAAATGCCCCGCTGGTCATAGCGCGCAAGCAGCGCGTTTGCGCAATGACCTTGGTTAACTACTTAGAACTTCTAACTATTCAGCAGCATTTGCATTGCTGTTGGCTATTTTAACAAGGCGCGGATCTGATCGGCAGCGCGCCATCCGTCTTCAATTGCCAAATGCACGCGACCCTGTCCGGCCACCATATCACCGGCGACAGCGATGCGATCCATTGTGGTAAGTGGGGTGGCGGTATCGGGCAAAGCGTAACGCCAGCGTTGCAGATCGATCCAGAGCGGCGCACCCAGATTGCCGGCAAGCGCCTGTATCGCCGCCAACGCCTCGGCGATCGGTGGTGGCAACGGGTCGTTGGGTAGGAACGTGCCTTTCTGCAATTCGTCCCAATGGGCAGTTGCCCACTCATGGCTCATCTGTGCAATCAGTAACCCAATGCCTTCCGGGGCACGGCCCGGCTTGTCGTGTTCGCAGGCCAGCCAACTGATTGGATGGTGGCGATCAATATTGACCAGCGCATACCACGGCACTGCCGGTCGATGGGGAAACGCAACGGTGATGCTGATCGATCGGCGGTACTGCACAGAGTGGAGCGCTGCGATCAATGCCGCGCTGGCCGACGCTAGATTACCGGCGGCGAGAATAGCGGCGCTCTGAGGAGCAGGCGCAGTGAGTAACACTGCATCAAATTGGCCCAGATCGTGCCCGCTGGCGGTGCTGAGACGGTAGCCGTCGCCAACGGTATAAATACTCGCCACCGTGGTCTCCAGCCGCACATCGAGATCGCGCGCCAGATACTTGGCCAGCCGGGTAATGCCAGACGGCCACGTCCACCGCTGTTCATCGTCGTAGGCCAAATCGCCGGGGCCAATCTGATTGGTGGCGGTGAATGTCCACACCGGGCGTTGGATCTGGACAGCATCGCCAGTGGCGGCAATCAAGTTTTGCACGGCAGCGGAAGGCGCTTTCACGTACTGCGCGCCGTGATCAAAGCAACAATCGCCGATGCGGCGCGTTGCTGCGCGTCCGCCGACGCCGCGACTCTTTTCAAACACCACTGTCGCAATCCCGGCGGCTCTGAGCGCACAGGCAGCGGCCAATCCAGCCATTCCAGCACCAACGACAGCAACGGTCTTCATCAGTCTGCCTCATTCTTCGAGCAATGCTTGCAAGTCAGCCCGATCATCATCATCATAAGGGCCAACCACCGCCAGCCACTGCTGTTGGGTACCCAACAACCGCTGCGCAGCGCGGTGCAAATCGGCAAGGGTGAGCGCATCGAACTCAGCAATGATCTGCTCAACCGGCGGCACTGTCTGGTGGCGGAGCAAGCTGGCCGCATTGCGCGAGGCGACTGACCATGTATCTTCGAGCGAGAGCAGCAAACTGCCTTTTAGCTGCTCTTTGACCGTCGCCAACTCTTGCGCGGTGGGGCCATATTCGGCCAAATCGCGCACAATGCTGCGGGTCATCGCCACTGCATCACGGAGTGCGTCTGGTTCCACGCCGGCATAGATAACCCACATACCGGTATCGGCAAACTCGTTGTGGTACGAACCGATATTGTAGCTGAGACCATGCTCTTCGCGGATTGTCTGGAACAGGCGCGACGACATACCGCCGCCAAGCAGGGCATCAAGCGCCTGCACCGCGCGCCGGTCGGGATCGTGGTACGACACGCCGGGCAAGCCGAGACAGACGTTACCTTGCTCGATGTCGCGCGGCAAAAGACTGAGCCGCTGTTCACGCGGCAAAGCTGGCGCAGCGATGGCGGTTAGGCGAGGGCCGGCGGGCAGATCGGCAAAAGCGCGTTCAATAGCCGGGATAGCCTGTTCGGCGCTGATCTTGCCGGCGACTGACACCACCAGATTGCCAGCGTGGTAGCCTTGATGGAAAAAGCGCAGCAGTTCATTGCGCGATATTGCGCTGACTGTGGCAACGCTGCCGGCAATGTCACGCCCAAATGGGTGATCGCCCCACATGGTCTGTTGCAACAATTCATGCACCGCTTCGGTAGGGTTGTCTTGGATACCGCGGATCTCTTCGATTATCACGCGCCGCTCTTTTTCCATTTCATTCGCATCGAACAGCGGGCGCTGCACCATCTCGCTCAAGACATCTAAAGCGCGGTCGAAATGGATAGCGGCAACTTTCGCGTAGAAGACAGTGGTTTCATAGCCAGTCGAAGCGTTGAGATAGCCGCCAACGCCTTCAATGGCCAGCGAAATGGCATGGGCAGTTGGGTATGCGCCAGCTCCCTTGAAGAGCATGTGTTCGATAAAGTGGGCAGCGCCGGCTAATTCGGCTGATTCGTAGCGAGCGCCAACGTCGATAAAGCAACCAATCGCAACCGAATGGGTATGGGGCAGCTCTTCGATCAGAATGCGAATTCCGTTTCGGGTTGTGTGCAAGTATGGCATTGTAATGTGGATCAGATTACAAAACAAGGAACACAGCTACTGTTCACGCCGCCAGAACTCAAGCCGCGAGGCTGGCTGGCCGTGTGAAGACGGGATCTCCATCCGTTCGACAACATAACTGCGCGTGCCGTCAGGGAACATCTGCCGGATGCGCAGCCGTTGCCGTCCGGCACGCGGATCAGGCAGCAGTTCGATGGAAGTAGGGGCAGTGCGTTCGATCATGCGCAAAAGATGGGCATACGTCTTGCCCACCAGTTCGCGGGGATGACGGCCAACAATCTGATTGGCAAAGACGGTATTAGCTGCTGCCAACCGTTCGGTTTCATCGAGCAAGACCACACCCTCAGGAAGACTGTCAAACACCACGCGCAGCAGATCGCGCGAGCGTTGCAGTTGATTGGTGCGTTCAGCGATCAACTCTTCGAGCAATTGGGTCTGCTCACGCAAGCGGGCGACGAGTTGCAAAGTAGCGCAGACGGTTGCTGTCTGGCGGGCAAACAGCTCAAGCAAGTTCCAGTCAATGCCAGATGGTGTGGATTGTGTGGCGGTGTAACCGAGCGCCAGCCCACCAATCGATGCCCCATCGTGAACTAGTGGGAGCGCGATACAGGTCAACTCATCGGTCAGCGCCATCGTCACCACACTCTGGCTGTCAGCCGTCAATTGCGCCGCGCCGCCGGCAGCCGTGATCGGCGCATCAAGGGAAAGATTGGTTGGTGTAATCCAAGCCGGTTGGCTCTGTGGCGAAGGTCGCACGAAGAGCAACCCCCACTGCGCAGCAAACGTTTCGGTTGCGATCGTATGGCAACGCGCTGCCACATCACCCAAAGTGTGGCCGGCAGTGAACAACTGGCCTAAATTAAGTAGGGTCATGAACTGCTGTTGGCGCAGGCGATGCTGTTGATGCAACCGCGCGGCGCCAATGGCCACGCTGAGCTGGGCTGCGATGCCCTCGATCAAAATCAGATCAGAACTGCTAAATGCATGGGTAGCGAGGCGATAAACAATCAACACGCCAATGGTCGCGCTAGATTGCCGGATCGGGGTAGCGATCAGACTGCCACCAGTTTGCAGTTCGCGGAGCTGGAACCGGCGCGCCTCATGAGCTAGATCCAATACTACCACACTGCTGCCGTGGCGCAAGGCCCAGCCAGCGCAACCATGACTAATCAACTCGGCAGCGCGCTCAAGCGGCAGCAAGCGAGGCGCACCGAGCGCTACTGTCAGCGCCTGAGTCGGTTGTTGATCGGAGCCGAGGAGTATCGCTGTGGCTTCATCGGCCGGCAGATTGACTGTAACCGACTGTAATGTCTGTTGCACGAGCGTTGCCGGATCGAGATCTTCCCGAAATTCGATGCCAAGGCGTGCCAACAATGACGTTTGCCGGATCAACTCTTCGGCCAGCGCATGCGCGGCCAGTGGCGGGCCAGATGGGTGCAATTGGCGGCGTAGGTGCGCATTGGCATTGCGCAATTCGCGCACGTGCGCAACCAATTCGGCAACGGTTAGAGCAGCAAGATCTTCAGTATCCGGCATAGTCATTCCCGACAGCATTATGGCGATCAAGAGTCTAGTATACCACGATACAAGCTAGTGAAGCTGCTGGGTGGTGGCTAAACTAACACGCCTTTATCAGTGTCATTGCGCGCCGCTAGAAGTGGCGAGTCCATCTCTGGCTGAGGTGAAATAAATGCGGTGAGCGCCATCCGGCGCGCTGAAGAAGGAACTTGCTGCGAGCGCCGAGCGCCTCGTAATGACAGGCGGGGAGCGGGGAATTGTTGCGGGTGGTAGGCGCACAGCGTCGCTGCACGCCTACACGCCCTCGCAATGACAGGTGGGGCGAGAGGTGGCGGCACTCTATTGCCACCGGATGTTTGTTACCTCAACCCCATTTTGGGCCATGTGGTGCAAGAACAGAACGTGATGCAGATCGCCGTCGTGAGCGTAGATGCCCAACTCGCGTGCCACTGTCACCGGCGTGTCGAAGGTGTCAACGGCATTGGCGGCCACAATTACCCGCCGCTTCAGGTTGAGCGCATTCGCCTCGAGCCGCAAGTGCATTGCCGCAGTGTAAACACAGAGGTCAGTGCAGTCGCCGACGAGCACAAAGGTGTCGATCTGCGGATGTTCGGCCAGCCATGCGCCAAAGCGAGTGCCAAGGTGGGAACTGAGCGAGTTCTTCTCGATCACCACAATCTGATCGGCAAACGGCAACTCGGCCAGCTCACGGATCGTCTGGCTTTCGGGTGTGCCGGCCATGCAGTGCGGCGGGTAGGCGGCAAACTCTGGCGTGGCCGGGTCGTGTGTGTCTTGCGTCAACACAAACGCGCGCACCCCTAGTTCGTACGCGCGCCGGAAGATCTGGACGACCGGCTCGATCAGTGCGCCAACTCGTGGCCCGGCTAGCGGCCCCTCTTTGCAGAAGCCGTTAACCATATCAATCGAACAGAGCGCGACCCGTTCAGGCGCATCACCAACAATCGTAGCTAGATCAACCTCTGGCAGGTTGTTGTACCACTGCTCGAGATAGTGTAGAAACGGTGCGCTGCGCCCTGCCAAATCGTGCATGCCAGCCATAACCGGCCTCCTTTCTTTAGTGTAAAACTAACACTATTTTACCACGAACTGGCGTGTGCGTCAAGGGAGAGCCTTTACGGGTTTGCTCGGCGGGCAGCGTTCTTGCGCTGAGAATAGAGTAATAGACCATCTGGAAGGGGTAGATTTGCCATGCTGAAAGACGGCTGATAATGTTACAATTGCGCAAATTCTTCACCAATTCCATCGAGGTTTCAAGTATAATGAGACTGGCTCTTACTGTGCGCAAGCTAATATCAGCAGCGCTGCGGTATGGGTTGTGGCCGCGAATAGTACGCCGATCCGGCTCAGGCGAGGAGGAAAATGGCCATGGTGCGCGAGCGTTATATTCGCCAGATCAGCGCGTTGCGCGAAGATCTGCTGCGCATGTTCAGTATGGTTGAGCAGCAATTGTTACGGGCAATTCATTGCCTCGAAACGTGGGATACCGTCGCCGCAGCGCAGATTATGCACGACGATCGGCAGATCGATGAAGCGTGGCGGGCCTTGGAAGAGAGTGTGATTCACGTGTTGGCGACCCAACAACCGGTAGTGGCATCTGATTTGCGTTTAACCAGTGTGGTGACGGCGATTGCCGGCGAGTTGGAGCGGATCGGCGATTATGCCAATAGTATTGCCAAGCGGGTGCGGCGGGCTTCGCGCCGGGCCGCTTTTGTCGCGCCGCCGCCGCAGATTCACGAGATGGCCCAGTTGGCGTTGCAAATGGTTAATACCAGCCTCGAAGCGTTTTTGCGCCAAGATGCCGAGTTGGCTCGCTCCCTGACCGCTCATGATGAACGGGTGGATGAGTTGGAGGATACCCTGCGCGCGCTGATTATCGCCGACGCTCGCCAAGATCCCGACCGGTTTGAGGCGGCGATCGATCTGCTTGATATGGTGCATGCGCTTGAACGCACCGCCGATCGCGCTACCAATATCGGCGAGCGGGTGATCTATCTAGCGACTAGCAGCCAGACGACGCTGAACTGAGAGATAGGGTAGAGGCCACGGTTGCATCGTGATCCTCTTGCTCATCTCCCTGCTACAGCGTGTGTCATTGCTTGCCATAGTGTTATCCTAGCCACCGGCGCGAGTAGCGCCGGTGGCATGCTTCTCTGCTCCCTTATCTCCTGCGCCACTCTTTCTACTCTCATTCTGGCGGGTGCGTAAGTTATTCGTCCTGTCAGTTCGCAGGGTACGGGAGAGAACGAAGCGATGGTGTGCCAATGGCGCTGCGTATCATGTAGAACGTCTATTCTTTTGGTCTGTGCCTCTCCGCTATGCGTTACGGCTACTTTATGATATATTATGACTTATCAATTGCTCAGCGCCGGCGCTATTGTCAATGGTTGCCGGCGCTTATTTGTGGATGTTTAGCCGGAGACGGGCCACGTTTCCCTGATGGTATATCTGGCGAGGATGCTGTGACGCGACCAACCTATCTCCAAGCGCTGGCTGAACGGGTGTTGATCTACGACGGTGCAATGGGCACCTCAATTGACACCTTTGATCTCACGGCTGCAGACTACGGCGGTGAGGCGACCTTTGGCTGCCGCGATTATCTGGTGATTACCCGCCCCGATGTGATTGAAGCGATCCATGCTTCGTTTTTAGAAGCCGGTTGCGATGTGATCGAGACCTGCACCTTTCAGAGCACCCGCCCGCGGTTGGCCGAATGGGGTTTGGGCGATCGCACTATCGAGATCAACCGCGCCGCGGCTGCACTGGCCCGCCGGATCGCCGATCGTTTTGCCGAGCGCGATGGTCGCCCGCGCTACGTCGCCGGTTCGATGGGGCCGACCGGTAAATTGCCTTCGTCGGATGATCCTGAACTGAGTAATATTACCTTCGCCGAGCTGTCAGATATTTTCCGCGAGCAAGCTATTGGCTTGATCGAGGGCGGCGTTGATGTGTTGTTGGTTGAGACGAGCGTTGACATTCTGGAAGTCAAAGCTGCGCTCGATGGCATCCGGCGGGCGAAGCTTGATCTCAACCGGCCCGATATTGCGGTGCAGGCCCAAGTCTTTCTCGATCTCTCCGGGCGCATGCTGCTTGGCACCGATGTGCCGGCGCTGATCGCAACCCTTGAGGCAATGCCGGTTGATGTGATCGGCCTAAATTGCAGCACCGGCCCCGAACACATGCGGGCGGCGATCCAGTACCTCACTGCCCATTCGCGCAAGCCGATCTCGTGCATCCCCAACGCCGGTTTGCCGCTTGAGGTGGAAGGCCGCACGGTCTACCCGATGGAGCCGGAACCGTTTGCCGAGATTCTTGGCGAGTTTGTGCGCGATTATGGCGTGGCCGTTGTTGGTGGTTGTTGCGGCACCCGCCCCGCCCACATTGCCCGTCTGCGCCAGATTTTGGGCGATGCTCCGCGCCCCAAACAGCGGCAGGTTGAGTATATCCCCAGCGTCAGCTCAGGCATCCGCGCCGCAGCGTTGCGCCAAGATGTGACGCTGACGATGATTGGCGAACGGCTGAATACCCTCGGTTCGCGCAAGGTGAAACGGCTACTGCTGCGCGACGATTACGATGGCGCGCTTGAGGTGGCCCGCGAACAGGTTGAGAGCGGCGCGCACATGCTCGATGTCTGTGTGGCGATGACCGAACGCACCGACGAAAAAGAGCAGATGGTGCGCCTGATTAAGAAACTCACGCTCAATATTGAGTTGCCGCTGGTGATCGATACTACCGAGGCTGATGTGCTCGAAGCGGCGCTGTCGATCTATCCCGGTCGGGCGTTGATCAACTCAGTTTCGCTCGAAGGCGGGCGTGGGGCCAAGATTGACAAGGTGTTGCCGCTGGCGGCGCGCTACGGCGCGGCGGTGATCGCGATGACGATTGACGAAGAGGGTATGGCCCACACCGCCGAGCGCAAGGTGGCTATCGCCGAGCGGATTGCCCAGATTGCTCGCGATGAGTATGGCATTCCCGCCGAAGCGCTCGTCTTTGATGTGTTAACCTTCCCAATCACGACCGGCCAAGAGGAGCTGCGCCATTCGGCGATTGAAACCCTCGCGGGAATTCGCCTCGTCAAGCAGCGGATTCCCGGCTGCTTTACCACGCTTGGCGTGAGCAATCTCAGCTTTGGCGTCGCGCCCCATGCCCGCGCTGCGCTCAATTCGGTCTTTCTCTACCATGCGGTGGCCGCTGGCTTAGATACCGCGATTATCAACCCGGCCCACGTCACTCCTTACGCCGAGATTGACCCAGAACAGCGCGAGTTGTGCGAGGACCTGATCTTCGCCCGTCGCGAGGACGCGCTGGCGCGGTTCATTGCCTACTTCGAGCAGCACACTGCCGGCAACGATAGCGAGCGCGAAGATCCAACCGCCGGCATGACAGTTGATCAGCGGTTGCACTGGAAGATTCTGCACCGCAAGAAAGAGGGGATTGAGCACGATATTGATCAGGCGGTAGACGAGCGTCTGCAAGCTATCGGCTTGCGCCTGAGCGATCCGGCGGCGGCGGCGCGTGATGAGCAAGGCGCTTCACCGCAAGGCCGGGCGGCGGTTGAGGTGCTTAACAATGTGCTGTTGCCGGCAATGAAAGAGGTCGGCGATCTGTTTGGCGCCGGCCAACTGATCTTGCCCTTCGTGTTGCAGAGCGCCGAGGCAATGAAGAAGGCGGTCGCTCGCCTCGAAACGTACCTTGACCGCGTAGAAGGCGCGAGCAAGGCCAAGGTGGTGTTGGCCACCGTGTACGGCGATGTGCATGACATCGGCAAGAATCTGGTCAACACGATCCTCTCCAACAATGGCTACACCGTCTACGACCTCGGTAAGCAAGTGCCGATCAATACCATTATCGAAAAAGCGGTGGAAGTGCAGGCCGACGCGATTGGCCTATCGGCGCTGCTGGTCAGCACGAGCAAGCAGATGCCGCTCTGCGTGCAAGAGTTGCACCGGCGCGGGTTGCGCATTCCGGTGCTGGTCGGCGGCGCGGCAATTAATCGCCAGTATGGCCAGCGTATCACCTTTGTCGATGAGGAAGAACCGTACCCTGCCGGCGTCTTCTACTGCAAAGACGCCTTCGAGGGACTTGAAACGATGGATCGGCTGAGCGATCCGGCTATCCGCGAGCAGTTTATCGAGCAGACCATCCGTGAGGCGGCGAATGTGCTGCACCGGCGAGTGACAGGCCGGGTGGCGCTAGCCGAACTCGGAGAGGCGTCACGGGCCACTGCTGATGGCGCGCGTTCGGCAGTGCGCACCGATGTGCCGGTGCCGGTGCCGCCGTTTTGGGGATGGCGGGCGACGAGTCGCATTTGGTTGAAGGATGTGGTTGAATGCCTCGATCGTAATAGCCTCTACCGGCTGCAATGGGGTGCCAAGAATGCGAAGGGCGCCGAGTGGGAACGGTTGCGGGCTGAGTTCGATCAGAAAGTGCGCGAGTTCATTGCCGAAGCCGAACGTGATGGCTGGTTGCAGCCGAAGGTGATCTACGGCTATTTCCCGGTGCAGAGCGATGGTCTTGACTTAATTGTCTACGATCCGGCCAACCGATCGCGCGAACTGACCCGGTTTGTGTTCCCGCGCCAACCTGCCCGCGAGCGGCTCTGCATCAGCGACTACTTCCGCAGTGTCGAGAGCGGCGAATACGACGTAGCCGCCTTCCAGATTGTGACTATGGGCAGCGCGGTTGATGAGCTAGTCGACGAACTACAGCGGCGTGGCGACTACAGCCGTAGCTACTACATCCACGGCCTTGGCGTCAGCTTGGCCGAGGCGCTGGCCGAATACACCAACCGCATCATCCGGCAAGGACTGGGACTCGATGAGCGGCGGGGCAAGCGCTATTCGTGGGGCTACCCAGCCTGCCCCGATTTGGCCGAGCATGCCAAACTCTGGCAGATTTTGCCCGGTGAAGAGATTGGCGTCACCTTAACCGAAGCCTTCCAGTTAGTGCCCGAACAAAGCACTGCCGCCATTGTCGTGCATCACCCCGAAGCCAAATATTTCAGCATCGGCAGCGCCATCGAACGAGCCGAGGCCGACACCCAACCCTCGTAGGGACACACGGATGTGTGTCCCCCCTGCCCCCGACCGCCCGTAGGGACACACGGATGTGTGTCCCCCTGCCCCCCGTACCCGCCCGCAGGGGCACATGGGCGCGTGCCCCCCGCCGCCCATGTACCCTTATCATAACAATTTCTTAATCAACCTTCCCCAGTCCTATCTACCTATATAGCCTAAAAGTCATGTAGATCATCCAACGCCGATCATCTACCCTGCGAAATGAATAAACTTTCATCGTAGCACCGCTACTCAGGGGTAGAAAATGAACAATCTGTCATCTACGGTGCGCTGGCTGATCCTGCTCGGCCTCCTCCTCTTCTGGACAGCAGCACCGGTTCGCGCCGCTGGTGTCGTCGGCAATGGCACACCAGCGAGCTGCACTGAAGCCGCTCTTCGCGCTGCCGTGGCCGATGGCGGGCGCGTGACGTTCAATTGCGGCCCCCAACCCGTTACGATTACCCTCTCAAGCCAGTTGGAATTGCGCCAAGATACTGAAATTGATGGCGGCGGCCCCCAACAAGGTGGCCGGGTGACGCTGAGCGGCGGTGGGCGCACTCGCATCATCTGGCTCTATGACGTGACGCTCACGATCCGTAATCTGACGTTGATCGATGGCCGTAGTGTCGAAGGTGGCGCGATTCGCGCCTCTGGTCTGAATGCCCGCGTCTTCATCTACAACAGCATCTTCCGCAACAACGATAGCACTGCCGGCGCCGACGAGGAGGGCGGCGGCGCTATCTCGATGCATTTCGGCCAGCTCCACATCGAAGATAGCCTGTTCGAGGGCAATCGGGGCATCAATGGCGGCGCGATCTACAACCTGCGTTGCCCGATCACCGTTGTGCGTTCGACCTTCCGCAATAACGATAGCTCGCATGGTGGCGTGGTCGCCAATTTCGGTTTTGGCGGCGCGATTTATAACGATGGCGCTAGCCCGGCAGGCGTTGGCGGTCAGATTATGATTCGCGATAGTATCTTTATCGGCAACAAAGCGCGCAATTTCGGCGGCGCGGTCTATTCATATCTCTACCATCCAGACAGTTCCACCATTGAGCGCAGTTACTTTGCCGATAATATGGTGTATCTCAATAGTAACAACCGCGCCAGTGGCGGCGCGCTCATGCATCACAATGGCCCGCTTACGCTCCGCGATTCGTCTTTTGTCAATAACCGCTCGGAAGATGCCGGCGGCGCGATCCTAATTGCGCAGACCACGTTCCATGCGGGCTGGAATCGTTCAATGCTCACCAACCTCTCTGTGGTTGGCAATCGGGCTGATGCGCCGAACGCCGATCAAGGCAATGGCGGTGGCCTCTATTTCAACGGCGGGCAGGCAACGCTCGTCAACGTTACCGTTGCCCATAACTATGCCGACAGGCTTGGTGGCGGCATTTACAATACATCCAGCAATAGCGCCGATGTCGAATTGCGCAATGTCATTATTGCCGGCAACCAACTCGGTAGCTCACACGATTCGGTGCAGTGTTTTGGCTCATTGCGTGGCAGCCGCAATTTGCAAAGCCCGGTTGGCCGCGCCTGTACCAGTGGGATTACGCAAGCCGATCCGCGTCTTGAGATGGCGGTGGCCTACCATGGTGGCCCAATGCCAACGATCGCTCTGCTGGCCGGCAGCCCGGCTATCAATGCCGGCGCCGATTGCCCGCCGCTCGATCAGCGTGGGGCAGCGCGGGTAGGGGCTTGTGATATCGGGGCATTCGAGTACGGTGGAGCTGCGCCGGCGAGCCAGCTTGATCCGCCAACCCTAGTGAGCCTAACGAGTGGTAATGGTGGGCCAGTGGTGGAGTTGTTGTTCGAGCCGGTGCCGGGTGTGGTGCGCTACGATGCAGAAGCGCGGCGCGATGATGGCATGGTGTGGGTGTTGCCATTGGCCAACAACCGCCTCCTGCTTGATCGGGGCCGCTACACTATCCGCCTCCGGGCTTGTAACGAAATCGTGTGCAGCGCTTTTGGCAATAGTCTGAGCGTGGAAGTGACCCAAGCACCACTCAAATCATTCGTTCCCATCGTCGGACGGTAGCTGATCTAGGTCAGCAACATCGATTACCCGATTGCGCCCACTGCGCTTTGCCGCGTACAGCGCGGCGTCAGCGCGCTGGATGACGAGACGCGCATCCTGCTCGCTCGCTTCGCAAGCAAAAAAACCGATCGAGATGGTGACTGGTTCCAGCAACGTTCCGGCAAAGCTGATCTGTCGTCGTTGCACCGTTTCGCGGAGGCGTTGCAAGCGTATTTTCGCTGTAGACCGGTTAACACCCGGC
>JANWYE010000102.1 GCA_025057175.1 Chloroflexus sp. | reverse complement strand
GCATTAAATCGTTTGTTACGCCGGTGTAGAGAACGGTATGGTGTTTATTCGTCATGATGTAAACAAAATAGTGACGGCGCATGATGTTTCACGTTGGAGTACACAGATGATGGTCTCGCATTGCAAATAGGTTATATCGTGTTTGCATAGCTGCAATAAGTGTTGTTGTTTTCACCCTTGCAGGAGATTGCTTCGGGCGCTCCGCGCCCTCGCAATGACAACAGGGCGCGCCCCCTCGCAATGACAGAAGGGTGCGGCGGAGCAAGCCCCTGCTTTAATGCAAATGCCTTACACCCACTCTTCTGATAAGTCGTGCCATTCAGGATTCATTGCTTGGATCAAAGCAATTTTCTTTTGGCGAGAACCAGCTTTTATCTGTTTCTCCCGCGCAATAGCTGCGATGATATCTCCGGTTGTTTCGTAATATACCAATTTTGTGACTTGGTATCTTTTGGTAAAGTGAGAACCTTGTCCAGTCTTATGTTGGTATACTCTGCGCATTAAATCGTTTGTTACGCCGGTGTAGAGCACGGTATGGTGTTTATTCGTCATAATGTAGACAAAATAGTGATGTTGCATGATGTTTCACGTTGGAGTACACAGATGATGGTCTCGCATTGTAAATAGGCTATGTCGTGTTGGCATAGCTGCAATAAGTGTAGTTGTCTCCGCGCTCGCGGAGACAGTGCGGCACACGACATCCTGCTCTACCCGCGCGCAACAATTTTGGCATTGTCATCGCGCAAGCCACCTCACGCCCCCCGCCGTCGCCACAAGATTGCGCCCAGTAGGGCTAGCAAACCACCAATTTGGAGCGCTTTGAGCACTAGATCGAATATGGCAAGGACGGCCAAGAGGATAAAGAACCCGCCGAAGCCTTGAAATATCGTTGCCGGAAGCCATAGCTCCCACCACGAGTTGATGAAGGCCGATTGGGGCGCTTTCGGATCGTACAACACATCTACCTGCGCGCCAACCTGATACGGTGACGGATTACTGCCGGTATTGCTCTCGAACCGGACTGTTTCTCCGCTTGCGGTACGGAATTCGACGACAGGGTAGAAGAGGGTTGAGGAACCATTGCTCGTACTACTCGCCCGCGCATTGAGGGCGACAATCGTGCCGGTGGTCGGCATCATCGTGGCAATGCGACGTTCGGTGTCGGCCCGTAGGTAACCGCCTACCCACCAGAGAGCCACACCAATAACGAGCATGATTGGGATCCCAAGGAGTGCGCTCAGTGGATTGTGAAATCGCTCCATTGTTGCCCATCCCTTTCGATTGATGATAGTGAGAACGGCTTAACGATGGATATGCAACCAGAGCGTCCACAAAACGTCCACATGGCGGCAACGGTCATTGCCGCCAATACCAAACCCATGCGTAAGGGCGCTGGTTAGTCACCTTGTGCCGTCGCCGCTGTCGCAGTTGGTGCAGTCACTGGCACTGCTGCCGGTCGCGCGCGGCCGGGTAGGGTCAGCGCCAATGCTGCCGCCGGCAGGCCGAGTAGCGTCACCCCGATCATCACCGTCTCAAGGCCGATCAGGTCGGCTAATGTGCCGCTGAGTAAGGTGCCGATCGCGCCGGTCGCGAATGTGAAGCCAAGGATTAGGCCTGACGCCAACCCTTGCTTGACCGGCAAGATACGTTGGGCATACAACACCAAAATGCTGTGCTGGCCGCCGATCAGCATGCCGGCCAGCCCGCCGGCAATGAAGATGGCCCACAATGGTGTGGCTAGGAAACAGGCTAAGCCGGCCGGAACGCTGAGGATCAGCGGCCAGACGGTGGCAGCGCGCATGCCGAAGCGATCGGCCATCCAGCCATTGAGTACGTTGCCAACTGCGCCCATCGCCATAAACGTGCCGGCCAACGCACCATAGGCGGTTGGTTCCCAGCCGCGATCGCTGAAGAGTTTGGGTAGGAACGATTGGTAGACCGCCTGAATTGACGAGCGAACCACCACGAGCGCAATAAATGCCAGCAACAACGCGATGGCCAGCGCCGTCCATACGCGCGGTGCAGTAGGCGCAGCAGCGCGAGTGGCCCGCCGGCTGCGCGCAGTTTGCTGCGCTACCAGCAACACTCCTGCCGGCACGATCGCTGCTAGCGCAACCGGCACAATCCCCGGTGTGCCGGCAGCCGCCAGCACAATCCCGGCCAGCAGCGGGCCAACCGCCAAACCGGCTTGCCCGCCAAAGAAGAAGATGGCTGTGGCGCTGGCCGGTTTGTCAGGCACGGCAGCCGCGGCGCTGGCGGTGCCGATCGGGTGAAAGAGGCCACTACCGAGCGCGGCGAGCAGAAAACAGGGCAAGAGCACCGTCCAGTTGGGGGCTAGCGCCACCCCGGTATAACAGAGCGCCATCCAGACTACGCCAAACGCGGCGAGTTGCAGTGTGCGGCCGGGTAGGCGGTCGGCGATCCAGCCAAACAGCGGCTGCGAGAGCGCGCCGAGCAGAGTGTAGACTGTTAGGGCCAAGCCGATCTGCTGGTTGCTGAGACCCAACGGCCCGGCCAACACTGCCAGCAGCACCGCGCCAACACTATTGAGCACATCAACCATGAAATGGCCGCCGACTACCGCCGTAAAGACCCGATTCCGCAGCATTGCTGGTATTCCTTCCTAAAGGCGCTCATGTCGCAGCGCTCAAGGCGTTGAAGCCACCACCGCCCTATCGCTCACCCTACCACACCATCCGCGCCATTGCGTGAACAAATGCTCAATGCAGAGGCGCTAAGAGCGCAGAGTACGCAAAGCGTTGGAAGATATTGATCACCATTGCCCTATTGCCCACCCTACTACACCCTCCGCGCCGCTGCCTTTACCCCTCTCTGCGCCCTTCGCGTCCTCCACATCGCTCAAACATCACCTTCCCGCCGACCATTGTGAGTTCGGCATGGAGGGTATGCAATTGCTCGACCGGCATCTGAAATGGATCGCCATTGAGAACGGCTAGATCGGCTAACATGCCGGGCGACAAGCGGCCCTTGCGATCGGTCGCGGCTTCGGCCACCGCCGGACCGGTACAGTAGGCTGTCAAGGCTTCAGCAAGGGTTAGTCGTTGTTCAGGATACCACCCGCCAACCGGCGCGCCATCGGTCGTTTGGCGGGTTACGGCAGCATGGATTCCTGCCCACGGATCGAGCGTCTCAACCGGCGCATCCGAACCGAAGGCAAGCGTTGCGCCGGCGTCAAGCAGGCTGCGCCATGCGTAACTGGTGGCGCAGCGCGCCCCCCATAGCCGCTCGGCCATCACCATATCGGCGGTGCAATGAATCGGCTGCATCGAGGCAATGACGCCAAGCTCGGCAAAGCGTGGAATGTCGCGTGGGTCGAGGATTTGGGCGTGTTCGATCCGGTTGGGCAGCGCGAGATGGGTAGCAGTAGGGCGCGCGGCAGCAATGGCATCGAGCACGCTGCGGTTAGCGGCATCACCAATCGCATGCACCACCACGCTGATGCCGTGAGCATTGGCCCGCGCAACAATCTCCTGCATCTCGGCGGGAGGGATGACGGCGATACCAGTGTGGGTTCGCCCTTCGTATGGCGCCAGCATGTGCGCGCTCTCGGAACCGAGCGATCCGTCGGCAAACAGCTTGAGACCGCCAATCCGTAGCCAATCGTCGCCCAATCCGCTCCGCAACCCCAAGGCAATGGCATGATCGAGGTGCGCGCCGGAGAGATGGGCCAGCACGCGGATGTTCAGATCGCCGGCAGCGCGCAGCGCTTGCACATCGATCAGCGTATCAGGGCCATCAGCCGGATCGGTCGCCGGCGGCACGTGCAAGCTGGTCAGCCCGTAGCTTAACGCCTCTGCAATAGCCAAACGCAGCGCAGCCAATCGCTCGGCGCGAGTAGGTGGTGGCACAACTGCCCGTACCAGATCCATCGCCGTTTCCAACAAAATACCGGTGGGTTCGCCCCGCTCGTCGCGCTGAATCTGGCCGCCCTCAGGATCAGGGGTTGCGGCCGTGATCCCGGCCAATGCCAGCGCGCGGCTGTTGACCCACAGCGAATGGCCGTCTTTGCGGTCGAGCAGTGCTGGCCGATCTGGACACACCCGATCGAGGTCGGCGCGAGTAGGCCAGCGTCCGCCCCACAGCGTATGATCCCAGCCGTTGCCGCGCAGCCACGCACCCGGTGGCAAGCGTTGGGCCGCAGCAGCAATCTGATCGAGTGCGGCGGCGAAATCAGCGCAGCCGGTCAAGCGCACTTGCTGGAGGGCAAGGCCGTGCAACACAATATGGACATGGGCGTCGGTCAGACCGGGCACGACCGCTCGCCCACGCAGATCAATCGGCTCAACCTGATGGCCGGCAACCGCGCGCACGGTAGCTTCGTCGCCAATCGCCAGTATCCGCTCACCGCGAATGGCCACTGCTCGCGCGACAGGTTGCGCTGGATCGAGCGTATAGATTGGGCCATTGTGCAATACGATAGTGGTCATGGCAAACCTTTCATTGGTAGAGACAGCCCGGTGGGCGGTATCCAACATTGTGTAACCGCCAGCAGAATCGACAACCGTAGGGGTAGTCCAGTGGGCCATCGCTACGATCGCGTCCTTGTAATGACCCCCGGAACCATTCACCCAGACAAACAATGTAACGGCAGCACCTATCCTACGCTCCTGTCACCATTCTGTCAAATCTGAGTAGTCAAATATTTACTAGGTGTAGAACTTTCTTAACTTGTTGAGGTTTCAACTTTCATGGATGTTAGCAGGCGTGGTATGATATGTCAGGATTTTGCACATGGTATTACCAAGATGTGCCCAGTCCCATCAACGCAAAGGGTTGCGAAGATCACTACCCAACCCTCTGCGCTTATCTTAGGAGGCCGGCCATGACTCATCCGCGCTCGAACTATGCGTTGGCAGGCGCAGCCCTCTTTAACCCGATGGCGGCGATGTATTGGCTAGATGTGGCGCGTGGGCAGCGCCCCGGTCTTGGGCTGGCACTAGTGAGCGCGGCAGGGGCAGCATGCGCCGGGCTGGCCGCCAATCCGCGCCGGCATCCGTGGCGCGCAGTGGCCAGCGGGTTAGCGGCAGCAGCCGGAGCGGCCTTGGCCGGCTGGGCCTTGCAGCGGTACGTAGCGTGGGTTGAAGGCGATGGCGAAGATGCACCGGCGCCGCCGAATGCGCACGATCTGCTCGTGCCGGCAGCGGCGGTCTGCGCCGGCGCGGTTGGCGTGGCCGCGTTAGTAGGTCGCGCGCCGGAACAGTACATTGAGCATAGCGGCAAGCACGGCGATTATCGCTGGATTGCCGCCACGCCACACCCTGCCCAGCGTTGGCTGGCATGGGGCGGATATCTTACCCATCAATTGGCAATTTGGGGCTGTATCTACGCCGGCCAACGCCAGCGCTTGCAGTACACCAGCGATCTGCGCCGGCTCAATTGGCTGGCATTAGCGGTTAATGCCGGCGGCGTCGCTTTGCATTACCTGCAATCGCATTATACCTACGACGGGCTGGCTCGTGATGTGCCTGAAGGCAGCGCGCTTGGTTCGGTGTCGTTTATTCTGATGCTGGCGCTGGCGCTCGAAGCGCCGCGGCGCGGTCTCTTCTTCGGCAGCCGCAAGGTGATGCCACCGGCTGAGCTAGTGCGCTTTGCTCGCCGCTTCCACGGCTATATCTTCTCGTGGGCTGCGACCTACAATTTCTGGTATCATCCTATTGATCCTAAACCACTGCACTATACTGGCCTCTTCCACACACTGTTGCTCTTCGTCCAGTCAGCGCTCATCTATACCAACGCCCATCGCGATCCGCGCTGGACACTGGCGCTTGAGATGTTAGCATTGCCGCATGCCGTCGTTTCAACCCTCTACAAACGCAGTGGGTTGGCGGCGATGTTTACCTTTAGCTTCCTGATGATGTTTGTGGTCAACCAGATGCACGGCCTCAACCTACCAGCGCGGGCACGCTGGACAATCGGCGCCGCTTATGCCGCTACCGTGCTTAGCTACTATGGCGCGCGCCGCCAATGGCATCGACTGCCTGATGCGCTGCGCATTCCGATTCTTGAGTATGGCGTGCTGGGGATATTGGTATTATTAACCCTATTGATGCGCGCCGTGCGCCGAGCCGGCCAAGCAGCGCAAGAGCGGCTGGCCGGCATCCGAGAGCATTGACCCGAAGACAAGGTTCACTATTATGCTTATTAACTCAGCGCACTGCCCGCGCCGCCGCAAAGACTGCCTCGCTCAATGTTGGGTAGGCGGCAAAAACGGCGGCCAGATCGGCGATCGTTGCGCCAGTCTGGATGGCTAGCGCGACCGGGGCCAGCAGATCGGCAGCGTGCGCGCCCACAGCTAAGCCGCCACGGATCTGGCGTGTGGCCGTATCGTAGACCAACTCAACCCATCCTTCAGTGTCATTGCCGAGGTAGGCCTTCAGCGAAGCGGTATACGGCGCGCGCACCCGCTGCAATTCACCCTCTCCGCCAGACACAATACCCACCTGCGCAACCTCAGGCACGGTGTAGACAGCGCTCACCACGGTGTGCGGGCAATACCCCGGCGCCGGCAGATCGGCTGCGATGCGCCCGGCAATCCACGCCTGCGCTAGCGCGCGATTAGCCAGCATCGGCCCGCCAGCAGCATCACCAACCGCAAAGATGTGGCCGGCTTCAGTGCGGCCATAGTTGTCGATGGCAAGCTGACCATTCGCGCCTACATGCAACCCGGCGGCAGCGAGATTGAGCCGGCTTAGGTCGGGTACGCGGCCAATCGCGAGGAACGCCATCGCCGCAGTGTGGGTTGCGCTATCAGCAGTTGTCACCACCACGCTATCTTCAACCCGCTCGGCCCGCTCGACATCAACCTGATGAATGGTCACGCCTTGCGCTGCCATCGCTGCTGCCAACGCCTGACCAACCGCCGGATCAAACATTGGCAATACACCGGGAGCGCCCACGAGCCACGTCACTTTCACCCCCAACCGGCTAAAGAGCGAGGCAAACTCGCTGCCGGTCGGCCCGCCGCCAATCACAATTATGTCAGGTGGCAGCGTGCTGAGATGGCTGGCAAAACGAGGAGCGATGATGCGCTGACCATCGGGTTTCATCGCCGGCGGGAAGCGCGGTACCGAACCGGTCGCAATGATCACGGCATCGGCGGCCAACACCTGCTGGCTCGCGTCGTTGCGCACCACAACCTCATGCGGGCCACTGAAAGCAGCCACGCCGTGGATCACCTTCACCCCGGCGGCATGCAAACGCTGCGCTTCGCGCTCGCTCCATTGGCTCGCCACCTGTTTGATCCGGTTCAGCACCGCTGGCGCTTCAACCTGCGCCGCGCTGATTGCCACCCCCTCTGCCGCCGCATGCGCAGCTACACCAGCGACTTCAGCGGCATGCAGCCACACCTTGCTCGGTAGCAAGCTATCCCAACCCGTGCGCCCACCGATCGGTCCTTCACTGATTAATGTAACTTGTGCATTTCCTTGGGCAGCAGCAACAGCGGCCTCAACCCCTGCCGGCCCACCGCCGATCACGACAATCTGTTTCATACCCGTTCCCCATGATCACCTGCGATTTCGGCATATATCTGTGAAAGAAGATGCAAAGAATCGGTAAAAGGTTACAACCGGTGGATGGGATGGCGAGCAAATACGTTGATCGGCGCCATACGGATTGCAGTGAGATGGCATGAGCTTGCGCTGCGGTCATCCCGTAGAGACACACCCTCGCGCATCTCTACGGGATACGCCGTCCGGCGCATCTGCTATTACGCCCCCGGCGGCGGTACAGCCGTTGGTTCCGGGGTTGGTTCGGGCGCCGGCGCCGGTTCGGGATCGGGCGCGCGAATGCCGAGCACGATGATCGTATCGGGCAAGATCCACTCGCCTGCCGCCGGCATCGAGCTAAGCACAACATACGGCCCATACCGGAAATAATCTTCACCGGCCCGATCCGGCCCTTGATAATCGACGATAATCCGGCTCGGATCAATGCCCAACAGTGCCAACACTTCTTTCGCCTGATTTTCACCCAACCGGCGCAAATCGGGCATCAGAATCGCCCCCTCAACCGGTGGCACCGGTACCGGCGGTTGGAACATCTCGGCAGTGCATTCAGGCAGGTCTTCATATTTGAGCTGCACCGTCGCATTGCCTCCACGCCATCGGTATTCGACCCGCTCATTGGGATCGGGTGGCGGCAGCTTCCACAGGTAGATTTCGCGCACCAATTCCGGCGGATAGCTCGCCTCCGGCGCGGGCCGGCAGTAGGCTCCATCGCTGAGCGCACTCAGATCCTGCGGCGGTGGCGGCGCTTTGGGGTCGGCAGGCGGCGGCGGCAATGGCCTCGGCCGCAACTCGCCGGTGCTCGTCCACTCTTCGGGGGTGGGAATGCGCACCACTGTGACCTTGTCATACGCCGAGCAGAACCCCTCAACAGACACCCGACCGGTTGCGCTTGTGGTTGGCGTCGGATTGAGCAATGCTGCCTCCTCCAACCGCTTTAGCATCTCTTTGGTAAACAACTCTTCGCGGTAGCCGCCAAACGGGCCGGGCAATTCGCAAATTGGGCGGCGCACCACCTTTTCCGGCAAAGTAAAGTTGGTCTGGATCTCGCCGTTAGGGAAGGGCGCAGCAAACAGTTCGCGATAGCGTTCATCTTCGGCAATTAGGCGGAAGATGCTTTCCATCACGTTGCGCCAGATGATGCCACCGCCGGTTAAACTTTCCACCCGCGCCGTCGGTTCATTGTTGTTGTTACCCGTCCAGACGCCCACGGTCACAAATGGCGTATAGCCAACTGCCCACGCATCGCGCCAATCATTGGTCGTGCCGGTCTTGACTGCGGCAGGCAGGCTGAGGCGCAGCGGGCTGTTGAGTCCCCAGATTGCTTGGCGGGCGCGATCATCGCTAAGCATATCTGAGATAATCGCGACCAGTGCAGGATCGACCACTTCTTCGCCGGGGGTTTGGGTGAAGCGTTCAAGAGTACGGCCTTGCGAGTCGGTAATTTCGAGAATGGCCACTGGCGCGAAGTAGCGCCCACCGCTGGCTAAGGTATTGTAGGCAGTCGTCAACTCTAGCGGCGAGACCTCGCCACCGCCGAGCGTGAGCGACAGGCCGTAGAAACCGGCGCCTCGCTTAAGACCGGTGCGGATGCCAACCCGTTCGAGCAGACCAAGGGTATAGTCAATCCCGGCAAACTTCAGCGCCTTCACCGCCGGCATATTGAGCGAATTGGCCAACGCAGTGCGAATGCGCACCGGCCCATTCCATTGGCCATTGTAGTTCTGCGGCGCATACCAACTGCCGGTGCCGGTGGGAAATTGGGTTGGCACATCCCACAACACCGACTCCGGCGTCATCCCCTGTTCCATCGCGGCCAGATAGGTAAACGGCTTGAGCGCCGAACCGGGCTGGCGCTCGCGGGTGGCGACATTGACTTGCCCATCAAGCACATTGCCCGACTCGCCGGGAGTATTGGTCGGTTTCACCGCGTTGTAATCAATACTGCCGACCATCGCCAGAATTTGGCCAGTATTCGGCTGCATAATCACCACTGCGGCATTATGGATATTGCGCGTCTCTAGTTCGGCAATGCGCTCGAAGGCGGTAGCTTGGGCCATGCGCTGCAATTGCAGGTCGAGGGTCGTGGTGATGCGCAACCCGCCGCCATACACAATCTGCGCGCCGTATCGCTGCAAGAGCAGATCACGCACATAAAAGACAAAGTGTGGCGCATTGAGCGGGGCCTCTTGTGGTGCAAACCGCAACGGCGTGGCCAAAGCGCGGCGCGCCTGCGCTTCAGTGATGTAGCCGTCTTCAACCATCCGGCGCAACACTGCCGCCTGCCGGACGCGCGGCAACGGCGTGCCAGCGGGTAGGCGCGCATTTGGATCGAGCCAGTCGTCGTCAACGAAGACCGGCGGCAAATAGCCGCCTTGGGCATCGCGTTCGAGATAGTTGACAGGGTTATAAACTGAGGGCAACTGCGGTAGTCCAGCCAACAATGACGCTTGATTGAGATCAAGCTCGGCGGCGCTGACGCCAAAATAGACCTCACTGGCCGCTTGAATACCGTAAGCCAGATTGCCGTAAAAGTTCTCGTTGAGATAGAGTTCGAGAATCTGATCCTTGGTATAGATCCGATCCAGCTCTTGAGCCAGAATAATCTCTTTCAACTTGCGTTCGTAGCGGCGCTCAGGCAGGCGCTCTTCCGGCGTCAACACGCTATTCTTGATCACCTGCTGGGTAATCGTCGAAGCGCCGCCGGTCTCTTCGCCGGTGCGCAGGCTGTCAATCAAGGTGCGGATAATGCCGGCCAGATCGATGCCGGGATTAGTGTAAAAGGTTTTATCCTCAATCGCGATCGTGGCCTGTATCAAGAGCGGGCTAATCTCGTCGATTGAAACCTTGGTGCGCTTCCCGGTATCGAAAAACTCATAGAGCAATTCGCCATTGCGGTCGAAGATACGCGAGTTCTCAAACAGTGCGCGGTTATCGAGCAGCGCCAAGCGCGGCTTAAGGCTCTCGGCGATCTGCATATAGGCGTTGTAGGCAAAGCCGGCCAGCCCGATCAGCACGACCGCCATCAGGCCGAGCACGGCCAGCAATGCATTGAGAATAAAACGGCCCACAACCGGACGCGGCGCCGGGCGGCCCCGCAAAAGGCGCGGCGGCACGTGGCGACGACCATTGCGTCCATTGCGACCGTTACGGCCATTCAAATACCAACGGCGTGAACGGATCATACCATCCCTGCGCAAACAATACCCTCATGACGCTCGCGCGAGCGTCGCGGGTAGTATAGCATGCTCTGGCACAGCAATATCTGATGGGCAGGTGAGAACTGGATCAGATACAATGTAGGTGGAAAGCTGTTTACGGCCCAAGGCTACGTGTAGCGGCGCTGTATCCTAACTTTTTTCTATGACCCAACCATCCCTTGTCGGCCCAGCCGTATTAATTACGCTGCTCATTACTCTGCCATTGACTGCCATCAGTGACACGGCCACCAAGTTGACCGGTTGGCAGTCGCTGTGGCTGAGTGGGGCGAGTGTGCTGGTTGGGTTGGAAGCGGTGGCGCTGCGCAGCCGGATGGTGGCCGGGCTACACGAGACGCAGGGTGGCGCAGTGCGCTATTTGGCCGCCGAGGTGTTTGGCTTGGTGGCGCTAGCTCGCATTGTGGCAACGTTGGGGCAGGGCGCAACAGGGTTTGCTGCCATGAGCACGTGGATTACCGACCCGCTCGCCGCGTTCGATGCGCCGTTCTTGTTCTGCCTGCTGGCGCTGCTGGCTGTTGCCGTGCTCAGCCGCAGCGGGATCGCCGCGATCGCGGCGCTCGCGCCAAATCCACCGCTCAAAACGCCGCTCCAGAGCTTGGATATGCTCTTCTACCGCAGCGACGCTACGGCCCGCCGGCGGGCTGCGGTCGCCGCGATTAGCAATGGCGCCGGCTGGGGTGGGCTGGTGCTGATTACCATGCAGGTCTGGCAGGATGCCCCCATCACCACCCTGCGGACAGCGATCTATCTCGCCGGCGGGCTGACATTGATCGCGCTGGCCCAGCGCCGCGCCTTGCTGGCCGATTGGCAGAGCGATGAGGCCGAGATTGCGCCGGATGTCCACCGGCGCTGGAGTTGGCTAAGCGCCGGCACGATCGGGTTGGTCATTTTGTTGGCGCTCGCCTTGCCGGCCCAACTGACGCCGCTCATTCCCTCAGAATGGCGCGAAGGAACCCTCGTGATAGGCGGGATTGTGCTGCTGAGCGCAATGATTCTTTCGCTGCTGTTCATTGGGCTGGTCAGTCTGATCGCCCTGTTGCCGCTGCTCTTGCTGATGCTGTTGACATCGCTAATGAATTCGACGGTAGCGACGGTCACATCGCTCCCGCCGCCGATGATTACCCCACCGCCACCGGTCGAGCCACCACTGTGGCCGGGCATTATCTTCTGGATCTGTGTTGCGATCTTGACTGGGCTGGCCTTCTGGACAATCCTGCGCCGGCAGGCGTGGGTTAAGCAGGTGTGGGCGCAGTTGCCGGGTTGGTTGGCGCAGGCGCAAGCCCAACTCGCAAAGCGGCGCTTTTGGCGGTGGCAACCTGCTAGACGGCCATTGCGCACAGCTACGAAACGCAGCCCGCCGCGCGATGCGGCAATCGCGTGCTACTATGCCGCCTTGCGCTATGCCGCTGCTCATGGCTATCCGCGCCGGCCACCGCAAACGCCGGCTGAGTTTGCCGATAGCACAGCGCCACAACTGGCCGCAGCCGGTGATGAATTGCAAGCCCTGACGGCGGCCTACCACCGCGCCGCATACGCCGGGCGCGCATCGGATCGGGCCGAACAGCGGCGGGTATCCACACTACTGCGCCGGTTCCGAAAAAAACTAACGCAAAGGCGCAGAGATGCTTAACGCGAAGGTTTTTTAAGGATGATCGCTATGCGGACGGTGAGGGGTGATCAGACACGCTACTTGGCGATCACCCTCACACCAAAGCTTCCCGATCTTTGTTGCGTTTGAATCCTTAGCGATCTCTGCGTCCTTGGTCGGCCTATGCCGCCGCCCGCCGTGGCATCAACACCGTGTAATCGAAATCGAGCACCACCGCCGGGTCGTAGTTGCCCTCGGCATCGCGGTAGGGGAAGTCGTGGCAGGGCCGATCTTTGACAGCGACGGTGCGTACCCGGAGCGCGCCAACATCGCTGCGCCCCGGAATCTCCATCTTATCTAGAATT
>JANWYE010000101.1 GCA_025057175.1 Chloroflexus sp. | reverse complement strand
CAGATGCTCGACGGCAAGCTGAAGCGCTGATGCAGCAAGGCAAGCCGGTGAGCCGAGCCGGAGCGGTGATGGTGATTGGTGTTTGGATCATCGCGATTAGCGTGATTGGCTGGATATTGTGGGTAACGTTTACCGGCAGGCCATCTTTTTGATGGCGTGACCGTTATGGCCGGCAATGCAGCTATTGCCTCAGTCATTGGATCGTCTGGCGCAGTGGACACGTATCAGATTATGTAAAGCAAACTAATGTGTCATACTCAAACAGCGCACCGCTTCCCACCATCAATGCGCCGCCGGCGCCACCGCGACTGTTTGGCCGCCAACGTCACGCGCGCACGCTTCAAGCGCGGCTGAGCGAGGCGCGGCTCGTAACGCTTACCGGCGCTGGTGGTAGCGGCAAGACTCATCTGGCGCTGCACGTCATCCATACACTGGCAGCTCGTTTCCCCGGCGGGGTCTGGTGGTGTGACCTTGGCCCAGTCGCCGATCCAGCCTTTGTTCCGTATGCGGTGGCAACGGCGTTCGGCATGGCGGACGCGACCGAGTCGCTAGCGGCGCTTATGGCCCGGATCGGCCCGCTGCCACAGGTGTTGGTCTTGGATGGCTGCGAACACTTGATTACCGCAGTGGCGGGGTTGGTTGAGGGTTTGTTGCGTGGTTGTGCCGGCTTGCGCATCCTCGCCACGAGTCTGCAGCCGCTAGGAGTAGCCGGTGAGGTGGTGTATCCGTTGCCGCCATTGCCTTTGCCGCCTGACGATCTTCCGCTCGCGCAGTTAGCCGCGCATCCCGCCATTGCCCTTTTCACTGCCCGCGCGACAGCCGTAAACCCTTCTTTTCGCCTCACTCCCGAACATGCCCCGCTGATTATCTCGATCTGCCGGCGACTTGATGGCTTGCCACTGGCGATTGAGTTAGCGGCTGCGCGCGCCGGACTACTCAGTCTCGAACAGATTGATCGCTACCTAGCCACGAGTCTGGCCGTGTTAGATAACCAGCCGGCGCGAGGCTCAGCGGCACGGCAACGCGCCCTCGGCGCAACGTTAACGTGGGGATACAGTCTGCTCACGACTGCCGAACAGCGGCTCTTCCGCTCTCTTGCCGTTTTTCCCGGTAGCTTTACGCTCGAAGCTGCCGCTGCCATCGCTAGTGAAAGCGAATCGGACACCATCACACTGCTGGCAGGACTAGTGCGCAAGTCGATGGTCGTCGTGACCGAGCTGCCGGCGCGTGGTTCGGCGCGTTATCGCTTGCTGGAACCGGTGCGCCTCTTTGCCCGCGAGCAGCTCGATAACGCCGGCGAGACGGCGCTCACCCGTGATCGCCATCTGGCGTGGGCGATAGCGCTGGCCGAAGGAGCTAGCACTCAACCGCTTGGGCCGATTACTGGCGCGGCGATGGCCCGGCTGGCGGCAGAATACGATAACCTGCGCGCAGCGTTGCGTTGGGCAATCACAACGCGCCAAGTCGTAGTGGGATTACGGTTCGTTGTAGCGTTGTTCCGGTTCTGGTTCAACCGTGGACCATTGGGCGAAGCGCGTCATTGGGCCGATGAAGTGCTGCACCTGCCCGAAATAACGCTCGCGCCACCGCTGCTGCGGGCGCAGGCGGCATTTGTCGCTGGACGCCTTGCTTGCCGGCAAGGTGATGACCAGAGCGCGCACATTCGCGGGCACGAAAGTCTCCATCTCGCCCAAGAGGCCGGCGACCGCGAGACTGAAGCACGCGCGCTTGACCTGCTCGGTCTCGTGAGCCACGACTTGAACCATTTCGCCGAAGCTGTGACCTATCATCAGGCGGCGCTCGCCCTGCGTCGCGAATTGGGCGACGACTACGGTGTTGCTGTATCGCTTAACAACCTCGGTCTGGTCCATTTCGATTACGCCGATTACGACGCCGCCACCGCTTGTTTTACGGCTGCGCTTGAGGCAGCAACTCGCGTTGGAATGAGTCTCTTGCCGGCATTGCACAACCTCGCCGAGATCGCCTTAGCGCGCGATGATAGCGAGATGGCGGCAACTTATGCCCGCCGTTTGCTGGCACTAGCCGAGGCCACCGGCGATCAACATGCCGGCGCAACCGCTACCAGCACGCTCGCCGTGGTTGCGTATGTGACCGGTGCATTGTCTGAAGCAGCGCGGTTGGGAGAGCAGGCTTTGACGATGCTTCGCCAACTCGATGCGCCTATATGGGAAGCGGACATCCTGCGGATGCTAGGCGATCTTGCTTTGACCGAAGGCAACGTTGCTGCGGCCAAAACACGCTATGCCGAAGGGCTGGCGGCGTATGAGCGGGCCAATTCGATCCGTGGCCGCGGGATCATGCTGGCCCGGCTGGCGTTGCTGGCAACCCAGCAGAGCGAAACCGAGGTTGCCCTTGCCTATGCGCGAGAAGCAGTTGGCATCCTGACCCCTACCGGCCATCGCCATCCGCTGATCGAAGCCGTTGAAGCGGTGGCGATAGCGCTGGCAACCACCGAACCCAGCATCACAGCGGCTCTCTTATCATCTACCTCAACTGAGCGTGACCGGCTACGCATTCCGCGCCTGCCGCCATGGCGCGATCCGGTCGAGGCAGTTGCCGCGAGGGCAGCCGTCGCCGCGCCAGTATCGCTCGACGTTGCGGCAGCGCTGGCGCTTGGTCACGCCACTTCCCCGGCTGCACCCCAGCACGATCAAGTTCCTGAGTTACATGCCTCTGCGCTCGGCCCGATCCGCGTCATCGTTGCCGGCCAGCCGGTACCGGCTTCGGCATGGACCTACCGCAAAGCGTGTGAATTGTTCTTCTATCTGCTGGATCGTTCACCGGCAACCAAAGCCGCCATCGGTCTCGACTTGTGGCCCGACGCTTCTCCAGCCCAACTGCGTAATTATCTGCACCGGAGTTTGCACTTCATCCGCCATGCTCTTGGAAACGCAGAACGGATTCGATTTGCCAATGGCACTTACGCGATCAATCGCGCCTTGCCGCTCTGGTACGATGTGGCCCACTTTGAGCAATGCCTGCGCGAGGCGAACGCATTAGGCCCTGTCACTAGCTTAACCGCGCGCCAGCGCAGCCGAGCGATCGCATTGCTGACCGAAGCGACAGCGCTCTGGCGCGGCGAGTTTCTCGCCGATCTCGATGCCGGCGGCTGGGCAGCGTTACGCCGCGAAGAGCTGCGCATAACCTTCGTGCAGGCGTTGCTCGACCTCGGCCAACTCTACGCGCTTGAAGCGCACTACGAACAAGCCACAGTGATTTATCGCCGCGCACTGGCCGAAGACCCCTACCTTGAACAGGCTCACCGTGAAATCATGCGTTGTCTGGCCCGGCAAGGCAAACGGGCACAGGCTTTGCGCCAATACCACGCGCTCGTTGAACTCCTCGCCACCGACCTCCAAACCACCCCGACCCCCGAAACAACCCTCCTTGCCGAGCGCATCCGGCATGGCGATGATGTGTAAGGTTAGGGTGCGACGCACATTCCTTCCGGCTCATATCATCTGTAAGCACTTCTGTAAGCGCCGCCAGCTATTGTTTTCATAACGATAACGTGTGCATTGACGGCGACAAAGCAATGCAACGTCGCGCCGAAACAGGAGACGACAATGAATGACCGGCCCTTCCTTCTACTTGGGCTGCTGGTGGCGCTGATCGCAGCTAGCCTTACCGCTTGCAGCGGCCAATCGGTCGCTCCGGCTGCGCCAGCCGCTACGGTCGCCCCAACAACATCGCCAACCGAACCACCCGCCGCGCCAACCGCCCTGACCATCTCCTGTGCCGAGCTAGTGCCCGCTGCTGAACTAGAACGCATCATCGGCACCCAGCCCGCCAGCTTGA
The DNA here is from genome assembly GCA_025057175.1 of Chloroflexus sp. Taxonomy (GTDB): domain Bacteria; phylum Chloroflexota; class Chloroflexia; order Chloroflexales; family Chloroflexaceae; genus Chloroflexus. Next base: position 8,924 of record JANWYE010000101.1, on the reverse strand, counting down.
TGGATACCGTCATGCCGGGGTGGACGGCTTGCACATGGTTTTACACCCCGCCCGGCGCTAGCCAACAGGCCGATTTCATCGTCCAAGCCTACACTGGCGAAGAGACGCTGGTGAAATGGCGGATGGATACCAACCCTGCCAACCGTAAGCCAGACGTGGTTGTTAATAACCTGAACGCTTATGTGCAAGAGGGGTACACGTGGGTCATTCCCGATAGCCAACTGCGCGCGGTGCAGGCACTGCAAGATGGTCGTTACATCTTCTTGCGCTTCCCGGCCAACACCCTTGCCCTCAGCAGCGAAGCGCAGATTGCCGATTATCTGCAAACGTTGTTTGGGCGGCTGAAATAGCTCATTATTTAAGAAGTTCTAAATATATCTCTGCTCAGCGCAACGAACGAGCACCCCCTTTGCCCTCGCGCCTGCCAGAGTGCGCTCGTTCACCTATGCTCCCAAGAAAGGACTCTTCCTCAATGGTTAAGTGTGGACGCAAGGCCTTCCTGCACTGGCTGGCGTTGTTAGCCTTCATCGTTGCGATCGTCCCTGTCTATGGGCAACCGGAACCGCCCTCATCGATCGCGCTTGCTGCCGCTGGCCAAAACTCATTTAGTCTGTCCGGCGTCCGTCCGGGCGATCCCTTTCCGCTCAATTATATCGAGGTACCCTATTCGTGGAGCTTAAATAACTTTCCGGCAGGCATCACCGTCGAAGCGTGGGTGAAGCGCAACAACGCCAGCCGGAACGAGTCCGTTTTGTGCAACGATTGGGATCGCTCCTATTGCCTGATGTTTCTCGGCGACCACGTGCGGTTCTTAAGCAACGGCTTCGGCAGCCGCATGGATAGTGTGGGTACAGTGCCAACCGGCGTGTGGACGCACATCGCTGTCACTTACAATCCGATCACCGGCCTGCGTGCAATGTATATCAACGGCTTGCTCGACAGCACCAGCATCTATGCTGGGGGCGTAGGTCAGGCAAATGGCACGCCGCTCGGCATTGGCGCCGATCTAGCCAATGACTTCATTCACAACTACTTCGCTGGTCTGATTGATAACGTACGCCTGTGGCAGCGGGCGCTCTCAGTCGCCGAGGTTCGGGCGAACATGTTTCGCGAACTTGATCCAGCTACCGCAGATTCTGCGCTGTTGGCTGAGTGGCGGCTGAATGGCGATGCTAGCGATGCCACGAATCGCTTCAATGGCGTCGCGCGGGGCGGATTTTTTGTCACCGATGGCGCTATCCCTCGTGACATCCGCATTCCCCAGCGTAACGCTACCCTGAGCCTTGATGGCTATTGCACTGCCAGCGAGTATCAGGGTGACACACAGGTGATCGTCTCGAATGGATCGCCGGAGGGAACACCGCGCACCACGGCGCACCTGCTACGCACGGCCACCGATTTGTGGATCTGTTTCGAGAATGTGATTGTGCCTACGTGGTCCGGCGACAACTGGGTTGCGGTCTATCTCGATCCTAACCTGAGCCGTCACGCGCTGGCGCAGCCGAACGATTACACGCTGGAGTTACGGAGTGATGGCTCAAAGATCGCTCGGATCGGTGATGGCAATGGCGGCTATACCACCACTTCGGCAATCGCCACCCAGTGGGATGGCCAGTACCGGATCTTCGACGCCGGTTTGGGCCAGACGCGCACCGCCGAGTATCGCATCAGTCTCAGCCTCCTCAACGCCAAGGGCGGCGTCTTTGGCTTGCGGCTGGCCCAGAACTGGATCGGCGGCATTGGTGATGATCGCATCTGGCCGGCGCTTTCCGGGTGGAACCAGCCCGTCACATGGAGCGCCGCCACGCTCGGTAGCCTCGGCCCGCCCCGCACCCTCACCGGTCGCGTTGTCTACCAGCCGCGCAACGATCTGGTCCAACCGATGGGTTTGGCCGGCTTGAAGGTGCGGCTGATCGGCAGCGATCCGAGTGGTAGCAGCGCCATTGTTGGCATAGCCGCCAGTCGCCCAGACGGCAGCTTTACCGTGGTGGGAGAGGACAACTTCACTCAGCATACGCTCGAACTCGATCCGCTAAGCCTGCCCAAGGGCTACATCCCATTTAAGGCAGATGCGTACTCACCCGGCGTGGTCATTGATGCGCGCACCATCACGATCGGCGCCGCCGGACCCGGCGCCTACAGCAACTTCACCTTCACGCTTAAAGACGCGCTTCCGTTGCCGGCAGACCCTGCCGCAGGCCCATACTTCCTTATCATCGCGCCCCAGACCGTCATACAGGCCGGCGCTCTCACCGACTTTGTGGATTTCAAGCGTCGCCTTGGTTTTGAGATCGAAGTCGTCAGCATCGAGCAGGCCGGCCAAGGCGCCAGCTCCAACGACATTACGCTGGTAAAGAACATCCGCAATTTTGCGATCAGCCGGTATCAAACGTATGGCAGTCGCTTCCAGTATCTTATGCTGATCGGCACCAATCAGGTTTTGCCCTACGCACAGGTCGAAGCGGGCGTGGACAGAGACTACTCGCAGGCGGCGCCGAACAACAACTGCCGCAAACCACAGGCTACCGGCCCCGGTTCTGGCTGGCGCACCGATTGGTACTACGCCGATCTGACCAGTAACTGGGACACCAACGGCAACGGCTGTCTCGGTGACGGCATCTTCGGCGACCCAGCAGCCCAACAGCGGAATGGGTACACGCCGGACAACCGCAACGTCTTCAACCTGACCGTAGCCGTCGGTCGCATTCCGCTGACCGACCCGAAGGCCGTGCGCCGCGTGCTAGCCAACAGTATGGAATTTGAACGCCAAGCGGCGACGTTCAAGAATCGGACGCTTTCGGCAATGAGCATGATGGACATGCGCGGGCAGTGTTGGAAGAAGAACGAAAACGGCCAAGGCGGCAGTTATCAAGTGCCGTGCGGTACCGGTACCGACGGCGCTTATGTCGGCGAAACGATGCGCACCGGCTTTCAAACCGCTGCGGGTTTCAGCGTCGCTCGCCTCTATGAAAACGAGCCGGCAACCATTGGCGGCATCCCCACCGGCGCATCGGGGGTAATGACCTCCTATGAAGTCACGCAGCAAAACCTCATCGCGACCTTGAACCAAGGTGCGGATCTGCTTGACGACCGGTACTCCTATGGCGTCGTCAATCTGGTTGGCCACGGCAACGGCAATGGCGTTATTCGCACCTATTGGCAGGGCGACCTCTTTTCCAACAACCGGCTCGACCAGCCGAGCGAACCGTTTACCGGACAACCCAACGGCGCTAACGAGGTCGGGCACACAACGATGCTTGACTTTGACGATGTGACCCCTAGATACGGCAGCGCTCCTATCTATGTAGTTGCGGCGTGCGAAACCGGTCACTGGGCTAATCCATCCAATTTTGGCGCCGAAATGCTAGCCCGGAATAACGCCACTGCTTGGGCGGGCGGAATCGGCGTGATGCCTTACTCACCGGGCTGGCAGCAACCCGGCCAAGGTGGCATGCAAGACATTAGCGTGGGCGTCAACCGGCGTTTGTTGGTGGATCAGATGCGGTTAGGGGACGCTGTATGGCAGACGATGGCCGAGTACATGGCCAAAGTGAAGGCCGGGCAAGAGGGCGGTTGGTGGGCGTTCAACTACGACCTCTTCGGTGACCCGACGCTCAGCTACTTCGGCAATGCTAGCGGCGACGCCACCCTCGCCGCGTGGCCGATGCTGCGCTATAACGGTCGTGGCCTCGGCTATACCTCCTTGGCCGGGCCATCCTTCCCCAAACAACTCTGGCAGTACGCAGCGCCGGCCAATCTCTCCCTGCCCGTGCGCACCTCACCGGTGGTAGACCTGTGGGGCGACGTGGTCATCGCGCATAGCTTCGTGGACAGAGTGCGGGGCGGCCAACTCAAGGAACGCTGGACTTTGAACGCGCCAGCAGTGGGCGCGCCGGTCATCACCACAGATAACACAATCTATGCCGTGGATCGGCTGGGATGGCTCTATGCCCTTAGGTCTTCTACCGAACGCTGGCGGCTCAACCTTGGCGGCACACCACTAGCCGGGCCGGTGGTAGGGGCAGACGGATTTATTGCCGTCCCACTCGACGCCGGCAATAACAATTCGGCAGTGGTCGTTGTGCGGCCCGATGGTCAGCTCTACGCGGTCCACGGCATCGAGGGCCAGATCGTGGGTGGGCTGACAGTGGCGGCCAACCGCGCTTACTACGGCACAACCAATACTGGGCGCGTCTTCCGGCTCAACCTCTTTACCCCTACCTGCGCTAGCGGCTACCTCCGCTCCGGCTGCGCCGTCTATTCCAACCCAGCGCCAGCGGCATACACCACGCCACCATTGCTCTTCGCCGACAGCATCTTTGCCGGACGCGGTGATGGCACCGTCGTCAGACTCAACCTCAACACCTTCGCCATCCAGAGCAGCTTTACCGGATCAGGCGCTATCAGCAGCGGGCCAACCGCCGGACCCGGCGGGCAAGTGTTGGTCGGAACCGAGAACGGTATCTTGTACAGCCTCTCGCTCGGTCTGACCTTGCGGTGGCAAGCCAATCTGGGCACAGCGGTGCGTAGCTTGCCGGCGGCTTCCGCCGATGCTATCTACATCGCCACTGGCGATTGGCTGCATGCCTATCACCCGCACACGGGTGAGGAATTGTGGACGCAGTCGCTTGGCAGTGGCGCGAATGGCGGCTCAGCGGCAATTAGTTACGGTCGCGAGATCTATGTGCAGACCGGGCAAGGCCGCGTAATCGCCATCGGCGAAGGCTGGCAACCCAAGGCTATCTCTATCGCGGTTGCCCCGATCAAACCGGCTGACCCAGCATCGCAACCGTTTATGAGAGTAAGCTGGACGCTCGCTGGCGCGGGTACATCAAGCGCAGCAGGGCTAGCAAGCGCCGTTACCGGCTACTTGCTGCAACGCCGCACCGCTGATGGCGCTTGGGAAGACCTCGCTGTGTTGCCGGCAGGAACGACCGCATGGGACGACACCACCGCTCAACCCGGCGTGGCCTATTCCTACCGGCTACAGGTATTAGACGCCGCCGGGAACGATTCGGACTTCGTCACTACCCTCACCGATGTGCGCAGTCTGCCCCAACTCCCAGCCGCACCCACCCTCGTGTCAATCACCCCGCTCAGCGCTGACAGTCTGCGCCTCGTATGGTCTCCAGCTACCACCGGCGAGCAAACCGGCTACCGCATCGAGCAGAGCAGCACCGCCGCCGGCCCATTCACAACAGCAGCCTCGGTGTTGAGTGAAACGACGAGCTACACCGTCACCGGCTTGAACGCGGACACCACCTATTTTTACCGGATCGTTGCCCTAAACGAAACCGGCGCGAGCGCGCCATCTAACACCGTATCAGGCACAACATTGGCGCAAACGTTGCTCCCGCCCCAAAACGTAGCAGCCACACTGCTTCCCGATGGTTCGGTGCGGGTGACGTGGATTGGCGGGCCAGCCGGGGCGCAGGCGGTGATCGAGGTCAATCCAGAGGGACTAGCCAGATATGAAGCGCTTGGCACAGCTCCGGCGGCGGGGCCATACACCTACACGCCGGTAAGTCCCGGCAACAACCGCTACCGGGTCAAATTTGTGCAGGGCAACGCCGAATCGCCCTACAGCGAAACGCCGCTGCGACTGACAACGCGCAATTATAACCTCCTCAATAGCCGAGTGTACCTGCCAATGACACTCCGCTAAACCGGCTCGGTTAGTTGGCAAGAAAGCGCAGTCTCACTCTGCTCCTACACTTAGGAGGAGGGCGAGGCTGCGCTGGCATTACCATTGATCGAACATCGGCTGGAGCGAAGCCCCCACTTGCGCAGGATTGTCTAGCGCGCCTACATATTCCTGCGCAATCGAATGGCGGCACAACGGCGAGGGGGCGTGATTGCCCTCTGCTCACCGTCACGTGCCGCCATTCATAGTCAACGACACTCGCACGTTCGGTTCTTGCCGGCGATGGCTCACCGATTTCGCCATCTTTGGCTCATTCTGGTGACAGCCGCGCGCTCACACCCCCGACCGCGCCTCACCCTGCCCATCGATATACGAGTATGCCATGCGCGGCGTATTCCACGCCAACCCGACGGTACCGTCCGGCGTGAGCACGATCACCCCGCCACGCCCCTCAGGCACCAGCTCGCCGAGCAAGCGGATCCCGATCTCGGCTGCTTCCTGCGGGCCAAGCCCATCTTCGAGCAGCTCAACCACACGCCGGGCCAACGCCACGCGGGTAATCGACTCGCCCCAGCCGGTGCAAACGGCTGCGCCTACCGGTGTCGCATACAAACCGCAGCCGATCAACGGCGTGTCGCCCACCCGGCCCGGCAGTTTAAACGGCGTGCCGCCGGTCGAGTTAGCCGCCACCAGATTGCCGGCTCGATCAAGCGCAATCGCGCCGACAGTATCGTGCCCGCTCGCGGGCGGCGGCGGCACCGCGCCCTTAGCCCTCCACTCCAGCCACAACTGCCGTTCACGCTCGACGATCAGGTCTTCGTTGGCGCAGAAGGGAACCCCTACCGAAGCAGCAAACTCCTCGGCGCCGGGACCGACCAGCATCGTCGCTGGGCCGGCAAGCACGTGGCGGGCCAGCGTAATCGGATTGCGAATGCGGCGGAGACCGGCCACCGCACCGTAGCGCAGCGTGCGCCCATCCATCAACGCCGCGTCGAGTTCGACCGTGCCGGCGCTGGTCAACACCGAACCGGTGCCGGCATCGAAGATCGGGTCATCTTCCATCACCCGCACCGCCGCCTCGACCGCATCGAGCGCGCTGCCGCCAGCCTGCAATCGTTGCCAGCCGGCAGCCCGCGCTGCCTCGCACCCAGCAATATGCGCCGCCACTTGATCATCAGGGATCGCCCACGCCCCACCGTGAACGATCAACGCCATCAACGACTCAGTTGCCACAATGCACCTTCCGTTATTAAATCAAATCACCCGCTTTGTGATCGGCCAGTGTGCTTCCTCCCCCGCTGGGGGAGGGCTGGGGTGGGGACCAATTCACCGCCGAGAGCGTAGATGACGCCGAGACGCGATAACGAAACGTCGCTATGCCGCTAAGCAGATTGACAGATTAGCGTAGCAGCGCTTCTGCTCTACCTAACCCCCTTTGCGCAACTTCGCGAACCTCTGCGCCTTTGCGTTTCCCACCCTCTGCGCCTCTGCCCCCTCTGCGTCTCACAAAATCAAAACCGCCGCCCCAAAGGCGACGGCAGATAATTGGTGGAGCCAAGGGGATTCGAACCCCTGACCTCAACACTGCCAGTGTTGCGCTCTTCCAACTGAGCTATGGCCCCGAGCTTGGTGGAGGTGAGGGGATTCGAACCCCTGACCTCGACAGTGCGATTGTCGCGCTCTACCAACTGAGCTACACCCCCGCTCACACCGCGCTATCTTACCACGAATGGCAATGGATGTCAAACGGTGTAGTAAGGGTAGGACAGGCATCGCATCACGGGTCTGATGCCAAATGAGAGAATGAGCGACAAGGTGGTATGGCATATCAGACATATCAACAAATTCGGCTGGTTGGAGGAGTTGCAAATGTCTCTGCGAAATGATACGATCAGCACAATTGTTCTTCATTACGCATCGGCGGTGAATCACAAGTAGGATGATTGAGTGGCGCTCAGCTTTACCTCCTCAACGACGAGCTGGAAATCGCGTTCGTGCCGGTTTTGTTCGGCGGCGGGCGGCGTTTGTTTGAGAACCTGCGCGAACCATTGCCGCAATTTCGGATCGATAGGGTTCTGCATAGCCCGGACGCCACGCACTTGCGCTATGTGCGCCAGCAGGTGTAACCTAACCATCATTTGCAACTGGCGATCACGCACTAACGTGTGATTCACTCGTCTGCACAACCGTTGTACAAGGAAGAATCTTCAGTGGCAGAAATTGTGCTGTTCCATCACGCGCTGGGACTCACTGCCGGTATCATCGCGTTCGCCGATGAATTGCGCAAGGCAGGTCACATCGTCCATACGCCGGATCTCTTCGTTGGTCATAGCTTCAATGACCTTGCGCAAGGGATGGAGTTCGTAAATGCATTGGGTTTTGGTGAGGCGATTAAGCGCGGCGAGCAAGCCGTGCAAGCGCTGCCTACAAATTTGGTCTACGCTGGATTCTCGCTTGGCGTGCTACCGGCTCAGAAATTAGCCCAAACCCGCTTTGGAGCACGCGGGGCGCTTTTGATTGGTTCCTGTGTGCCGGTTGCCGAGTTTGGGCCAGCATGGCCAAGGGAACTACCCGTTCAAATTCATGCAATGGATGCCGATCCGTTCTTCGTTGGCGAAGGCGACATCGAAGCAGCGCGCGAACTCATAGCCCAAGCCAAGCATGGCGAGCTGTTCCTTTATCCGGGTGATCACCATGTGTTTGTAGACAGTTCGCTGCCAGCTTACGACGCCGAGGCAACCGCGCTCCTCCTTAGCAGAGTGCTGGCATTTCTCTCGGCAATATAGCTCGCGGCTTATGCCAGCAATGCAGCGGTTAAACGCGCTCATCACCCCACCCGCTTATCAAAACTGAACATGAATGGTATAATTTTCGCGCAAAGACATGTTGCAAAAGGTGAAACTTCGTGGTCATCGCATCTTTATTTTGCAGAGGAGGTGTATTTTTGGCCGAAACGATCAAGCAATCAAACAGCAACCGGCCATTGGTGCTTAGCGGGTTAATTGTTACGCAACTGCTGGCGCTGGTCTCAATTCTACTAATATGGCTGCCCGGCACATTTATCTCGTTGGTGGCTGAGAATCCAGAGGGAACGGCGCCTCTGTGGTTAATTGCCTTTTATGGCTACCCAATCTATCCCTTGGCGATGTCCATTGGCGCATGGATTGCTTACGCTCGCCGCAACGATAAACTGGCCGCTATTCTCGCCGCTTTGCTGATCCCGCCTATTCTGTTGTTTGTAGTTGTCGTTTTCCTCAATTGGTAACGTGTAGATTGCCCA
>JANWYE010000100.1 GCA_025057175.1 Chloroflexus sp. | reverse complement strand
TCTGCAACTGGCCGATGTGCGCGGTAATGTCGATACTCGCCTGCGCAAGTTGGCCGAAGGACAGTATGATGCCTTGATTTTGGCCGCTGCCGGCCTGCGCCGGTTGGGGTTGTGGGATGGCGCCCCCGGCGCGACTATCGGCGAAGCCGTGGTGTATCCGCTTGATCCACTGGTGATGCTGCCGGCAGTATCGCAGGGCATTTTGGCAATCGAGACCCGCACCGCTGACTCGGTTACTCGCGCCTTTGTGGCCGCGCTCGACGATCCGGCGGCGCGGGCAGCGGCGCTGGCTGAGCGCGCGTTGCTGCGCCGGCTCGAAGGCGGTTGCCAAGTGCCGGTGGCCGCCCACGCGGCTGTGAGCGAGGCTGGCCTGCGCTTGCGCGGTATGATCGGCGCGCTCGACGGTAGCGCCTTGGTCTTCGCCGAACAAACCGGCCCAGCCGATCATGCCGAAGCCTTGGGCGTCGCCGTAGCTGAAGCGTTGCTGGCCCAAGGCGGTGATGCCATTCTGGCCGCAATTCGTAGCCAACAGGAGGCGCGGCGATGAACGCGCTCGCCGGTCGCCGAATCGCGATTACCCGTCCCGCCGGGCGCGGTGATACGCTAGCCGAGCGGTTGCGCGCGCAGGGTGCGATTCCTTTGCTAACGCCATTGATTGCCTACGCCCCACCGGATGATCCGGCTCCGCTGCAACAGGCGCTAAGCCAATTGGCTGCCGGCGCGTATGACTGGCTCGTGGTAACTAGCCGGCAAGCGGTGCAAGCCTTGGCCGCCGCCACGGTGCCTAGCGTCACGGCAATCGCCGCCGTCGGCAAGGGTACCGCTGCCGATTGCCGGCGGGTCTGGGGACGCGAACCGGCCAGCGTGCCCGATGAGGAACTCGGCGCGGCGTTGCCGCAGGCTATGGGCAACCTTGCCGGCCAGCGGGTGTTGCTGCCCTGTGCCGACATTGCCCCACCCACGCTAACCGAAGCGTTGCGCGCGGCGGGGGCTACTGTCGATCGCGTCACCGCGTATCGCACAATCGCCGGCCCCGGCGCAAGCGAACTGGCCGCTGCGCTGCAAGCTGGCGAGGTCGATGCGATCGTACTGGCCAGTGGCTCGGCAGCGCGCCAATTGCGCGCACTGATTCTGCCGCACACCCAACCGCCGGCGCTGGTTTGCATCGGCCCTAGCACAGCCGCTGTCTGCGCTGCGGTTGATCTACCAGTCGCCGCTGTCGCTGAACGGCCCAACGATGATGCGCTGCTTGATGCCTTGGCACAGGTGTTCGTCGCGCAGCATGCGCAGTAGGGGTTGAAGGGTTATCCCTCCCGCACCCTCCTGTCATTGCGAGCCGCCGCAGGCGGCGAAGCAATCTCCTCCTCACGCGGGAGGAATGGGGGGTTGGCTCCCGCACTCGCGGGAGATTGCTTCGGGGGCTTCGCCCCCTCGCAATGACACAGGGGCGGCACAGCAATCTCCTCCTCGCGCGGGAGGGATGGGGGGTGGCTTCCGCACCCTCCTGTCATTGCGAGCCGCCGCAGGCGGCGCAGCAATCGCCGCCGCACGCGGGAGGGATAGGTTGTTAGCAGGGGCTACGCCTCCATCGGCTTAGATGCCCTTGCGTGTCTACATAATCGTTCGTATACCGTTCGCTGAAACCACGGAGTGACACCCATGGAAACGCTCTCGTCGCAAACGCCGGTTGTCAACGGCATTGCCAAGCACCTGCCTACGCCGGTGCAGCGCCCGCGCCGGCTGCGCATCAGCCCTGCCTTGCGCGATCTGGTGCGCGAAACCAGAATCACGCCCGCCCAATTGATTGCGCCGATCTTCGTCCGCCATGGCCACGATCTGCGCAAGCCGATCGGCTCGATGCCCGGCCAGTACCAGATGTCGCCCGATCAGGCTGCCCGCGAAGCGCGTGAACTGGCCGAGCGCGGGATTCGCGCTGTCTTGCTGTTCGGCATTCCGGCACACAAGGATGCCTGCGGCAGCGAGAATGCCGATCCCGATGGGATTGTGCCGCAAGCGATCCGGGCTATCAAAGACGCCGTGCCCGGTATGGTTGTTATCAGCGATATGTGTTTCTGCGAGTACACCGATCACGGGCACTGTGGCGTGCTCAACACACCCGACCGCAGCGACTTTCAGCCCCAGCTCGGTGAGGGTTATCTACTCAATGACCCCACGCTTGCCCTGCTTGCCGAGGCGTCAGTAGTGCATGCCCGCGCCGGCGCCGATATTATTGCCCCATCGGGGATGATTGACGGCATGGTTGCCGCTATCCGCGCCGCCCTCGATGCTGCCGGCTTTAGCCATACCTCGATTATGAGCTATGCCGCTAAGTATGCCAGTGGCTTCTATGGCCCCTTCCGCGACGCCGCCGAAAGCCCGCCCCAATTTGGCGACCGCAGCCAGTACCAGATGGATCCGGCCAATGCTCGCGAGGCGCTGCGTGAAGTTGATCTCGATGTGGCCGAAGGCGCTGACATCCTGATGGTCAAGCCGGCGCTGGCTTACCTCGACATCATTCGCCAAGTGCGCGATCGCTATAACCTGCCGCTCGCCGCTTACCAAGTCAGCGGCGAGTACAGCATGGTCAAGGCTGCCGCCCTGCAAGGCTGGCTTGATGAACAGCGCATCGCCCTCGAGATGCTGACTGCGATTCGCCGCGCCGGGGCCGATCTGATCATCACCTACTGGGCGAAAGAGGCGGCAGAGTGGCTGAGTTAGGAAGTTTACCGATTGCACGGTTCACGACAGGGTGTGAGCGAGGTTGTTTGCTAGGTAATGCTTTGGCCCGCAAGCGCGGCACACGCAACGCGCTGCCTGCTCACTCGCTGTGTTCTCGGCGGTAAAGCTTGCCAAATCATAGTGAGGAATTTATGCGAGATCGTTTTCTGCGCGCCTGCCGTCGCCAACCGGTTGACCGCACCCCGATCTGGCTGATGCGCCAAGCCGGACGCTACATGCCCGAATATCGCGCCGTGCGCGAGCGTTACGGCTTTTTGCAGATGGTGAAGACGCCGGAAGTGGCTGCCGAGGTGACGCTGCAACCAATTCAGGCTTTTGGGGTTGATGCTGCCATTATCTTCGCCGATATTCTGCCTCCGCTCGAAGGTTTGGGTTTTCAGCTTACGTATGAAAAGGGCGAGGGGCCGGTTATCCATAACCCAATTCGCCAGCCGCGCGATGTCGCTGCCCTTCATGCCAGCGATCCGCGCGAGACGGTCGCCTACACGCTCACCGCGTTGCGGCTGGTGAAGCGCGAACTGAACGGCTTGCCGTTGATCGGTTTTAGCGGCGCACCCTTCACGCTGGCCAGCTATGCGATTGAAGGCGGCGGCTCGAAGGAGTATCGCTTGACCAAGCGCTTTATGTACGAGCAACCGGCAGCGTGGCACAGCTTGATGGAGCGGCTCAGCCAATTAGTGGCCGAGTATCTGATCGCGCAGGTCGAGGCCGGCGCCGACGCAGTGCAGATCTTCGATAGCTGGGCCGGCGCGCTCGCCCCTGCTGACTATCGGGCCTTCGTGCTGCGCCATACCCAAAACGTGGTGGCTACCGTTCGCGCGCGCCTCGGCGCAGCCGCGCCGCCAATCATCTATTTCGGCACCGATATGGCCGGCCTTGCCGGCGAGTTGCGCCAAATTGGGGCCGATGTGCTTGGCGTTGATTGGCGGATCGACCTCGATGTGGCATGGGCGCAATACGGCTACGAGCATGCGGTGCAGGGCAATCTCGACCCGATGACGCTCTTTGCGCCGCGAGAACTGATCGCTGCCCGCGCCCGCGAGATCTTACAGCGCGCTGGCGGTCGTCCCGGTCATATCTTCAACCTCGGCCATGGCATCCTCACCGAAACGCCGGTCGACCACGTGCGCTATCTCGTGGAGTTCGTGCAGTCATTCCCACTGCCGGCAGAAGCACCCGCTTTACAGGAGGTTCTGCAATGAGTGTCGCTACCGAGCGCTACGCTCGCTCGCAAGCCAATTTTGCCGCTGCCCAAACCGTCATTCCCGGCGGAGTCAACTCGCCGGTGCGCGCCTTCCGTGGCGTCAGCGGCACGCCCATCTTCTTCGATCGGGGGCAGGGCGCGTATGTGTGGGATGTCGATGGCAACCGGTATATCGACTATGTGCTCTCGTGGGGGCCGCTGTTGCTCGGCCACGCTCATCCCGCCGTGGCGCAAGCCATTGCCGAACAGGCTCAGCGTGGCACCAGCTTCGGCGCGCCGACCGAACTCGAAACCGAGCTGGCCCGGCTGGTGATCGAATTGGTGCCGTCGATTGAGCAGATTCGCTTTGTCAATAGCGGCACCGAAGCGACCATGAGCGCATTGCGGCTGGCCCGCGCCGCCACCGGACGCCGCCTGATCGTGAAGTTTACCGGTTGCTATCACGGCCATGCCGATATGCTGCTGGTGCAGGCCGGCAGTGGCGTCGCCACTCTCGGCTTGCCCGACAGCCCCGGCGTGCCGCCGGCTGTCGCCGCCGAGACCATCACGGTCGAGTACAACGATCTCGACGCAGTAGCTACCCTCTTCGCTAACCGCGGCGCCGACATTGCAGCCGTTATCGTCGAACCGATCGCCGCCAATATGGGCTTCGTCTTGCCTAAACCCGGTTTCCTCAGCGGTCTGCGCGAGCTGACCCATCAACACGGCGCAATCTTTATTCTCGACGAGGTCATGACCGGCTTCCGCGTCGCCCCCGGCGGGGCGCAGGCGTTGTGGGGTCTCGACCCCGATTTGACCTGCCTCGGCAAGGTGATCGGCGGCGGCTTGCCGGTTGGCGCGTATGCCGGCAAGCGCCAGTACATGCAACTGGTTGCGCCGGCAGGGCCGATGTATCAGGCCGGCACCCTCAGCGGCAACCCGCTGGCTATGATCGCCGGGCTAACCACATTGCGCACCGCGTTCGCCAACGAGGGTACGGCATTCCAACAGGCCGTTACCTTAACTTCGCATCTCGCCAATGGCCTGCGCGAGCTAGGCGAACGATACCGCATCCCATTGCAGGTGGGCAGCGTAGGCACCATGTTTGGCTGCTATTTCCTGCGCCATCCCGATGCCCAGATCACCAATTACGCCGAAGCGAAAGCCAATGCCGACCCGCAGCGTTACGCTCGCTTCTTCTGGGCTATGGCCGAACGCGGCATCTATCTCGCGCCATCGCAATTTGAAGCCGGCTTCGTCAGCACCGCCCACACCACTGCCGACATCGACCAGACGTTGGCCGCAGTTGAGGAAGCCTTCGCTAACCTATCGTAACCGCCGCCGATCCTACGGCGTTGCAATAACGTGTGCAGTGACGTTTTTGGCGAGACGTTGCCACAACGTCTCGCCGAAACGCCTTAGCTCCTTAGGAGACAACCTATGACCATCACCGACACTCGTTCGCTCGTCCACGATCTGATGCGCGCTGGTCAACAACGACTCTGCGCGGCGTTTGAAGAGATTGACGGCCAACAACAGTTCGTCGCCCACAGTTGGGAACGACCCGGCGGCGGCGGCGGCACCGCCCGCGTCATGACCGAAGGAGCCGTCTTCGAGCGCGCCGGCGTCAATGTCTCGGCCGTCTACGGCGACGAGGTGCCACCCAGCATCTGGCAGCACCGCCCCTCAACCCGTGGCCAGCCCTACTTCGCCACCGGTATCTCGATGGTATTGCACCCGCGCAACCCTTACGTTCCCGCCTTCCACGCCAACTTCCGCTATTTCGAGGCCGGCGATGACTGGTGGTTCGGCGGCGGGATGGACCTAACGCCCAACTATGGCTTCGCCGAGGACGCTCGCCACTTTCACGTCACCCTGCGCGACTACTGCGCCCGCCACCCGCTGGCCGATTATCAAACGATGAAAGAGACCTGCGACCGCTACTTTTTCCTCAAGCATCGCAACGAAATGCGCGGCATTGGCGGCATCTTCTTCGACGACCTCCATCCCGCAGAGCCAGACGGCTTCGAGCGCGCGTTTGCATTCGTCAGCGATGGCATCACCACCATCCTCGACGCCTACCTGCCGATCGTGCGCCGGCGCATGCACACCCCCTACGGTGAACGCGAACGCTCGTGGCAACTCTACCGGCGCGGAAGGTATGTCGAATTTAACCTCATCTACGATCGCGGCACGTTGTTCGGTTTGCAGACCAGCGGCAACATCGAAGCCATCTTAATGTCGTTGCCACCGCTGGCCCGCTGGGAATTCAACTACCGGCCCGAACCCGGTTCGCCTGAAGCGGCCATGGCCGAGTTTCTGAAACCGCGCGATTGGGCGGCAGCGTAGCCAGATGGTTGCTGTGCGGCGCACGGCTATGCACCGCCCTATGCACCAATTTTGCACCGGATTTGTTTATACTTCACCTTCTTGCTTTTTATGCTAGAATGTTATTAAACTTTGGTAGTACCAAATAGGCACTACAACTTGCGAGGAGGCGCTATGCACAAGGCGAGCACCATCCGCGAGGATGGCCTCTACCACTCGTTCTGCGGCCTAGTCAGCGTCGGCTGGCTCTACCAGAAGATCAAGGACAGCTTCTTCCTCATCCTCGGCACGCACACCTGCGCCCACCTGCTGCAAAATACGCTCGGCGTGATGATCTTCGCCCGCCCGCGCTTTGCCGTCTCGTTGCTCGAAGAAGCCGATCTCAGCTCGTCGCAGCCCGATATTTCGGCTCAGATCGAAGAAATCAAGCGTGAGCACCATCCTTCGGTGATCTTTTTGCTCTCGTCTTGCACACCGGAAGTGATGAAGGTGGAATTTGAAGGGCTAGCGGCGTCGGTCAGCACGCCCGAAGTGCCGGTGCTGTTCGTGCCTGCTTCTGGCCTCGACTATACCTTCTCGCAAAGCGAAGATTCAGTGTTGCAGGCGTTGATCCCCTTCTGCCCGCCAGCTCCGCCTGAAGATAAGCGGGTGGTCTTCCTCGGCTCGGTCAACGATGCGATTGCCGATGATTTTTCGCTCGAAGCGGCCCGGTTGGGCATTCCGGTAGCCGGTTTCTTGCCCGCCAGCCACTTCCACGAGTTGCCGCCGATCGGGCCGGGCACCGTCGTTGCCCCGCTTCAGCCCTATCTACACAAAACTGCCACCCAGCTCCGCAACGAGCGTGGCTGCACCGTGCTCTCCTCGCTCTTTCCGTTTGGCCCCGATGGCACCCGCCGCTTCTGGGAGGATTTGGCCGCTCAATTCGGCATGAAGGTCGATCTGAGCGATCGCGAAGCCGCAGCATGGGAGCGTATCAAGCGCCATACCGATCTGCTGCGCGGCAAGAAGATCTTCTTCGCCAGCGATACGCTGATGGAATTGCCGCTGGCTCGCTTCCTCAAAGCGTGCGGCGCTGAAGTGGTCGAATGCTCAACGCCCTACATCAACCGTCGCTTCCACGCTGCCGAGTTGGCTGCTCTCGATGGCGTGCGGTTGGTCGAGCAAGCCAATTTCCATCGCCAATTGCGCACCATCGCCGAAACAAAGCCCGATCTGATAATCTCGAACATCATCACTACCAACCCGCTGGTTGGCCAAGGCGTGGTTGCCAAGTGGGGCACCGAATATTGCTTCTTGCCCATCCATGGCTGGGCCGGCGTCAATGCGCTGGTAACGTCGTTCACCCGCGCCCTCGAACGCCACGCCAAGCTCGATCCACTCGGCTCTGATCCAATCTGGTTGACTGGTATGATGCCAAGCTCCCCCGGCGTCATCTCGTTGCAGTCGTAGAGGAGACGACCCATGCGTCTAGCCTATTGGATGTATGAGGGCACGGCCCATCACGGCGTTGGGCGTATCGCTAACAGCATGCGCAATGTCCACGCGGTGTTCCACGCGCCGCAGGGCGATGATTATGTCAACGCCATCTTCGCTATGCTCGACCGCACGCCCAACTTTCCGGCGATGACGACCAGCGTGGTCAGCGGCACCGATTTGGCGCGCGGCACGATCCGCTTGCCCGAAACGCTCAAGCAGGTGGAGGAGCGCGTTCACCCTGATTTAATCGTGGTGGTGGCGTCGTGCTCGACCATTTTGTTGCAAGAGAATCTGGAGATTGCTGCCCAGCACGCCGGGTTGCAGTGCGAGGTGATGGTCTACGACGCTAATCCGTACCGGATGCAAGAGATCGTCGCCGCCGAGAGCCTGTTTACCGATCTGGTCAAGCGGTTTGCCAAGCCGCAACCGCGCACCGAGCGACCTACTGTTAACATTCTCGGCCCAGCCTCGCTCGGCTTCCACGCCCGCCACGATCTGATTAGCCTGCGCCGGATGCTCAAAACGCTCGGCATCGAGGTGAATGTGGTAGCCCCGTGGGGAGCGACGATTGCCGACCTGCGCCGCTTGCCGGCAGCGTGGCTGACGATTGCCCCCTACCGCGAGCTGGGTTTGCGCGCCGCGACCTATCTCGAAGAGCAGTTTGGCGTGCCGGCCCTGCTCGATGCGCCGATCGGCGTCCAGCCGACCTTGCGCTGGATTGAGCGGCTGCGCGAGCTGTTGGCTCAAGCCGGGGCTAATATCCCTATGCCGCCGTTGACCGCCTTTTCGCTCGATGGTATGTCGGCCCCTTCCGCTGTGCCATGGATGGCCCGCACCGCCGATATGGATAGTTTTTCCGGCAAACCGGCCTTTGTCTTCGGCGATGCTACTCACGTGGTCGGCATTACCCGTTTCTTGCGCGATGAGCTGGGAATGCCGATCGCCGGCGCCGGTACGTATGTTAAGCACCAAGCCAATTGGGTGCGCGAACAGTTAGCCGGCTATGTTGATGATCTGCTCGTGACCGATGAGTTTCAGACGGTGGCGGCCCGCATCGCCGAGCTGCGTCCCGAATTGGTCTGCGGCACGCAGATGGAGCGCCATACCTCGCGCCGCTACGATCTGAACTGCATGGTGATTTCGCCGCCGACCCACATCGAGAACCATCTGCTCGCCTATCGCCCCTTCCTCGGCTTTGATGGCGCTGATGTGATCGCCGATGAGGTGTATACCACCTGTACCCTCGGCATGGAGAAGCACTTGATCGATCTGTTTGGGGATGCAGGGTTAGACCTACCTGAGAAGGTGAAAGCGCCATCCACGCCTGAACCGGCTCCGGCTGCCATCGCAATCGAGAGTCCAAAACCGGCCGATGAGCCGGTTGTCGCTGTGGCGGCTACCCCGGCTGCGCCGGCGCCTGTTGCACCCCCGGCTGCCTCGCCGGCCCCCGCCACGCCGGTTGATCCGGTTTGGGCTGCTGACGCCGAAGCGATGCTGAAGAAGGTGCCCTTCTTCGTGCGCGGCAGGGTGCGGGGGAATGTCGAGAAGTATGCGCGCCAGCGCGGCCACGCGGTCATTACCGCCCAAGTCTTGCTGGCCGCCAAAGAGGAGCTTGGCGCATGAGCACTGCCCTTCCGTCTAAAGCGCCGCGCCGGCCGCAACCGCCGCGCCAATTGGCCGAGATTGCCCTGCTGGCCCGCGATGAGCGGCTAGCAGGCCGGCCCAAGCTGTGCAGCGATTGCGGTATCTGCACCGGTGAGCTGCGCCCCTTCATGGCGCAGAGCTGCGTCTTCGTCAACAATCGCGCCGAGGAGATCGAACGCCGTTTGCACGGACGCAACCGGCGCGATGGCGATGAGCTGCTCTTCGGCATCTACCGCGAGCTGCGCGTCTTTCGCATGAACCCGCCGGTACCCGATGCCCAGTGGAGCGGCGCTGTGACCAGTCTCGGCGCGCTGTTGCTCGAACGCGGGCTGGTCGAGGGGGTGATTACCACAGCCGCCGTTCCCGGTACGCGCTACGCGCCGCTACCCATTCTGGCCCGCACCCCCGATGAGGTACGTGCAACCCGCGGCAATAAACCGTGCCTCGCACCCACCCTCGATATTCTTTCGCAGGTGCGGCAGGCCGGCTTGCGCCGGATCGCCTACATCGGCACCGGCTGTCAAGTCCATGCGCTGCGCGCGATCGAGGATCAACTGGGCCTCGAACGGCTCTACGTGATCGGGATTCCCTGCACCGACAATACGACCTATCCCGATCTGCAACGCTTTTTGCGGGTTGTCTCGCGCTCGCCAGAAACGGTCGTCCACCATGAGTTTATGCAAGATTTCCGTATCTGGCTCAAGCACGAGGATGGCAGCATCGAGAAGGTCAATTTCGTCGATCTCGATGTCGACAAGCTCGGCGGCCAATTAGGCGTCTTTCCGCCGGCCTGTTTGAGCTGTTTCGACTACCAAAACGGGTTATCGGATCTGACCATCGGCTATATGGGCGCGCCACTACCACCCACCGAACGTTGGCAGTGGACTCTCATCCGCACCGAGCGCGGGGCCGAACTCTACGAACTGCTGCGGCCTTACGTCGAAGAGCGCGCGCCGATCAGCGGCGGCGATCGCACCCGCGGCATGCCGGCCTACATCCAGATGCTGCGCAAACCACCTCGGCGCGCGCCATGGCCGATCCGCCAGTTGGTCGCCTTCATCCAGCGCCGCAGCGGGCCGAAGGGTCTCGAATTCGCCCGTTCGGTGATCGAGATGAAACTACTGCGCAATCTACAATTCGTGCGCGAACGGCATGGCCGGCTCGAACGCCGGATTGTGCCCGGCTACGTCTATCGCGCATTGGCTCGCTACGCCGATGTCTACCGGCGCGAGTTTGGCCGCGAATTAGCGCCACCGGCTTAGAGACACAGAGTTGGTATGCACCACAACGCCAAAGCGCACAACGCCGGCCCGCTATCCCAACCTCCTCTCTTTACCCCCAGAGAGAGGTTGGAAGTGATGGCCTAACAAAACCACCTACGCGCCTAGGCGTGGTGAGATAACGCGAAACGGGTTTTTGGTAGCAGACGCCGGCATCGCCGGCCTACGAGAAGGAGTTGTCAATGTCCCTCATCCTCGCAATCTACGGCAAGGGTGGGATCGGCAAGTCGACCACCTCGGCCAACCTGTCGGCGGCAATGGCGCTCAAAGGCGCCAAAGTGCTCCAGATCGGCTGCGATCCAAAGCACGACAGCACCTTTCCGCTCACCGGCCATCTCCAGCCGACGGTGATCGACGTGCTGGACAGTGTGAATTTCCATCTTGAAGATGTCAGTAAGGAGGATGTGATTAGAACAGGCTTTGCCGGCGTGGACACGCTCGAGTCCGGCGGCCCGCCGGCCGGTAGCGGCTGCGGCGGCTATGTTGTCGGCGAGACGGTGAAACTGCTAAAAGAATTCGGGTTATACGACAAATATGACGTCATTGTCTTCGACGTGCTCGGCGACGTAGTGTGCGGCGGCTTCTCCGCGCCGCTCAACTACGCCGACTATGGCCTCATCATCGCCTGCAACGACTTCGACAGCATCTTTGCCGCCAACCGGCTCTGTCTCGCGATTGCCCAGAAGTCGCAGCGCCACAAAGTGAAGCTGGCCGGCATCATCGCCAACCGGGTTGATTACGAATACGGCGGCGGCACCAACCTGCTTGACCAATTTGCTGAGAAAGTTGGCACCAAAATCATCGGCCGCGTGCCCTACCACGATCTCATCCGTCGCTCGCGCCTCGCCGGCAAGACCTTGTTCGAGATGGAGGGGCCGGGCAAAGAAGAATGCACTCGCCCCTTCGAGGAAATGGCCGAATACCTGCTTGCCCAACCCAAAGCTACCGTGCCCAACCCCTACCACGACCGCGCCATCTTCGAAGCAATCGGCGGCTGGCGGTAAATTTTAAGAGCAGGGCAACGAATGAACGAATGGTTGAACGAATAAGCGAATGAATGAATGGCCACCGAGTGCCATTCGTTCATTCGTTGTCCCATTCGTTCATTCGTTCCCCTCATTCGTTCATTCGTTGACACAGCCAATGGATGTTCCCTTGCTCTGGCTGGATGAGGCGAGTGGGTTGGTCGAGCGGATCGCCCGTTTCGGCTAGGGCTGCTGCCACCGCCGCCGCCTTGTCGGCCCCGCTGACGACGAAGAGCACAGTGCGCGCGGCGCTCAGCGCCGCCGGTGTCAAGCTAATGCGTAGGGGCGGCGGTTTGGGCGCGTCGCGCACCACTACTGCCAACCGGTCAGCCGGCCCGGTCAATGCCGGGTGGCGCGGGAAGAGTGAAGCAGTGTGGCCGTCTGGTCCCATCCCTAGTAACACAACATCAAACTTGCCGCCATGGGCTGCCAATAACGCAGCCGTTTGCTGGTGGTAGATCGCCGCCGCTTGTTCAGGATCGCGATAGTAAGTTGGCACTGGAAAGACATGCTCGGCCTGCACTGGCACGTGATCGAGCAGGGTCTGGCGAGTGGCGCGATAGGTGTTCTCGGCGTCGTCAAACGGTACATACCGTTCATCGGCAAACAGCACACTCACCGCGCTCCAATCAATCTGTTCGCGCAACGGCGGATTGGCCAGCAATGGGTACAAGCGGGTAGTCAAACTCCCGCCTGACAATGCCACGAGCGCTCGTCCGCGCTCGTTGATCGCCGCTGCCAACTGTGTTGCCACCAGCGCCGCCGCTGCGCGGTACAGCTCATCAGCGCTGCCGTAAATGGCAATGGTGCGCTGTGGGGTCATAGTATCTCCACCTTACGCTAGCACATTCAACGCGCGCGAAGCAATTGCTCATATCGTCAAAGCTTGGCGGGAAGAAGGGGAGTAGGGTGCTAGTACCCACTCTCTCAACCTACCAACCCCCGGTGCTTGCGCCAGCTTATCACAATTGCCCCAAAGACCCCCCCCCCCCCGAGAACAACAAAGGGCAAAAGGGGGGGGGGAGGGGGAAAAAAAACACCCACCCCCCCCCCACCCACCTCCTTTCAAACCCCTTCCCAGCGGGGCTATTTTTAATTAGCCCAAAATTGAGAACTAGAAAGATAATCTCTATCTTGTTTCAAACCCCTTCACAGCGGGGCTTTTTTGTTTTACCAGGACG